>NZ_JBPXRQ010000014.1:0-131536 GCF_051842895.1 Cytobacillus sp. Hm23
AGAGTTAGTAATGCAGTTTTAAGTTTTATAATAATCACCTCTTTGAAGTTGAAAATTAAATTAATGATACCATATAGTGTCTAGGGATATTATAAGATTTAATAAACACAAGATAGATTCTGTTGAATAGAGGGATTGAAAATGTCTATTGAATATAACAGTGTTAAAAAAGAGGAACTATATTTTACATGTGGTTATGATGAAAAAAGCTTTGACTCTTATAAAGGAATTGAAGTCCAATGCCTACACAGTGATAAAATATTAGACACTATAAATACAGGGAATGTTTGTAACGATTTAGAGGTTGCATATAAAAAATATATAAATCATCATCTAATAGTACACTCTAGTTCAATTGACAATTATCATTCGGATATATTGGTGGGGAAAGAGTTATGTAATGATTGATTCTGAGATAGCTTATGGAATAAATTGAAGGAGGCTCCTAGTTTGAATGATCTGCAATTTAAATATTATTTTAAAAATAAAGATGGAGAAATAACTAGTATTAAATATGAAATGGCAGAGATAGAACGAGCAAAAGAAGGAATTATGCATCAAGTTAAACAACAATTAGGGGATGAATGGTCATTTGTAGGTAGAAACCAGTGTACAGGCATGAAGGATAAAGATGGAAGGGTAATATATGAGGGAGACATTATCAAAGCAAGAGTATCAGACACTGATAATATAGCAACATTAGTGGTGAGCTATGACTATGTAAATGGTTGTTTTGTATTTATCCCAGCCTATTTTTATGAAAAAGGAAAGCACATAGGTGTGACCTTAGATGAAGTTACAAGCGTAAATGTTGTTGGTAATATTTTTTCAACACCTAAATTATTAGATTTTATTGAAGTTGGCTATGAATCAGAAGAAGTTGGTCCTGTACATTTTGATGAGGTCGAATCAATGAGAAATGAATTTAAAGAATGGCGTGAAAAATACCAACATGAAAACAAGGTGGATTTAACAAAAGGTGAATTAAGAGATTTATATTATTATCAATGAAGGAATGAGGAGGTTCACCAGATGAAAATTAATACTAAAAATAAAACTGTAGATATAGATTTAACTAAGGATGCAACATATGCAGTCAAGGATGGAGAAATAAAGCTTGTTGATCCACCAAAAGACGGACATGGTGAACAAGTGATCACATGGCAAAACGGAAAACCACATGTATTCAAATTATCATACACAAAAAGAATATAGCTCATCGGAACAACCGAGGGCACTAATCATTACAGCAATACAGCTGTATGGTTGGTGTCCTTTTTATTTTGTAGAGAGGATGAAGGGTGTGAGAACAATTCAAGGAGAGCTGAATAAATGGAGGGGGAAAAATAGCACCAAAGTTACATTACCGAAGGTAAAGAAAAAGGATATACAAGATTTACAAAAGACAGATGAAAAGCTCTCCAGGAGAGAATGGGAAGAGTTAATGGGACAAAACAGGAGTCGTTATTATCGTGGTCCTGGTGGAGCTTATAGATCAAAATAATTGTTTGAGGAGTGGTCAAATGAAAAAACAATTAACATTTATATTGCCAAAGATAGATGCAGGGGCTACTAAATCAAGAGTGGAAGAGACCTTTGAGCAATATAGAATATTTTTATTAACTGTTCCAGAACGGTTTACACCAAAAGTAACACAATCCTTTTCATTTGTTTCTTCCTCCACAACAAATGAATTTAGGTCATCAACAGAAGATGCTGCTTTAGCAAACATTGATTATGAAATAGAAAAACAGAAGTATCTAACAAAGGTACAAAGAGCTGTTAATAGATTAAGCTATCAAGAAAGAGCAGTCATTATCAAAAGATATATGAGTGAAGATGATATGTGTGATTATGAGGTATATAACGAGGTTGGCATGAGCGAGAGAAGTTATTACAGACTAAAAAAACGTGTCTTTTATAAGCTTGCTTTAGCCTTAAGGATTGAAGTATATGAGGAAGAAGAAGGTGATACAGAATGAACTTTGTTCAACCTATCAGAGATCCAGATATGATATTTGAAATTAAACGATATTTAAAAGAACAGAGCTACCGAAATTACATGTTATTTGTGACAGGTATTAATTCAGGTTTACGTATATCAGATATTCTTCCTTTACGAGTTAAAGACGCTAAACGATCATATTTCAATATTATAGAAATTAAAACAGAGAAGAAAAAACGTATTGATATGACACCTCAATTACAACGTGAATTCAAGCTGTATATTGAAGATATGGAAGATCATGAGTATTTGTTTAAGAGTCGTGAAGGGATTAATAAACCCATCGGAAGAAGCATGGCTTATAAGATCCTACGTGATGCTGCAGATTATGTAGGGTTGGATGATATAGGTACACATACATTAAGGAAAACATTCGGTTATCATCTTTACAAACAAACAGGGGATGTTGCATTATTACAGAAGATATTGAATCACAGTGACCCAGCATTCACGTTAAGATATATTGGGATAGATCAGGATGCAATGAATAAGGCAATAAAAAACTTTAAGATATAGTTCACTCTTATAAAACAGGGTGAGCTTTTATTTTTGCCTCTATTATCTCTCTAATTCTCTTCAATAAGGTAGTGTGTAACTCATTTTTAAGAAGTGGCATGAGGTTATGTGTATCAAGGCTTTCAGCCTTTTGGCGAATTACACACAATATAAGATATGTGTAACTCAAGGATGGATTAAGCAACAAGTAGCTAATAATTATATATGAGGTGAAATGTATGTTAAATTTAGGTATCAATCCAATAGCTGAATTATTATTAATGATAATTGGATTCGGAGTTATAGCAGGCTTAGTTATAAAGGGTGTTACTAAAATACGTTAGTGGCAGAAAAGTGGCAGAAAGATGGCAGAGCATTTGGGGTTGAAGGTGTTATTATAGTAGTGTACACAAATTATAAAGTTTGTTGATAGAGAATACGGCAGATGAGTCTACTCCTTCAAGAGTAGGCTTTTTATTAAAGGAATTATTGTAAATTTATAGAATTGGTTAATATAACAACTTTGTGAGGTGATATTATGACTTTTAATAGTGGAGATCAAACAGTTCCAGGTGGAGGACGTAGTAACAATATCGGTGATGAACCACTTCCAACTGGAGAGCGCAGTAAATATAGTGGTGATGGTCCAGCACCAACAGGTGGAAAGTTATTAAGTGGTGACGATACTGCCCCAACAGGCGGTTAACTTGAAAGGGTGGATAACATGAACCATAGTGAAGGCGGAGGACCAACAGTTAAACCTGGAGGACATCACTTAGATCCAGTTGAACCAGAGCCTGGAGGTCACCATAAAGATCCAATCACTCCAGAACCAGGTGGAAGTCGTTTGAATTAACCTAAAGGGGTGGTACAAATGAAAGAAGCGAAACCAGGTGGTTATTATGTCTAGAGATCCGGTTGAGCCAGGTGGCGGTAAGTTCTTAGATCCAATTGAACCTGATACAGGTGGTTAATAAAGTTACAAAGTCTATCCAACGGGTAGGCTTTTTTATATGGAGTTGAAAGAATGAACTTCTACAAAACAAAACAACAGAAGCGTAAGTTTTACGATAGTGACGATTGGAAACTGATTAGAGAAGAAGTGAAGCAAAGAGACAATAACGAATGCCAAGAGTGTAAACGGAATGGCTTTGTAATGATTGATACTAATGAGTATAGTAAGAAAGCTAAACGTAAGAAGATCCAATTGGTTGTTCACCATTTAAAAGAATTAGAGGATCATCCTGAGCTAGCTTTAGAAATAGATAACCTTGAAACATTATGTGTGAGATGCCATAACGAAATCCACGGCAGAGTATTCAAACGAGTAGAACCTAAATGGGATGACGAGAAGTGGTAATGAAGTAGTACCCCCCGGGTCAAAAGTTTTGGGAATTCCTTATATACGGGCACCGGAGGGGGGGACTGTACTGTCGGATTTTTTGAAAAAAATACTCACGATAGGGGGGTGGGAACTATGGCGGTAAGTATCACCAAATTAAAGAAACAATTGATGGATCGAATTGACATAACCGACTTGGCACAAGTGGAAAAAGTGGAACGATATCTTGATCTTGTCAAATCATTTCGAAAAATAAGCAAAACGATCAACAAAGAGGGGGAGTCTGTTACAACCATAAATGGTGCGCAGACATTCACCAAGGCCCATCCTCTTATTGGAGAAAGAAATAAATTAAATGCTCAAATAATCGCTCTTGGTAAAGATCTAGAATTAGACAAGATGAAAAATTCTAGTGATGGTCAAGGTGGGTACAACACTAGTGATCTAGTATGATTAGTCAAAAATATGTAGACGAGTATATACGTCTGTATGAATCAGGCAAAATTAAATTTAACAAAGAGCGAATTTTACTGATCAAATATTTAAAGAAATATGTGTTAAATCGAGATGATATATATTTTAATGACGAAATGATTGAGAACTGTATTGCGTTCGGGGAAAAATGGTACTTTCCTTTAGGACCGTTTCAGAAGTTCTTAATTGCTTTCGTTTTTTTATTTTATAGAAAAAACCACCGTGTCTTTTATCGAAAACATTTGTGGATGTTTGGGCGTGGTGGAGGTAAAAATGGATTAATTTCTGTTGTTACTCACTTTTTGATTAGTGAGCTGCATGGAATTGAGGATTATAATATCTCAGTTGTTGCAAATAGTGAAGAACAAGCGAAAACATCACCAGATGAAGTTCATAAAACCATTAAACGATATGAAATTCTTAAGAGGGCATTTAAAACAACACTTACACAAACCGTATCGAAGAGAACAGGGAGTATATTAAAGTTCCGTACTTCAAATGGTGAAACAAAAGACGGATTACGTGATGGTGCTGTTGTCTTTGATGAAATACACCAATATGAAAGCAATAAAGACGTAAGGGTACATATTTCAGGTCTTGGTAAGAAACCAAACCCTCGTGAATTTTATATTGGGACTGATGGCTATGTTCGTGATGGTTTTTTAGACAAACTTAAAGAGAAAGTAATGAAAGTTTTAAACGGTGAAGCACGTCCTAATGCGTTGTTTCCGTTCATATGTAAGTTAGATGATGAAGGTGAGGTTGAAGATCCTTCTAATTGGGAAAAAGCGAACCCAATGTTAAGCGAGCCACGAGGAGAATATGCTGATGGTTTATTTGAAACCATTCATGAAGAATACGAGGACTTAGAAGACGACCCAAGTAATCGTGAAGAGTTCATGACCAAGCGTATGAATCTACCAGTTACAGACTTAGAACGATCAGTGGCTAAATGGGAGGAAATCGAAGCGACGAATAAACCAATGCCTAACTTGTTAGATCAAGAATGTATCGGTTGTTTAGACTTTGCGAGCATTCGAGATTTTGCTGCATGTGGACTGGTCTTCAAACATGATGGTAAATACCCTTTCATCACCCATTCTTTTGCGAGAAAAGAGTTTGTTGATAAATACTACAGTTATTCTAAAAAACATGATGCTGAGATGGCTGGAAAACGCAAATTTGCACCTATAAGGGATTGGGAGAAGCAAGACCTTATTACAGTTGTAGATGAAGCTACGATTAACCCTAAACATGTTGTTGATTGGTTTGTAGAGAAAAGCAAGCATTACAATATCAAAAAGATTATTGGCGATAATTTCCGTATGGAAATACTTAAAGCTCCATTGGAAAAAGCAGGGTTCGAGGTAGAAATTATTCGCAATCCAAGAGCCATTCACAGTTTGTTGGCACCTCGTGTGGAAACAGGGTTTGCTAACAAGCTTTTTTTATTCGGTGATAATCCTTTGATGCGTTGGTACACAAACAATGTGCTCGTGTTAATTAAAAAAGATGGAAATAAAGAATATCTAAAGAAGGAACCAATTAGGCGAAAAACTGACGGCTTTCAATGTTTAGTTTACGGTCTATATAGAATTGACGAAATAAGCGATATGAACATTGAAGATTCGTTAGATGTTTTAGACACTTTAAATTTCTAAGGGGGGTGAGAATAGAAGAATGGGATGGATTAGTGACATTTTAAGTAGAAATAGTGAATTGGAATGGATGTTTGATCTCGACCTGACGAATGAAACATCTCACCGAGCATACCTTAAAAAAATAGCTTTAGAAACCTGTATTAATTTTATAGGGCGCACGATCAGTCAATCTGATTTTAGATTAATGGAAGATGGTAAACGCCAATTAAATGACTGGCATTATCTATTAAATGTTCGTCCGAATACGGATCAGTCAGCTGCAGACTTTTGGCAAAAATTTATCTATGAATTAATCTACGAAAACGAAGTGTTGGTCATTCTAACAGATCATAATGACTTACTAATAGCTGATAGCTTCACTCGTGTGGAATATGCAGTGTACGCAGATGTCTTTAAAGATGTGACGGTTAAAGACTACACATTCCAACGGTCATTTAGAATGGATGAAGTTATTTACATTACCTACAACAATGATAAATTAAGCGATTTTATGGATGGAATGTTTAAGGATTTTGCAGATTTGTTTAGTAGAATGATTGAAACAAGCATGAGGGCGAATCAAATAAGAGGTACTGTTAGCATTGAATCAACGGGATCTCTCGATGAAAAAAGTAGAACAAAATTACAAAGCTTTATTGATAAGTTGTTCCATGCGTTTAAAAACAATTCAGTTGCTGTTGTACCGAAACTAAAAGGGTTTGATTACAATGAAGTCTCAAACGGTTCAAACAATGGTAAATCAATTGAAGAATTAACCAAGCTAAAAAAATCATTAATTGATGATGTAGCTGACATTCTAGGAATACCAAACGCTCTTATTCACGGGGAGCAATCAGACTACGAAACTAGCATAAAGGCTTATGTAAAGTTCTGCATTGGTCCATTAATCAAGAAGATAGGAGATGAATTGAATGCTAAGTTAATTGATAAAAATCAATACCTCAATGGATCTCTAGTTGAAGTGAAGGGTGTCACTGAAAAAGACTTAATTACTCATGCGGAAGCTGTAGATAAGCTTGTTGCATCTGGAGCTTTTACAAGAAATGAGGTGAGGGAATTATTTGGTGCTGAACGATCTGATAATCCTGAATTAGATGAGTTTGTGATTACGAAAAATTATCAATCAGCAGGCGATGTTAAAGGGGGTGAGAACAAGTGAGAAATTTAAGTAAAGAAGATTTCTTTAAGATGTTTAAAAATCAGTCGTATGTTGAGCAATTGAAAGAAATTCCTCAAAAATTTAATGTTGTTCATAATGAGGAAACGAACACTAGTGATATTACTATTTACGGTATCATTGGTACATCATGGTGGAGTGATAGCTTTTCGGCTAGTGACATGGACAATGCCTTGAATGAAGCTGGAGATAATGATATTAACATCCATATAAACAGTCCAGGTGGCGATGCATTCATGGGGATTGCGATTTACAATCGATTAAAACGTCATCAAGGTAAAGTTACAATTTATGTAGATGGATGGGCTTGCTCGGCTGCATCTGTGATAGCAATGGCAGCAGATGATTTGATTATGGGCTTAGGTTCCATGCTGATGATCCACGAAGCAAGTAATATTGTTTGGGGTACAAAAACCGATATGCGAAAAGAAGCTGATGTCCTCGACGAACTAGAGGAAGGAATTGTCGATATATACATGACCAAGGCAAATGTTGATCGAGAGGAAATTCGCTCTAAGGTCGATGCTGAAACTTGGTTTAGTGCTCGAAAAGCCGTAGACATTGGATTTGCTAGCCAAGCAGAAGGGGCAGAAGATGACAACGATGATGATAATAATGCTAGTAATTCAGTATTAAATCTAGAACAAAAAAAGGAAATTATCAATGAATTAAAAAAGACTTTAAAACCAAATAATCAAACGAAAGAACCTGATCCGACTTCCTCATCAACTGTGGAAAACAAAGGAAACGGTTCTTTTAATTTACTCAAAAAATGGAGGTAATAAACTATGGTTATAAAACTTAAAGGTAAAATGGAAAACTTTGAAGCTAAAAAGCAAGCATATATGAACGTGATGAAGGATGAAAATTCAACGCCTGAACAATTAGAAACAGCCTTCAATGAAATGTTTGCAGCCTTGCAGACTGATTTGACGGAAAAAATTACAAATGAAGCAAGAAATGAAGTTCATGATGGACAGATTTTAGCAGCACGTGGTCAAAACGTATTAACATCTACAGAACGTCAATTCTTTAATGAAGTTATTTCAAGTGGTGGATTTGCTGAAGATACAATCTTACCAGTAACGACACAAGAAAGAGTTTTTGAGGATTTGGTATCAGAACATCCATTATTAGATGCGATTGAGTTAAAAGATTTAGGTGCAATAACTCGATATATCTACTCCGATGCAAATAAAGCATATGCTTGGGGTGCGTTGTTCGGTGAAATCAAAGGACAAATTTCAGCATCATTTAGAGAAGAACAAATTGGTCAGTTAAAGCTTACAGCATTTGCTGTTATACCGAAGGATATGTTGGAGCTAGGACCTGAGTATGTAGAGCGATATGTTCGCACTGTTTTAGTTGAATCATACTCCGTTGGTTTAGAGTATGGGCTTGTAAATGGTCGTGGACCTGCGCAAAACGAACCCACAGGTTTAATGAAAGATGTTAATGCTGATACTGGCGCTGTTACTGACAAGACTTCAAGTGGTACATTAACATTTGCACCTTCTGATAGAGGTGAGGTTGTTGCGAAAGAATTAGGCGGGGTTGTTGTTGCTTTATCAAAAGATGCTAAAGATAAGGCTCGTAAAGTAGCGAATAAAGTTGTGATGGTAGTTAATCCAGTTGATGCTATTAAAGTACAAATTGGAAACACGATCCAAACAACAAATGGTCAATGGGTAACAAACCTACCTTACAACATTTCTCCAATTGAGTCAGAAGAAGTACCGGAAGGCAAAGCATTATTCTTTGTGAAAGGTGCTTATTTAGCTGCAATAGCAGGGGGTTACAAGATTAATAAATTTGATGAAACCCTGGCAATCGAGGATGCTCGTTTATATACGATGAAACAATTCGCAAACGGTAAACCAAAGGATAATAAATCTGCATTAATCTATGATTTGGATATTAACTTTGCTCTACCAGCAGAATAAGGAGTGATGTAAATGAGCATCACAGATGGTATTTTAATAGAATTCAAGGATAGGATGCACTTAGGTGATGATGAAGATGATAACTTAAGGCGCATCCTTTCTGCGTCTAATAATAGTTTAAGGCGTATATGTGGTGATTACGATATTAATATTGATGAGGAATTTAAAGAGCTAGTTTTTGAACGATCACGATACGCTTACAATGACGCACTTGAATACTTCCAAGCGTATTTCTTAATACAGATCAATGATCTTAGGATTGCTAAAGCATTAGAAGAAATATCGTTAGAGGATAGTGATACAGATGCAGCAGTTTAAATACAATCCTAATTATAATACTGGTCAGTTTAGACATCGAATTACGTTTCAAATATATGATAAAAATGCAAAAGATCAGGATGGATTCCCTTTAACAGAAGAGCAAAGGTGGAAATACTATAAAAAAGTATGGGCTAAGATTAAAACGGTTAAAGGCAGCGAATACCATCAAGCAGCAACTACAAAAAATGAGAATACAATTCGCTTTATTATTCGTTTTACAAAAGACATCAACCCTGATATGAGGATTATATATAGGGAACATGCATATGAAATTGAATCTGTTATTAATGATGACATGAAAAGTAAAACATTGACCATCATTGCAAAGGAAGTGGTGTGATGGGTTTTGAAGTAAAAGGCATGAATGAGCTACTAAAGAAGCTGAGAAACATAGGAGAAAAAGGACAGCCCATTGCAGAGGAAGCATTGAAAGCTGGCGCTGAAATACTTCAACAGAAAATGAAGGAACTTGCACCAAGATCCACATTAAATAAAAAACATCTAGCTGACAATATTATTATTTCAGCTATAAAAGACGGTAAACTTGAAATTGGTCCTCATAAGGACTTTTTTTATGCTCACTTTTTGGAGTTTGGAACTTCAACAATAAGTCCTCAGCCTTTTGCACAAAAAGCATTTGAGCTGTGCAAAGGTCAAATTCAACAAAAAATGGCTGATGTAATACGAAGTGGTTTAGGGTTATGAGCATCAATCAGATTGTAATAAACACTCTTGAATCAGTAGGTGTTCCAGTGGAATTTCATCATTATGATGGTGATGAGAAAACTTACATTACATTCTTTGAATATAACCAAGGGTCAGGGTTACATGCAGATGATGATGAACAAAAGACGGTTCATTATGTTCAAGTAGATGTGTGGAGTGACTTAAACTACATGAACCTAGTTGACCAGGTCAAGGAAAAGTTAAAGAATGTAGGATTTAGACGAACAAGTGAAGCTGATTTGTACGAAAGAGATACAGGCATTTATCACAAGGTGATGAGATTTAGTTATACAACTTAAGGAGGGAATAATATGAGTGGAATTATTATTGGTTTAAAAAACATCCATGTTGCCAAATTAACGAAGGATGATGAAATAGAGGTAACATATGAAACGCCACAAAGGTTAGCAAAAGCCATAGAAGCCAAAATCAAACCTAATGTGAATTCATCAACACTTTATGCTGACGATGGTCCAGCAGCCACAGATAGTAGCCTTGGAGAAATTGAAGTAGAAATTAACATTGATGCGTTATCGACTCAAGTGCAGTCGTTTCTTTTAGGCCATAAAGTAAATGGCGAGGGTGTATTAATTAAGTCTGCTGATGATGTATCACCTTATGTGGCTCTTGGTTTTAGTTCTCCTACGAGTGATGGTGGGAATAAGTTTGTTTGGTTGTACAAAGGGAAATTCCAATTACCTGAGTCAAATTATAAAACAAAAGGTGACTCTATCGAGTATCAAACACCAACTATTTCAGCTAAGTTTATTAAACGTGCATTTGATAATCAATGGAAGGTAGAAGTGATGAGCAGTGACGAAGGAGTAAGTGAAACAGTCATAAATAATTGGTTTACTGAAGTTTACAAGGAAACACCTGAAGCATAAGGGACTTTTCAAAAGGTCCCTTTTCTTATGATTACACTTAAATGGGGGTATTACAGTGAAGAATGTTGTAGAAAAAGGTGTCAAGATTACTTTAGATAAAGAGCGTATTTTGAAATATGACCTAAACAGTTTGGTTGAAATAGAAGAAAAGTATGGTAAAGAAGGACTCACAACTGTCATTAACAAAGTGAAAGAAGGTAAACTTAAAGACATCCGTTTCCTTCTCTATTGCGGTTTAATTCATGAAGATGATGAACTCACAGAAAAGAAGGTCGGTGCATTATTTGACTTCACCAATATTCAAGGGATAGCCACTACGTTAATGAGTGCATTTGTTCAAAGTCTTCCAGAACCTGAAGAAGAAGCAAAAAACAAGTAAGCCAGTCTCAAGGAGAGAATACACTCGATTGGGACTGGCTTTATTATGCAGGAACAGTGATATTAGGCTGGGATGATGAGATGTTTTGGCGGAGCACTCTCCGTAAACTGGTTGCCCTAATTAATGTTCATGTACGTGTGAATACCTCAAGAAAAGAACAAGAAACACCAAGAGGCTTTATAGATCAGTTGTGGTAGGGAGGTGGGATATTGGAAGAAGTAGGAGCTTTAAGAGTCAATCTTGGTCTTGAAAGTGCTGAGTTTTCGAAAAGTATTACTGAAATAAATCGAAAACTTAAGGCTGTTGAAAGTGAATTTAAGGTTGCAAGTGCTGGTGTAGACGGATTTGAAAATAGTATTGAAGGCTTACAAGCTGCATCTCGAAATTTAACAGATAAGCTTGGTCTACAACAGAAAAAAGTTGAGCAATTACGAAGGCAGTATGAAGAGAGCGTTAAAACTAAAGGTAAGGATGCAAAGGAAACTGAGAATCTGTTAATTCGCTACAACAAGACCTATGCAGCGATGAAAAAAACAGAATCAGCGTTAAAAAGTACCAATAAAAAGATTGAAGATCAAACAAATGTATGGAAGCAACTCGACAAGAAAATAAAAGAGGCTACTGAATCCATCAAAGAATCAGGCGAGAAGATGAAAGAGGTAGGCGGTGCTATTACAGCAGCAGTTACCCTCCCACTCACAGCAATTGGAGTTGGTGCATTTAAAGTTGCGGATGATTTTGACGGGATTCAAGGAAGAATACAGGCTCAACTAGGTTTAACAGCGGAAAAAGCGGATGAATTGGCGGATGTGGCTCAAGAATTGTGGTCGAATGCTTTTGGTGAAAGTATAGGAGAAGCGGCAAACTCACTTAAAATCGTAGCTCACAACATGAAGCAATTAACAGACAATGAACTAGAAGAAGCGACAGAAAAAGCCTATATACTAGCCGATGCATTTGAAGCGGACATTGGAGATTCTACTAAAATTGTCAATCAGTTAATGAATGATTTTGGAGAGGATTCCAATATGATTTTTGACCTCATTACAACAGGGTTTCAAAATGGGCTTGATTATAGTGGGGAATTCTTAGATACCCTTAATGAATATTCACCTCAATTTGCTGAGATGGGTTATGAAATAGAAGAAATGTTCAACGTTCTTCAAGCTGGAAGTGACGCAGGTGCATGGTCTCTTGATAAAGTTGGAGACGCTATCAAAGAAAGCCATATTAGAATGTCTGAAATGTCAGAAGCCACTGAAGATGCTTATAAGACATTAGGCTTAAATGCGAAAGAGTATGTTAATAAAATTGCAAAAGGTGGAGATGAAGGAAACGAAGCCTTTCAAAAGATTGTCACAGCACTCATGGAAGTAGAAGATGCCACAGTACGGAATCAGTTATCTACTGATTTATTCGGAACACAGTATGAGGATCTTCGTGAGAAAGTAATCCTTTCATTAACTGAAGTAACAGGTGTATATGACGAAGTCGAAGGGGCAACTGACCGTGCAGGAGAAGCTCTCTATGATAATTTTGGTACACGAGCAACAGAGGTGTGGAGAGGTTTTCAAGAAGCTCTATTGCCAGTTGGAGAGATCCTTTTAGAGTTGGCTGAAAAATATCTTCCTGTATTAGCTGAAAAGATTGAACAACTATCAGCATGGTTTAGTGATCTATCACCAGAAATGCAACAGTTATCCGTAATTGCTGGAGGAATCGCAGCGGCTCTAGGTCCTATAATTATTGTTACGGGGCACATCATTAGTGCGTTTGCTTCATTTATTCCTCATGTGGTGAAAGTTGCTAAAAAGATGAAAAGTATTGGTACAGTTACAGGTATTTTATCAAGAGGTCTTGCAGCATTAACGGGTCCTGTTGGTATTGCTGTAGCTGCCATAGCAACAATAACAGCGGGAGGCATTGAATTATATAAACATTTTAGTCAGGATGCCATTCCTGAAATACAAAGATTTGGACCAGAAGTATCAAAGTCTACACAAGAAGCTGTGGGTGCATTTTTGGATTTAAACGACCAAGCTACCATTGCACTTGATCAATTAGCTTGGTCAGGAACAACAATCACTGATGAAATGGCGACTGAGATCATTAATACGTTTGCTCAAATGAATGAACAGGTCTTAACGAATATGCAGGAAAAGCAAGCAGAACAACTTACCTCAATAACAGATTTTTATGCTCAAAGCTCTGTCTTAACAGAAGAAGAGGAAGCAAAAATACTGGAAGAGGTTCAGAAGTATCAAGATGAAAAAGTTGATGCTATACAAGATGGTCAAGCCCGTATTACTGAAATAATGAATACTGCCAAAGAAGAAAAACGAACCATTACTTCTGAAGAAAAAGCAGAGATTAATCAGATTCAAGAGGAAATGGTCAATGTGGGTATTGATGTTATGTCAGAAAATGAGCTTGAACAAAAATCCATTATGGAGCGTATGAAGGCACAAGCTAGTGATCTCACTGCACGACAAGCTGCAGAAGTCGTAAAGAATTCACACGAACAAACAGAGGGAGCCATCGAAGCAGCAGAAGAGCAATACAATGATGTAGTAAAAAACATCATTTTCCAACGAGATGAAGTAGGAAGTATTACGGCTGAGCAAGCAGAAAAATTAATTGAAGAGGCACAAAAACAGCGTGATGGAGTAATTGAACAGGCAGAAAATATGCATGAAAATGTCATAACAATCGCTCAAACACAAGCTGGTGAACATGTTGATGAAGTTGATTGGGAAACAGGCGAAGTGCTTTCTAAATGGGATGTGTTTAAAAATGATATGGCAACAAAGTGGGGGAACATTAAAAAGGATGCCTCTGATGCAACACAACAGATGATTGTAGATACGGTTACAAAATTTGTTGAAATGAAGGAAGATGCTAGTGAAGCAGTTGAAGAATTAAAGGAAAACGTAAAAGAGAAATTCACAGAAAAGGTTGCAGATATCGGGACGAAAATGCTTGAAGCTGAAGAAAAAATAGTTGATGCCTGGAATAGTGCTGAAGAATTTCTTGCGGACATTGATTTGAAAGAAATAGGGTCGGACATCATCCAAGGTCTCATTGATGGTATAGCGGACACGAAGGATGATTTAAAAAGGAAAGCAATAGAAATTGCAAATTCTTTACCAGGTTGGATGAAGGATGTGCTTGGTATTAGGTCACCTTCTCGAGTCATGATGGATGTAGGAAAGTGGATACCAGCAGGACTGGCAGAAGGTATGGAAGGGAATATCGGATCAGTCATCACAGCAACTAACAACATGGCACAAGCAGCCACACCTAGTATGCAAGGATATCCAAGTTCACCTTCTCATTCAACAAGTAATAATTATCAACCAAACATCACGAACAATTATTATGTTCCTGTTTCTTCGCCATCTGAAATAGTTCGCAAGCAACGACAGATGAGTAGACAACAAGCAATGGGATGGGGGATAAGGTAAATGAGAAAGCTAACATTTACGAATAGCCGTGGTAGTACCATTTCATTAGGGAATATGGGTCCTTATCTCATGACAAATATAGAAGGGATCGGAGCCATTGAAGCAGATATTCAAATGCAAAAAGCACCCTTTCAGGATGGCACGACTTACACTGATAGTTCTTTAAGCTATCGTGAAATCGTTGTAGAAGGTGCAATTACAGAGCGTGACAGACAGCAAGTGATGAATCAAAGACAACTCCTACATCAAGCATTTAATACTAAGCTTGGTAAAGGGGTTTTGTTATATGAACAAGACGGTATTGTCAGGGAGATCGATGCAGTAGTAGACGGTGGGGTAGTGTTACCAGATAAGAAACAGGAGGCTTTTCAACGATTTATGGTTTCCTTTACTTGCCCTGATCCATACTGGAGAGATATTAACCCGACAAATATTAAACTAGAAGATTTCGTATCAAGCTTTCGTTTTCCGTTTAGCTTTCCCGTACGGTTTGCGACAAGGGGAGATTCAAGGGTATTGATAAATGAGGGGCATGTCCCTACTCCTGTGAAAATTACTTTTCGTGGCGAGGCTATTAATCCTAAGATAACAAATCAAACAACAGGGGAATTTATTCAAATTAATAGAAGCATTCCGAAAGATTATAGCCTAGTCATTAATACAGAATTTGGCAATAAGACAATAGAAATTATTGCACCTGATGGAATTGTAACAAGTGCAGCAGGGTATATGGATTTAGGATCTGAACTTTTTGACTTAGAGGTAGGAGAAAATAAAATTAATTTTATCACTGAAGGTGGTAAACCTGAGGTCTACATTGAATACAAAAATAGATATTTGGGGGTGTGATTGTGACAGAAAAATATAGTTTTTTCGATCCTATCGAAGACGAAAATGGTCTACCCGACCGTGAATATAACGCCCAACAGTTCACAAATTTTTTCTACGCACTAATAACAACAGGTGTTATGAAAGGCTTCGCAAATGAATTAGCAGTATTAGCAAACGGTGCGAACATGATTACAGAAGTTGAGCCTGGTATATCTTTTGTAGAAGGAAGATATTACATGAATGATTCAACTATTCCTCTTGCTCATGACACAGAGTCTTTAGGCAAGGATAGAATTGATAGAATCGTAGTTAGATTGGATGAAAATACAGATGCAAGGTATGTAAAAAGTTTTATAAAAAAGGGTGTTGCTTCCACTGATCCTGTACCTCCAGATTTACAACAAGATGAAACAGTGTATGAAATTAGCCTTGCTCAAGTAAAGATAATTGGAGGACAAACATACATCAATCCTGACGATGTGATTGATGAAAGAGGAATTGAAGATATTTGCCCGTGGGCAGGATCAAAGATATTACCTAATTTTGATGATGAAGCTTTGTCAGAATTGATTTTATCAATCGGTCAACCTAACGGGATTGCTGAACTAAACGCGGATGGTAAAGTTCCTTCAGAGCAACTAGATGTATCAGATCCACCAGATGCAACAACGAGTGTAAAAGGAATTGTTCAATTAGATAGTTCAATAAATAACACAAGTGCTATTAAAGCAGCAACTCCAAATGCAGTTAAACAAGTTAACGATAAGCTTACCACCTCGAAAGTAGAGATAGGAAAGAATGCAATTGCTTCAAGCTCTTATGGCATAGCAATCGGGGAAGACGCCAACATTATTTCTACTGCAGGCGTGGCAATTGGTAGAGAGGCGTCCGTTTCAAATTCTTATGGCATAGCTTTGGGTTATAAGGCGATTAATTCAAGTATTTATGGCATGGCAATCGGATACTTGGCGAGTGTCAGCTTAGGGAATTATTGTGTAGCAATAGGGAATAATGCAAGCGCTACAAGTGATAGTGGTATAGCAATAGGGAAAGATGCAACTAATTTAGAGAAATATGGTATAGCAATAGGCAAAGCGTCTAAGGCGGAAGGTAACTTTTCCATTGCGATAGGCAATGAGGCTCTAACCTATGATACAGGTACAATTGCAATAGGGGGCAATACCGTCAACGAAGAACCTTATGCGATAGCTTTTGGGACTAATACAGAAGTGCTTAATAGTAGTGAAGGGGTACTAGGTGGAGATGTTTGGACTACTACCACAAGATGGTTAATTCCTGGAAGTCTATCTGTATCTGGAACTAAAAACTTCGAAATGCCACACCCTAACCCTGCTAAGAAGGCAACACATGTTATAAGACATGGGGTGGTAGAATCCCCAACTGCTGGAGATACCTTATATCGCTATCAAATAGAAGCGGTGGAAGATGGTCAAACGGTCGAAATGCAATTACCAGATTACTTCGAACACTTAAATGTCAATGTTGATGTATGGATAAACCCTCACTTACATTTTGGAAGGGGATTCGGAGTAGTAGAAGGTGACAAACTAAAAGTTACGTGTGAAAAAGCAGGAACATACAAGGCTCTAGTGATTGGCACTCGTAATGATGATAATGTTCAAGATTGGCACATCAAGGGTGTGGAGCGTGAAGTTGGTGAGTCTTGGGTTGGCGAAACATATGCGTTTGCAGTTAAAGAAATAACGGAAGTAACAGAATTTGAGGAGGTAGCAAAATGATTGTTTTAAAAGAATCAAAATTACAATTTAAAAATCCAACCATTGGACAACCAAGTAGGGCGGTGGAGGAACATTATTACGCAAGAAGGATAGTAGCAATTGTGGAAGGTGAAGAAAGAAATTTCCGTTTTATGAAAGACAAACTACCTTTTGTTGCTAGTGAAAATCAGATGATAGAAGCAATTGAATTACAGCTATATGAAGAATCAAACGCCTAACAGGGCGTATTTTTTATGAGGTGATATATATCAAGCCAATACGAATATTAACGTCAGATATGCAACTCTTAGCAGAAATAGATGATTATGAATCATTAATTTTTACACGAAGATTCCACAATGTGGGTGAATTCGAGCTCCATATAAACCGACATAAACAGCATACAGATAAGCTAATCAAAGATAATCTTATTCTTCTTGGATCTGATCTTCACAAAGTCGGAATTATCAAGCATCGTGAGATTGGAATTGACGATAGTGGCAAGCAATCGGAAACGTGGGTTATTCGAGGGTTGGAGATAAAGGGAATTGTCAGCCAACGAATTACACTTCCACCAAGCCACACAGCATATGACAACAAAAGTGGCGATGCTGAAACTGTTCTTAAGCATTATGTAGATAGAAACATCGTGAATCCTGAAGACTTAAATAGAAAAATATCTGTGCTTGATTTAGCTGACAACTTGAATAGAGGGCAAAGTATAACATGGCAGTCACGTTTCAAGAATCTTTCGGAGGAACTGACTGCCATTTCATATACAACGGGTATCGGTTGGGGTGTACACCTTGATATAGAAAATAAAAAATGGCTCTTTGATGTACATGATGGGCGTGATCTTACTTCAAATCAAACAGAAAACCCACCTGTTATATTTAGTCATGATTTTGATAGTCTTAAATCATTACAATTCACCGAGAGTGAGTTTAATTATCGCAATCAAGCATATGTAGCAGGGCAAGGCGAGGGCATAAATAGAAGAGTTGTAGAGATTGGAAACCTCCAAGACCTCCAACGGATCGAAACATTTATAGATGCGAGGGATATAGCTGAAGTTGATGAAAATGAACAACCTATTCCTGAGCAAGACATAATAAACGCTTTGAATGATAGAGGGAATCAGAAGCTTCAAGAGTTTCTTCAAGAGCAATTTCTTGAAGGGCAAATACTTACACATTCTCCTTTTGTTTATGAAAAAGACTATGATCTTGGGGACATAGTGACCATTCAGAATAAAGATTGGGGCGTAACGATGGACGCAAGGATCACCGAAATTACAGAAGTATATGAAACTGGAGGCTTTCAGTTAGAAGCAACATTCGGAAATGCGCAACCAACGTTTGTTACTAAGCTTAAACAAGAGCTTAATCAAATTGATGCAGAGATAAAACGATAGTAAACACAATACCCACTGAGTCGATTAAGCCCTATTAAGGGCTTTTTATAATGGAAAGGAGAAAGCATATGGAATATATTAGCTCAATTTTTAAAGGTATAGTATTTGCAGTTGGTTCATTCGTTTCATTCTTAGTTGGAGGTGTAGGATTGGTCGTCACTATATTATTAGGAATGATGGGACTTGATTATATTTCAGGGTTAATTGTTGGTTTTATAGAAAAGAATCTTAGTAGCAGAATTGGCATCAAGGGGCTAATGAGGAAGGTATATATTCTGTTGTTAATCGGTGCTGTTTACATGATTGAAGCACTTATGTTTGAAACTGGGTACATTGCTGATGGAGTAACTATTGCATTTATTGTTACTGAATTTATCAGTGTGACAGAAAATGGAGCAAAAATAGGCGTACCAATACCTCGACAAATAAGAGATGTAATTGCTGTACTAAAAGAAAAAGGAAATGGTAAATCTTTTTAGCTACTTGGTTTCTTCAGGTAGCTTTTTTAATGAAAGGGGTAGATCCACTATGACAATTAAACCAAAGGAAAACCTAGTTTCTAAAAATAAATACAAAACTAAATGCCCTTACTCAATGGATGCTGAGTATATCACCATTCACAACACATACAATGATGCTCCAGCAGAAAATGAAGTTAAATTCATGGTAGGTAACAACTTAGAAGTATCCTACCACTTTGCAATTGATGATAAAGAAGTTATTCAAGGTATCCCTTTGGATCGTAATGCCTGGCATTGTGGCGATGGAGCATATGGAAAAGGAAACCGTAAATCAATAGGTATTGAGATTTGCTATTCAAAAAGCGGTGGAGAGCGGTATAGAAAAGCGGAGGCATTAACTGTAAAGTTTGTTGCTCAATTGCTGAAGGAAAGAAATTGGGGTATTGAACGAGTTAAAAAGCATCGTGATTGGTCAGGTAAATTCTGTCCTCATCGTATTTTAGGTGAAGGTCGATGGAGCGCATTTTTAAAGGCTATTGAATCAGAATTAAACAAACCAAAGCAGGAGGAAGAAGAAATGAAACTAAAACAGTGGCAATTTAATGAGTTGGCAGAGACTTATAATTTGGCTAGAGAACAAGGCATTATTACAAGTGATGAGTGGGAGAAGAAAGCTGCTAAAGGTGATATAACAACGGATGAAGCGGTGTTTTTAAACACTGTAATAGTTGGCCGTCCTTTAAAAAGTGCATACAAAAAATAACAATAGCATAATATAAAATACATCACGATTGACTACCACGAATTTCCTCCCTCCCCACACCAAATGGGTGGGGAGTACATAACTTAAAATTACATGGCATTTGCATAACCTCACATAGCCTCTACTCTTCGGAGTGGAGGCTTTTTTATTTTGCACTTTTTAGGCTAGCAAATAGAATATACGTTCGTTTATAATGTAATTAAATGCAGTTATAAGGAGCATAGATTATGCTATATGAAATGAACAAAAAAGAAAAAAAGAAGCTTGAATTTGAGCAGAAAGTATTAAAGGCTATAGAGAAATATCTAAAGCTTTATAATACTACTCCTAGTATTAGGGAGATCAGAAGAATGACAGAAATTAAATCATTATCCACTGTGTACGATGCTCTCAAGCGATTGCAAGAAAAAGGTGTAGTGAATTGGGAGCCTAAAAGACATAAAACAATAGAGTTATTAAATAAATAATGCCTTGCTACTAGAGTAAGGTTTTTTTATTTGCATTTAACTATACATAGTACGTTAATGAAAAGATAATTGCGCCATATAGCGTTTTAGCAACACTATTAAACAAAAAGAACATTGAGGTGAGCTGCAGAAGTATCATTCTAACAATCTTTATTTCTAATATAATTTAATTGAATAACTAATATAAATATCTTGATACAATTATGCAAAAAATGGAGAAATAATAAGAATACATAATATTATAGTCGAAAAATGGCTTATCCACTGTGTAGGTCAAAAAAATTTGACCTATTTACCCATCGTTATATGCTATTTATAATTTTTTTGAAGAAGGAGGGGAAGTGTTGAAAAAATAATTATCTTAATATTTAATCAACTAAGAACCTCTCATACAAAAAAATTAATATATAGGATAATGAGGGCATATGTAAACTAAATCTTTCACACTGGATTACCTTTGTTCTCAAAGAGATCAAACAGAAAAAAATTATGTGGAATAAAATAGAGTATTGGAGATGAGATTCTATGAAATAGTAAAGGGAATAATTAATAAAAAAATTTATATCGCTTGGTAGCCAAGTTGATTAGTGGTAATAACTGAGAACTGAAAGGAACTATTTCAAATTACTAGAACAGCAAAATGATAGTAAGGAATTGTACCAAATGATGACCATATTTCTTCGAATATATTGGAGATTAATGGAGGGAAACTTATTTTTATAGGATATACTTACTGGAGGTATTCAATATGAACAAATTAGGGAAGATCTTATCTACTACAGCTTTAGCAGCAGCAGTAGCAACAAGTACAATTGTGCCAATAAATGTTATGGCAGAGAAACCCATTAATAATGTTAATATGGATGAAGTTTCGATCACTTATTTTGATGGAAATAAAAACGTTGTAGATTTTTCAAGTTCAATCCAATTATTATCGTTGGATAATCAAGTATTACTGCCACCTCTTGAGGAATATATTACTGAAAATGGTTCTGGGTATGAGGAAGGATTACCACCGTCAACACTTGACTATCAGTCTATCGTTGAGGCTGATCTACTTGATTACGTTCCTGTTAAAATGACAATTTCGTATTTAGATTTAAGTAGTTTTTATGGGATTGATGATTATCTAGAATACACTGCAAAAGAATACGGGGAAAATGTTGAAGATGCTTATTTAGGATATATTTATAATAACAAGTATTACGATGACTTGATAGAACTATTTAGTAGCTCCATAACACCAGAAACACCATTTCCTATATTGGATGTAACCCTGATGGTTAATCCTTCATCCAAAATTGCCAGTAATTCTAAGATAAAACAAAACGGTTATTGGAAATTAGTAAGCAATGCGCTTAGAAGTTCAACTGAAGGAGAATCTTTAAGTATTGGCTTTGAAAATTCTTATGGAGTGAGTCGAGAAAAAGGGTACGAGTTTGCTCAATCAGTAGGTGTTACACTATCCTTAACTGTTGGTGGGGGAGACGTTATTCCTTTGCCTGAAGTTACAACGGAGTTATCTACTGAAATGTCAGAAACGTTTAGCCAATCCATAGCTATAGAAGAGTACTTTAGTGAATCAGATACTTGGGAGTTTAAGGAACAAGAGGGTGCTTATATTGGTGGAATTTATAATCTAAGGGGACAGTATTCTATCGTCCCAGGAGCTAATTTAAATTCCTTTATCGATGGTTATCCTGCCCTATCTGAACCAACACCTTTTACGTATCAAAATAGTTTATATTCAGCAGTTGTTAGGTTAGAAAATAAGATTCAGGATCCAAACCTTTTAGAACAATTTTCAATCAACGATTTTACACAATCTAGCTGGAGCAAGAACAATGTTAATGTAGGCTATAGCTCTGTAACTACGCCAGAGGGTGATTTTGCACAAAAATTAATCCAAACAGATGTTAATGGTGCCGTACAACAATATGTAGATATTGATTCGGGTGGAAAACAATATACATTTGGGGTGTGGTTGAAAGCTGATGAGCCTCATCAAGCACAAATAAAGGTTCAAAATCAAAACAATACAGAGTCAACAGGACTAAAAGTTGATGTTACAAAAGATTGGCAGTATTTCTCAGTAACATCCGATCAGCCGTTTTCTACTAATGATGGTGTAACTGCTGTTATTTGGCCAAGTGCCTATGGTGAAGCAATAGATTCTGTTTATGTTTGGGGACCAGAGCTTATCGAAGAGTAACAAAGAAACTATATGTAATGTATAGGATACTGTGGTAAGTAAGTTATAACATCTTTTCTCCCTTTTATTGAATAATACAATTTACAGCATCATCAAGAAGTATAGTTTAAAAAAATTCAATACAAATAATCTCGTCTTCACTTTGATGACGAGATTATTTGTATTGAATAGCGTAAAATAGAAGCGGTTCACATAAATATTTGTGTTATTGATTATTGTTATGCTCTTATAGTAGTGCCATTAACAAAATAGAAACTCAATGATTAGTGTGTCGATTAGTTCCAATTCTTCAAAAATGAAAAATTGGAGCTTTTTATTTTATTAAATTATGAGATGTGGGACCAACTTACAAGATACAATGCAAAAAGTTGATTAAACATGCATAAATATTTATTGGTTATGTAAAATAGAAGATTAAAGCATTTAATTCAATAAAGAGGGATATAAAAGATGTACCTTCTATTATTAAAATCTTTAATATTAGCTATGATTACTTGGAAAACGATAACATCATTTGTATATATGTTACATAGTATGTATCTTGAAACTCTGTTTTCAGTATGCTCTGTTTTCATTTGGGTTAGTTTGATGGAATTATATAAGAAGGCTGGTAAGTGGTGATTCTAAATAAAAAGATCTCGTACACAAATTCTTTTCTAGAAAAAGTGTATGAGATCTTTTTTTAAAATGCATACTAAAAATAGTTAATTATTTCTTATAAAGGAGGGAAAGTACAATTGAGTTAAATATTAAAGAAAATAAAAGAAGTATAAAAGCAAAAGAAAATTTTTATAAGGAGTGTGAAAGCCGAGGCTATAGGGCGTTAGAGCCATATAAAAATTACAGTACAAAAATTTTGTTATTATGCCCTAACGGTCATAAATGGAGAACAATCACTAGGAATTTTGTTTATAAAAAGATTAATTGTCCTGTTTGTAAAAAAGAAGAAAGTAAAAAAAGATGGAACTTATTTATAAACAACTCCAAATTTGAAGCCTTAACAGAGTATGTTAATTCAAACACTTATGTATTAGTAAGATGTACTGTCTGTGATAAAGAGTCATGGAAAATCCCTAAAAAACTATATAGTGGGTACAGAGATTGTAGTAGGTGTCGTAAAAAGGATTCCAAAACAGCAGCAGAAAATTTCTATCAAAAGTTAACAACAGATAATTTAACACCCTTAGATGAGTACGTGAATATGAAACAATTTGTTACTGTTAAACATAACACTTGTCAAACTATTTTCAGAATAATTCCAAGATCTTATATGTATGGATATAGAAAAAACAAATGCCCACTCTGTACAAAGAAAGTAAAAATAATAATTAACCAAGTAAAATCAGGACAATTAAATGTGGAAGATGCAATTCAGATTATTGAAAAAAATAATTGGTCAACAAACCTAAATGAGTTAAGGAGGTTTTTATATGGGAGCACCACAAATAACTGAATTTCCAGTCAATGATATTAAGATAATGAGAAATCGTTATCAGGATTTAAATGAAGATGTAGTAGATCAACTACGAAATAGTATAGAGGAAGTAGGGTTGATGAGTCCAATCACCTTAACTGAAAATGGTACTTTAGTATCTGGTTTACATAGATTAACTGCATTAGTCCGAATGGGATATAATAATATTCCTGCAATATTGGTCGAAGAGGATTCGGATAAAAATGATATAGAACAAATTGATGAAAATCTTGTTAGACAAACATTAACTTTTACCGAAAGAGCAGAACAAGTTATTAGAAAAGTCTCGTTAATGGTAAAGGAAATTAAAAAGCTTAATAGTGCTAATTCTGAGGAAGTGAAAATTTACCTAGAAGATGAAAACGTCTATCAACCAATAATTCATAAGTTAAAAGTTGATAAAAGAGATTACCTAGATTATAAGCTGGTTGTGTTTAAGCTAGATAATAAAGTAATTCGTTTCTTAAGGAAAATAGAACTCACTAAAAAAGCAAGAATTACTAAGGAGTCTTATCTTACAATTTCAACTTTACCTAAGGAATGGCAATACCGACTTGTGAATGAATTAGGAAATGCCAATGTTAACACAGCAATAAATAAATTAAATACAGAATATCAGAATTATTTAACTGAAAAAAGACTAGAAGAGATTAAACAACGTGAGCGAGAAGAAGCAAGAAAGCGAGAAGAAGAACTTATTAAAAAGCTTGAGTTAGAAAGAAAAGAACGAGAAGAATTATTTGAAAAGCAAGAGATTGAACGCAAAAAACGGGAAGAAGAAGCCCAAAAAAAACGAGAAATACTATTGGAAAAAATGAAACAAGCTCAAGCTGAAGAAGATCGTAAAAAGATTATACAAAAACAAGAAGAATTAGAGAGGCAACAAAGATTACAAAAAGTCGAAGCTGAAAGAAAAGAAAAAGAAGAACGGGATAGATTGGAGGCAATAAAAAGAAAACAGGAAAAAGAGAGAGAAAGACTTAGACAGGCTGAAATACAACGATTGAAAGAAGAAGAAGAAAGGAAGCAACGAGAAGATTACTTAAAGAAATATAACACTCTTCCACCTACTTTAAAGGATGAAGATTTGGGACGTTTTGATATTGTTAGCAATATGAATCAAGCTCCGAAAACAAGACATAGCATTGTCCACTTTAAAGACACCTTTACACTTGCAATGAAAGCAGAAAAGGTGCAAATGCGTGAGTGGATTGATTCAACAGATCATTTATATCGTGTAAAAGAGAATCTCGAAAAACATGAAAGTGTTTTATTTATCTGTTATAACAATGCAGATGCTGTTAAAGTAGCTGAAGAAATTGAAAAATATAGTTGATTAACAATCATAATTAAACATCATGGAGGGATCAACATATGATTAATGATATTTCAGAACAAAGTAATATTGGAGGAAAAGAAAACGAGCAACAATTTTTATCTTTACCATGCATTGGTTCTCCAACAGCATATGGCAATAAATATACGACTATTATGGATTATAGAACATTAAATGATGAGAAACTACATCTATTTTCAAACCGGACAGCACAACGTACAGTAAAGGATAAGAGAGCTCAAAAAATTGCTAAGGATTACTTTAATACCCTGACTAAAGACAACGAAGAGACTCATGAAGTTCCATTTCAATCAAGTTTTGTAGTGAACCTTAACCTTCAAGATCACGGTTTTTCAGAGGAAGACATTGTCTCAGAAGATGGTAAAACAATTAAAATACCGATAGCGGAAAATATTTTGAGCATAAGAGATGGTGGGCATAGAAAAGTAGCCTCTCATTATTTAATTAAAATGTTAGAGTCCAAAATAGAAAAGGTTAACAGCAGACCCTCTAAAAAAGCGTATTATCAATATGCTCTACAGAAATTTTTAAATGTTAATTTTACAGTTGATATCTATATAGATCTTGGAGATAAGTATAGCAAAAGATGTCTCCTTGATTTAGGTAAAAGCGAACCTGTAGCTTCTGGTCGAGAATTTTATTTTATACATGATGAATATGCAGATGCAATTGAGTTTTTATCCAATAAACCTAATGATGAGGTCCGTATTGATTTGGACAATAATATATATTCAAAGTATAACGGCTTAGCAGTTCCTCTTCATTATGTGTCTGATATCATAAAAGTGTTAGGTGATGCCTTGTATAAACAGGATAAGTTTACTGAAAAAGAGGTCAATGAGTATATAATAAAATTTATGACCGATTTATTCGCAACTCTAACTATTGATACATTTAGCTTTAAGGACAATCAACGTACTGGACAATTAAATTATCTGACAGATTGTAAAATGAATTTCTTTAAAGCTGTTAAACGTCAGCTTACTCAAGAACTTAAAGAAGTAAAGGCAAAGGCAATAAAGAAAGTTGTTGGTGTTGATATTCTATACAGTAAGTTAGCTTCTAAACCAAAGAGAGAGGTTATTGAAACGATTTCAGAAATTGATTTGATATCGAAGTTTAACTTTATTAAAGAAATTGTTACAACAAATGATTTCAAAGCAGACGTTTTTGCTAAATAACAACTAATAGAAGCTGGCATCTGAAAATGGTGTCGGCTTTATTAGAGTTAATGATTAATACGGTGACTAAAGACTAAATAAAGTCCTTTTTTGACTTCACTTAAGGTCAATTACTGAATCCCAAGGTAACACATATAGTACAAAATGTCATAATTTCTTTGAATACTTTAGCTTTCTAGATAATAAATTTATAGTATTTTCAGTCATAATTAAAGGGAAAAAACATGAATCAAACTTCTTCCGATTGTAATCCTAGGATAAAAAAGTACAAATTAGTATATAAAATAGATGAAAATGCCTATACTAAATATTGATAATTATCATCTTGATGATTATCAATAGTTTTGATATTATTTTTATAGGGAGGGAATTTTATGCTCCAATTTAAAGATATTGAAGAGTTGAAGGCATTTTTGTCAAAAGAGATTTTACTAACTAACGAAGCAAGAGAATATTTAGGGATCAGTTCGCAAAGGCTTCATCAACTAATACAATCAGGGAAAATTACCCCAATTAAAACCACAAAATCAAGCTCACTGTTTCTAAAGCCAGAACTATATGAAAGAAAATTTGAGATTGAGAAGAGTTATGGTGCGGGTCGTTCCGTTGCGAATGATGAAGGGGGAGTAAATAGTACTGAAACTATAAATGATGCGATTAATTATTTTACACTACTAGCACTGTTTAAAGGTAAAAATAAAAAATGTGACCCCATTTACCATCATTTAATATCACAGGCCGATCTAACTCTTCCTACTTCAGAAGTTGTAGAGGAAATATCAGAAATTACCGGTTTTGAAGAAAGGGAAATTCTTTTAGAAAGTTATAAAGTAAAAAAAGGTTTTGAAAAATTAGAAAAAGATGACTTTATAGTGAAGGTTGGCACAGAGTTATATCCGTCATTATTAGCAAAAACTGATCAAGCTCCAGTATTCTTATTTATGAGAGGAAACCCCAACCTATTGAAATTTAATGCAATTTCAATTGTCGGTACTAGAAATCCATCTGAATCTGGAGAGATAAGGGCAAACGTCCTTGCTGAAAAATTTGGTGCGAATAGAATTGTTGTTGCTTCTGGGTTAGCAAAAGGGATTGACACAGCAGCCCACAATGGAGCAATCCGTTTGGGGAACCCTACGATTGCTGTTATAGGTACTCCATTAACAAAAGTATATCCCAAAGAAAATAAAGAGCTACAGAAAGAGATTGAGGAAAATAACCTTGTAATAAGTCAGTTTGCTCCTTCGATGAATGTTCAAAGATGGAACTTTCCAATGCGAAATGCAGTAATGAGTGGGATCTCTTTAGCAACAGTAATAATTGAAGCAGGTGAAACAAGTGGTTCTTTAATTCAAGCAGATTATGCTTTAAAGCAAGGAAGAATGGTATTTATACCTCAGAGCGCTATTGATAATGATGAACTGAAGTGGCCAAAGAAATTTATCCAACGCAAAGGTGCTTATAAATTTTCAAAAATAGAAGAATTATTAGTTATATTAGCTGATAATCATAGCGAATTACTTCCAGGTTTTAAGGAAGAAAAACATGCGCCTGCGAATATTACTGAAGGATCAATAGACATTGTTCATAAAGAATAATGATATTAATTGCTTTATTCTACACACATCCCAGTTCTCAAATACGGAAATAGAGATAATAAAAAATGATTTTGGCCATTTATCGATTGTGTACCTAATTCCGTATGATCAAGAAACGCCAAGTTATGTTTCTAGTTACGATCTGCAGATCAAAGAAGGCACGATGGAACTGTTATTTGGTTATAAAAACCTTCTTCAACAAATTGTCAACCTAACGAAGGTTCCTTCTTGCGAAACTATCTTTATATCAAAAGATAAAGAAAAAATCAAACAGACACTATCATTACCTATCGGCACTTTATTAATAAGTTCAAACAAAGTAGATTTCGAAGATGTAGGTAAATTTCCAGATTTAAAGGTCGAAAATGTAAAGGATATTAAAGATCAGTTAACTTGGGGTTTTTTTTCGGAAATTTGTCTTACATTCGTTGAAAAAGGGAATAAAACTAAAAATTTGAGTGGGTCAGGAATTACATTTGCTTTTGGTTATGAAAGAGAGGATACAAGGTTTGATGTAATTGCTGCAGGTAGATATTTTCAACCTGGTCATGAATGCTTTAATATTCATCAATTATCACATAGAATTAAAAAAAGTAAAAAAGATACATCACAAAATAAATTATTTACAGAAATTTATAATGCTATTATAAAGAGGGAGATAGAATCAACGAAGATTCATGGTATTACTAGAGTACCTAATCGTCCTTCGAATATTGATAGACAAAAAAACATTGTAAAAGTACTAGCTGAAAAAAATTCTTTAGAAGATTTAAGTGATGCGTTAATATGCCCAAAAGACTATAACACTCACAAATTATTAAATTCTGAACAGAGATTTGAAAATGTTAAAAATAAATTTCAAGTCACAAAGAATGTATATGGGAAAAATATAATAATTATTGATGACGTATTTACAACTGGAGCCACATCTTTTGAATGTGCAAGACAGTTATACGATGCTGGAGCTGAAAAAGTTACTGTTATAGTAATTGGAGTTAACCAATTTCTTAGTAGTGAGTTTATACCACAAAGAGAGATAAAATGTGAATCGTGTGGGGGGAAAATGTATCTAAGGTTTAATGGGAAAAACCAAGTTGGATTTTATGGTTGTGAGAACTGGCGCCATAAAGAACACAGATGTGATAGGACTGATGAATATCTTCCTGCATGGAAAAGAATAAATGAAAATTATAGTCTATATCCTCAAAATGATGAGGAAGATTTTCTTTTTTAAAAAAACACTGTAATTTGTTATCGTTTAATATTAATATTTTTTATGAATTGTAAACACAAGTTGAGTTGTGTTCACAAAAGAAATAAAGGGACTGTCCATACAGTTCCTTTTTACACATCAAAAAAATCATCTCTTCTTACATTAAATCCCATCTTTTTCAAAGCTCTTTCAATTTTTACCCACGTAGAAATTCTAGGTACGTAATCAGGATTATTACACATGTTCGATATTGTAGCCCTTCCTAACCTCGCATTTTTCTCAATATCAATTTGCTTAATTTTTCTCTTATCTATCCATTTTCCGAATTTAGTTCTTTTTTTTCCTAGCCCAAACATTTTAAGATCACCTCTAGATTACAGTGTTGTCAAAAAAGTCCGTTTTTAGACCTATAGAAAAAAAGAGACATATTGGACAAGCACCACCTCGTACACTGTAATAAGATGTCAAAAAGACGTCTTAAACAAGGAGGTAATGCAAAATGGTATTAGAAATGTCTTTAAATCAACCAGGGAGTGAGGACGTCCTTATGAAAAGGGAGGGACGTCTACATAACAAAAGGGTGTACCACTGATGTATAGACCTACTGTTAGATACGATGATACGTTTCGCTACTATGTAGATGCCCTTTTTCAAGCTACTGACCTTGACCGTAATCAAATCATTAGGCTTGCCTTATTCACTTCAGCATATTCCCATACGTTCAAGAACATCATTAAAGATCACCTTAAGCCAGACGTCCCTCCTCCCTCGCCCATTTGGGAGCAGGATTTTAACCAATTGTGGATGGTACGGGATATAAAAAAAGAAGAGAGGGGGAGTGAGGACGTCTATGTTGACGAACGAAGAGAAAGCAATCTTAACAAAACTGTTGAACGAACAGCTGAAGCGAAAACGAAGATCGAGCAAACGAACTCGAGACGAATTAGGCAGATTCCTGTCGGAACAGGAAGGGTCAGAAATACAAACGGAGGAATTAAAATCACGCTCGTTTAAACTTAGGAAGGTTAGAGGTACAAACACTTATGAAGTTGTTGACGCGTTTTTCAATAAAGAAGAAAAGGATGCTTTTAAAGCTATTGGCATCCTGATATTAGTTGCTTGGATTTTTTAGAGATTGGAATTCAGCACATGAAACAAGTAGGGGAAGTAGTTTAATGGAGATATGTTTATAACAGAAAGTATATAATAGAAGGTTTATGCATGAGGAGTATAATTTTACTGATAACAAATAGGAGCAAATTCTTCAGTACCTATATCAGTTAATAACCCGATAACTTTATCAGGAATCGTATACCTTTGATTGAGATACCTTAGTGCAGCTGCGAGTTCTCCATCTGCACCACCGTATTGCTCAATGAGGTACTTTGCTAGTACTGGGTTACATGTACTAACCTTTACAGGATATTGTAGTTTTTTTTCATATATCCACATATCTTAAGAACACACTCCTTTTTACTTATGTCATTTGTTATATTTGCCATGGCCAAGGAGATTCGTTCCAATTCCATGGGTAGCCAGCATAGCTATTTCCATATTGTTGCAAAGGACCGTAAATAGGCTCAAGTTGTTTTGTTACTTGATGTTTTTTTGTTACATAATGATTGAATTGTTGAATTGCTTCATAGTCACCAGGGTGTGTATCTAAGTACAAAGATAACTCAAGGAGCACAAAATCTATCGACTGAAGTTCCTCCATCAGTGAGTAAAATTGTTCGGGTAATTGTTTTTTCATTGTGATTCTCCCCGCTCTTCTACCTCATTTGGGCCATAATATGGATCATAAAAGATAGGCCATAATGTCCCTTTTCTTAATGCTTCTTTTGCTGTATATTGTGGTAGCCGGTTTGGTTGGAATGTTATATATAGATTAGGTGGGGTAACGAAATATTTTTCGTATATGGGGTTACACGGGTCATGTGGGCTAATATACGGATGATATGATTTTCTAAAAGTAACCATTGAAAACCTCCTTGTTTAAATTCTTTTTCAAAGTATCATTCCATTTTTATGTTTTATTTTAAGGTTTCATGCCCACAGAATAAAAAAACATATACTTATAGCAGGAAAACTATTTTCTTTGTAGTATAATATATTATAGAGATATTATAGAATAGAGGTGTTTTTTCATGTTTGTAAAGAGCCTACTTATCCCAAAAAGTAAGTGTATATCGGTAGCTCATGATGAGTCTATCCAAACAGCTTTGAAGAAATTAAATGATCATCAGATTGATGCACTACCTATCGTAATGAACGAAAGTTATGTTGGTACCTTAACCCGATATCAAATATATGAAAGTTACTTTCAATCAACGTATAGCAAAGAAGAGTTTTTATCGAAAACGACAGCAAGTGAATTAGCTACTCACCAGGATACATACCTAGAAGGTGAAGAGGTTTTTGAAAAGACGCTAATCCAGTTAAAAGATTTTCCTTTGCTAGCAGTTGTGGACGAAGATAAAACATTTTTAGGTATTGTGACTCGTTATGATGTGTTGAAACAGTTCCAAAGTGCTTTTGGTATGCAAAAACCAGGTGTTAGAATTGCATTTTCATCTGTAGAAACTGAAGGAAGAATAGCTAGGTTAGCAGAAATAGCAAGGAGTTTCCATGAGCACATTATTTCTTTGGTCACTTTTGACGAGACAGATAAGTTAGTTCGAAGAATTGTCATGAAAATTGAAAAAAAGGACAATATTGATAAATTTGTTGCGAAGTTAGAGCAATCTGGTTTTCGCGTTCTAGATATATACGAAGACTAAGCCTTTCTTTGTTCATGATTTAATCCTTCCATACATAAATGTAGTATGGGGGTTTTTTTTATGTTAATGAAAATAATTAGTTTATTTACCGGTTTTTTATGTGGCTATGTCTTTATTCGTTGGATTCCAATTGAATCTCCAGTGACTTTGTCAGGAATTTTAAACAATCTTATATTTGATCCGTTGAAATTCATTGCTGCAATGGTCTGCTTTTTCGTAGGTTTTATTTGTAATGCCTTTTTAATTAGAAGTGCTATTGAACAAACTTATTTAATCTTCAAAAAAAATAAAGTTTCTTTTCTTGATATTGCTTTATCCTACGGGATTTTACCTAGCTTTTACTTGTTATTTAATATGGGGTACTGGCAATCATTAATTTATTTATCCTTTGCTGTGATTTATGGTATGATCTCAATAGACTTGAAGAGGAACTCAGTTATTGAGCTAAATCGTTAGGGAGGAAACATGATTTTTTTTGTTATCACAATAATTATATTTGGATTTTTAATTAGCTATATGTTTTATGAGGCGTTTCAAAACAATGTGAGAGAAATTACTCTTGAGTTCAGCACCTTTCCTGATAGCATCGATTCATTTAAGATGTTTTTTATTTCAGATATTCATCGTAGAAATATTGATGACGAGATTATTAACAAAGTCAAAGGGGAAGTTGATTGTATAGTTATAGGTGGGGACTTAATGGAGAAAGGAGTTCCTTTTTCTAGAGTAAAGGCTAATCTTCAGAAATTAAAGGAAGTCGGACCGATTTATTTCGTATGGGGAAATAATGATTATGAAGTTGATTATCACCAATTAGATGCATTACTCCTTGATTACGGAGTGAAAATACTAGACAATACAGCGGAGACCTTAGAGTCAGCACAAGGTGAGAAGATTATTATGATTGGTGTCGATGACATGACACATATGCGCGATCGAGTTGATCTTGCACTATTAGACGCTGACCAAGACGGGTTTAAAATTTTGATTAGTCATAACCCAAAGATTATCCAAAAAATAACTATTGAAGATGACATTAAGCTGATTTTGAGTGGACATACTCATGGGGGACAAATACGTTTTCTTAAATGGGGCCTTTATGAAAAAGGCAATTTAAGAAAGGTTGATTCAACTAATATACTCGTTAGTAATGGATATGGAACAACAGGTTTACCTCTTAGGCTAGGAGCTCCTTCTGAAACACATCTTATAACGTTGAAAAAATGTGATTAATGAACGGTAGGCATTATATTCAATCATGAGGAAGAAACTTGCTTAATTAACGACAAAATGCTTGTATTTATTATACAAAACATTGTAAACTGATAATTAAATCTAAGAACCTTTTGTTCGATTGAACATAAACTATAAGAAACTTGAGGATGTGTAGGTGGGGAGAGCTGATTATGAGACTCGAGCGTTTGAACTACAATAAGATTAAAATTTTCCTAACATTTGATGATTTAGTCGATCGTGGTTTGACAAAAGATGATCTATGGCAGGATTCTATAAAAGTCCAGCAATTATTCCGTGACATGATTGATGAAGCAAGTGAAGAGCTGGGTTTTGAAGCAAATGGATCAATAGCAGTTGAAATATTCTCCATACCAGCTCAAGGAATGGTCGTTATTGTAACGAAAGATCATGCAGATGTGGATGTAGATGAAGAATTTTTGGATGACTACATCGAAATGAAGGTTACTTTAGATGAAAGTGATGATTTATTTTATGAGTTTTCATCATTTGAAGATGTTATTCAGTTAGCGGGTCGACTATTTTTGTTAAACATTACCGACGGAAAGTTATACTCATATAATAATCGTTTTTATATTCACTTTGATGGAAAAATTGACTTGTATAAAGAGCATTTTATCGCAGTAGTAGCAGAGTATGGAAATCCTGCAACGATTACTACACATCGTGTTCATGAATATGGTAAGTTGCTTATGGATGAAAATGCCATACAGCAACTTTATGAGTATTTTATCAAAAAGTAAAAGTCCTTTTTATTTTGTTAAATAAAAAGGCTTTTTCTTGTGGAAAAATAAAAATGAAACCGATTACATTTTTGGGTATAAAAATTAAGAAACTTGTTTTTTTCATCTTGCATTCTATGTAAGAAGGTGTATACTATGTCATGAAAGGTGGACACTAACCTTTAAAAAGTGTTGTTGCAAATAAGGGATAAAAAGAACGGAAATGAAACTGAGGTAGGCACATAATAATTGCCATGTCATTTGACAACCGTTGAATCAGTATGCTGTGAAGTATATTTGAAAAGCCTTTTTCCGGTTTTTTGACATCCTCTATAAGTGATTTTTTTCTAGGAGGTTTATCAATGGTAGCCGATAATAACACCGCTGGTGAGCATGGTAAAGAAGACAAACTAGATGTCCTAAAATCAACACAGACAGTAATACATAAAGCTTTAGATAAGTTAGGATATCCTGAAGAAGTTTATGAGCTATTAAAAGAACCAATTCGTATGATGACAGTGAAAATTCCGGTTAGAATGGATGATGGGTCGGTTAAAATTTTTACTGGTTATCGAGCACAACATAATGATGCGGTCGGACCAACCAAAGGAGGTATTCGATTTCATCCAAATGTAACTGAAAAAGAAGTTAAAGCGCTGTCAATTTGGATGAGCTTGAAGTGTGGTATTGTTGATTTACCTTATGGTGGAGGCAAAGGAGGTATCGTTTGTGATCCTCGAGATATGTCTTTTCGAGAATTAGAACGATTAAGTAGAGGGTATGTACGTGCCATTAGTCAAATTGTCGGACCTACAAAAGATATACCAGCACCTGATGTATTTACGAATTCACAAATCATGGCTTGGATGATGGATGAATATAGCCGTATAGATGAATTTAACTCACCAGGATTTATTACTGGAAAGCCTTTAGTTTTAGGAGGTTCACACGGTCGTGAATCTGCAACAGCTAAAGGGGTTACAATCTGTATACGTGAAGCCGCTAACAAAAAAGGTATTGATATTGAAGGTGCCCGAGTAGTTGTTCAAGGGTTTGGTAATGCAGGAAGCTATTTATCAAAGTTTATGAATGATGCAGGCGCAAAAATTGTAGGTATTTCAGATGCATATGGCGCTCTTTATGATCCAGATGGCTTAGATATTGATTACTTACTTGACAGAAGAGACAGTTTCGGTACAGTAACGAAGCTATTTAATAATACAATTACGAATAAAGAATTATTGGAACTTGATTGTGATATATTAGTACCAGCTGCAATTGAAAATCAGATTACTGAGCATAACGCTCATAATATTAAAGCTAGTATTGTTGTTGAAGCTGCTAATGGTCCTACGACAATTGAGGCGACTGAAATATTATCAAAACGTGATATACTACTTGTTCCTGACGTATTAGCAAGTGCAGGTGGTGTTACAGTATCGTATTTTGAATGGGTACAAAATAATCAAGGTTACTATTGGACAGAAGAGGAAGTAGAAGAAAAGCTTGAGAAAGTAATAGTGAAATCATTTAATAATATTTATGAAACATCAAAAACGCGCAGAGTCGATATGAGGCTAGCTGCATATATGGTTGGCGTTCGTAAAATGGCGGAAGCATCTCGTTTTCGTGGTTGGATTTAAGATCAATCAAAATTGTAAAATATGTATAATTAATAACGTTAGTATAAATATCGTTGCATGTAATTATAAAATCCCCTATCATTTTGATAGGGGATTTGCTTTTTGAATATGAGATGCTAATACAGATCTTAAGCATCTCGAGTTGTCTAGTTAAATCATCTATCCCTTTAAGAACTAACGACATATAAACTGAATAACGTACTTCATAAACTGTACCTCCAGAGCTAATGGCAAGGAGGTTGAGTATTCGTATATATTCAGCAAGGAGTGAAATATCATGCAAAAGGAAGACGTAATAATTGTAGGTGGTGGACCTTGTGGTTTGGCAGCAGCTATATCGTTACAATCAAAAGGTTTTTCCCCACTTATAATTGAAAAAGGCAATATCGTTAATGCAATTTATCATTATCCTACACACCAAACCTTTTTTAGTTCTAGTGAAAGGTTAGAGATAGGAGATGTACCTTTTATAACAGAAAACCGTAAGCCAGTTAGAAACCAAGCATTAGCTTATTATCGAGAAGTAGTCATTAGAAAAAATTTACGAGTGAATACATTTGAAAAAGTAGCTAAAATTTCAAAAAGTAACCGTGGAGTTATAGAAGTAGTTACTTCTAATCAAACATATGAAACAAAAGATGTGATCATTGCAACAGGATATTATGACCATCCGAATTTCATGAACGTACCAGGTGAAGAACTAGAAAAAGTACATCATTATTTTAAAGAGGCACACCCCTACTTTGACACAGATGTTGTAGTTGTTGGAGGCAAGAATTCTGCGGTGGATGCCTCGCTTGAGCTTGTAAAAGCTGGCGCAAGAGTGACAGTGTTGTATAGAGGTAATGAATACTCAAATAGTATTAAGCCATGGATATTGCCAGAATTCGATGGCTTAATTCGAGATGGTGTTATTAGGATGGAATTTGGAGCTCACGTTACACAAATTACTGAAGAAAAAGTATTTTATCATGTTAATAATGAGGAAAAATGTGTAAAAAATGATTTTGTATTTGCGATGACAGGGTATCATCCAGATCATACATTTTTGAAAAATATCGGAATAGATATAGATGTGAAAACTGGACGACCTGTTTTTCATCAAGACACGATGGAAACAAATGTGCCAAGTGTTTTTGTAGCAGGTGTCATAGCAGCTGGAAATAACGCAAATGAAATATTTATAGAAAATGGACGTTTTCATGGAGAACAAATTGCAACATATCTTGAAAAAAAGAGACAAGGTTAAGTTTATTAGTTTCTTTAATCAGGTGGAGAGTCTATTCCACCTGATTTTCTTATGTATGTTAATCTTTTTACGAAAGCCATTGTTTTATAGAAGAAACGATCTGCGTGGTTATACGTGTCAAAGGCTCTCTTGTAGACTATCGAATAATTGCATTATTAAAAATTATTTAGCTTTAATGGCATAGGCAATTAAATTTATGAAAAAAATTTGTTAATTTGTTCGTGATTGTGAGTGACTTCTAAAGCGATCATCAATTTAATTCTTGCCTTTTGGCCATTTAGTCCATTAGAAAAGATAATACCAAGATTCTTTAATTCTTTCCCACCACCTTTATATCCATAAATATCTTGTACAATCCCATTGAAACAGCGAGAAACTAACACGATTGGTATGTTATCTTCAATAAGCTCTTGTAGTTTACCTACAGTGTTAGGGGGAAGATTACCTTGACCTAATGCTTCAATAACTAAACCATCAAGTTGAATTGATTTAATTGCGTTAAATATTGAATCATCCATACCTGCATACGCTTTTAATAATACAACGTTCTTCTGAATGCTTTTGATAGAAAATTTATCTCGGCTGGAAGGAATGTGGTGGAAAAACACCCCCCTTTTCGTAACGATGCCAATTGGACCATATTGTGGACTTTGGAAGGTCGCAATATTGCTAGTATGTGTCTTTGTAACATTTTTGGCAGTATGGATTTCATCATTCAGAACGACTAACACACCTTTCCCTCTAGCATCTTCACTTGATGCAACTTTAACTGATGAAATTAAATTATATAAACCATCTGCACCAATTTCGTTACTTGACCTCATTGCACCAGTAATGACAATTGGTACGTCTACTTGGATAGTTAAATCAAGAAAATAAGCAGTTTCTTCTAATGTGTCAGTTCCATGTGTGACTACTACGCCTTCAATACAGTCACTGACTACTTTCTCTTCAATTTGTTGTTTAAGCTGTAGCATTTCAATAGGCGTGATATGAGGTGAAGGAAGGTGAAATAGTTCTATAACCTGTACCTGTGCGATATCAGATAAAGACGGTGTGCTATCATGCAATGGGTTTACTTCATCAGGAGCAACATTGCCTGTTTTTTCATCCTCTTTCATAGAAATGGTGCCACCAGTATGTATAATTAATATCTTTTTCACTTAAATACACTCCCTTTTAATGATAAAAATATTGCAATACTTTATAAGTCTAACCTTTACTATCCTGTAATTAAATCACCCCAAGAGGAAAATAATATTTTTCATTTTTTTCCAGTTAACAGATGAAAATGTATATGGATGTTATTTTCAAATATAGTTTATCATGGTACGATACATTTAACATTTAAAAAGAAAAGAGGACAGATGATGATAGCGGTTGTTTCCGCAGGTATTGCTCCTGGCCTAGCTTTGTTATGTTATTTTTATTTAAAGGACGATTATGAGGTTGAGCCTATATCTATGGTTGTACGATCTTTTATTTTTGGCGCAATCTTAGTTTTTCCTATAATGTTTATTCAATATGTAATTCATGAAGAATATAATATTAGCTCAAATTTCATTAATTCATTTCTCGTAACAGGCTTACTTGAGGAATTTATTAAATGGTTCATATTATTTTATACAGTATATCAACATGTAGAATTCGATGAGGTTTATGATGGAATTGTTTACGGTGTAAGTGTTTCATTAGGGTTTGCAACTGTCGAAAATATATTATATTTATTTGCACAAGGAGTAGAGACAGCAATTATGAGAGCGATGCTACCTGTCTCAAGTCATGCATTACTAGGGGTTGTAATGGGGTATTATTTAGGTAAGGCACGTTTTTCCGAAGAAGCGAGTAAAAGTAAATGGTTAATCCTGTCTCTGTTCACCCCATTTATGCTACATGGATTATACGATTATATCATTTTATTAGCACAACAATTAGTACAAGAAAAATGGATTTTATTTATCATCCCTTTTATGATATTCCTCTGGTGGTTAGGTTTACGCAAAGTAAAAAAAGCACGTGCTATCAAACATATATATTAGATACAGGGTGTAAATGATATTATACTCCTCATAGTTGATTCACTATGTTCAAGCATACTTGTGCGGGTTTCTTAATGATTGTCTCTAGCTATAGAGGCGATCTTTTTATTTAGCATTTTAGAATTATTGTAGCTTTTCGTAATAAGAGCTAAACACAGAAATTCAACTTTTCTTCTCTAAAGGCTATAAAATCATCTAATACACATCAGTTCCTCAATATAAGTGAAAGAAGTCATAAAGTTTATGAAGAAGAACCTTTTCTTTTTCTAACTATACAATAATGAGCAGCTATCATGCAGCTCATGCTGAACTATTCCTACATAGTACTTTTTACCCAAAAAATGAAAACGAATTTTAATAGGAAAAATTTATTGCGTTCAACTCATTTCATTAATATATCGATATATTTCTTAGACAAGAACAACCTCATTATATCGTTTTTAAGAAGACAAGATGCCATGAAAGCTAGTTTCTATTTGTTAAATCTGCATATAACGACAACCTAAGCAAAACGACTCTGAATAAAAATTCTATGTCTACGGAAATCTAATAGTGGAAATTGTAGTATGTGAAAAGAGTTGGAGGTTAACAGAATGTACAAAAAATTATGTAAGAAAGTATTTTTACTTTCCCTAACATTTACTTGTCTCATGCTTACAAACTCTTCACCGATCGTCACAAATGCTTTTAGTAATCAGGTTATACAAAAAGGTGCTGTCGGTGACGACGTTATAGAATTGCAATCTCGCTTACAATTTATAGGTTTTTTTAAAGGGAAAATAGATGGAGTTTTTGGATGGGGCACATATTGGGCTGTACGTGAATTTCAATCTGAATTTGGATTACTAGTCGATGGTATAGCAGGACCTAGTACAAAAGATAAGTTAGCTAATGCCTCAAAATTTAATAAAGATTTTGTTTATGAACAAATTAATAAAGGTAATCATTTTACTCATTATGGTAACGTCGATTTAGAAAAACAAGTAAAACAAAAAAAGCAGGAGAAAGAGTCTAAACCAGCGAAGAAATCGCAAAAAGGAACGGCACCTAAAAAGTCAACAGCAATGAATATGCCAAGCGGTTACTCACAAAATGATATTCAACTTATGGCGAATGCCGTGTATGGAGAATCTCGAGGAGAAGAATATATCGGGCAAGTCGCAGTGGCCGCAGTCATTTTAAATCGAGTAGAAAGCAGCTCCTTTCCAAATACGGTCTCAGGTGTCATTTTTGAACCTAGAGCATTTACAGCAGTTGCTGACGGTCAAATTTGGTTAACACCAAATGAGAAAGCGAAAGAAGCCGTTTTAGATGCAATAAATGGATGGGATCCTTCAGAAAATGCACTTTATTATTTTAATCCAGATACAGCAACAAGTGAATGGATTTGGACCCGTCCACAAATCAAAAAAATTGGTAAACATGTATTTTGTAAATAGAGAGGCGGGATATTTTGATTAGAGGAATAATAATAGGAATTTTAACATTAGGTGTAGCGAGTGTATCGTACTGGGGGTATCAGGAACATAGAGAAAAAAACGCAATTTTAATTCAGGCAGAAAATAATTATCAACGCGCATTTCATGACTTAACTTATCAACTTGATTTGCTACAAGATAAGATAGGAACTACATTAGCTATGAATTCTCCATTATCGCTTTCTCCTGCACTAGCGGAAGTATGGAGAATTACATCAGAAGCACATTCTGATGTAGGGCAATTACCTTTGACGTTATTACCTTTTAATAAAACGGAAGAATTTTTATCAAAGATTGGTGAATTTAGCTATCGAACTGCGATTAGAGATTTAAATAATCAGCCATTATCAAAGGACGAATATGAGACATTAAAAACGTTATATGGAAATGCTGCTGAAATTCAAAGTGAGCTTAGGAAAGTACAATATCTAGTGTTAGAAAATAACTTGCGATGGATGGATGTTGAATTAGCATTATCTACTGGCGACGAGCAAATGGATAATACGATTATAGATGGGTTTAAGACAGTAGAAAAAAACGTCGAAGGCTATTCGGAAACAAATATGGGGCCAACATTTACGAGTTTAGATATGAAAAATGAAGGGTTAGAGCAAATAAAAGGTGAAAAGATTGATGAAGCAAAAGCTCAAAGAATTGCAATCAACTTTCTTGGTTTAAAGGGAGATGAGAAAATAAATATTAGTGAAAATGCTGACGGTTCAAACTATGATTTTTATAGCTTAACAATCCAAGATAACAAAAGTAAAGCTAATACGTATATGGACATAACTAAAAAAGGGGGCTACCCTATTTGGGTAATTCAGGACCGAGAGATTAAAGAACAACAAGTAAGCCTAAATGATGCAGCTAATAAAGCAGCTACATTTTTAAAAAAGAACAAGTTTGAAAACCAGCAGCTTTTTGAGAGTGCTCAATATGGTAATACAGGTGTGTTTACGTTTGTTACCGAGATGGATGGTGTAAGGATTTATCCTGATTCAATAAATATGAAAGTAGCCCTAGATAAAGGGAATATTATTGGATTTTCTGCTCGGGATTATTTAACTGCTAAGCGGGACAGGGCTATCCCACAACCAACATTAACAGTAGAAAAGGCAAAAGAAAATATAAACCCTGATGTAATTATAATGGAAGAGAGACAGGCGATCATTGTAAATAACTTAGGAGAGGAAGTTTTGTGCTTTGAGTTTATAGGGACGATCGATTCAGATACGTATCGAATCTTCATAAATGCAGAAAATGGTTTCGAAGAAAAAGTTGAAAAACTAAAAAACGCAGAACCTATCTACGAACAGCTTTAATGCTGTTCTTTTTCGTTGTTTCATGATTTAATAGTAATAATAAAATAACATATTTTAGTGTGTTTTTGGTTTGATTACCTACATAGGAGTGGTTTAGATGTTGAAAGTAGGGGATACGATTACACTTTCTCATACACGTGGTGAACAGACAGATACATATAAATGTAGAATTGTTGAATTGAATACAAAATACATCTATATTGATTATCCAATTAATACGTCGACAGGGAAATCAACATTTTTTACGATAGGTACTCACTTTAATGCTAAATACATAAGAAAAGATCAGCAAGTCTTTACCTTTAAGACACATATCATCGGCAAAACTAATCAGCGAATTCCTATGATATCGTTAGTAAAGCCATCAAAAGACAAGTTTGTTAAAGTACAAAGAAGACAATTTGTAAGAATTGAGACTTCTGTCGATGTTGCTGTACATTCTAAACAGGGTGACTTCCCCCCTTTTTTAACTGTTACGAGTGATTTAAGTGCAGGTGGGGCAGCCTTAATTATGCCTCAAGATGTAGAAATTTCACCTAATACAGAGATGTCAGTATGGTTTGTACTTTCTTACCAATCGGGAGAATATAAATATTTGAAAATACCCTGTAAAGTCATTCGAATGATTGGTGGGGATGATTATGACAGAAATAAAGCAACAATTGAATTTCTTGATATCAAAGAAACTGAGCGCCAAATGCTAATTAGATATTGTTTTGAACAGCAAGTTGCCATGCGGAAAAGGGAATTATAGTTTTTTTATAATATGAGGGTTAATATTAAATGCTCTTTTCGTAAACTTTGTTGCTATTGAGACTAATTTAGAACCGCAATAAATAATTTTATACAGTTGATATCATTTTAAAAGAGAAAAGATACCAGGATGCTTGGGTTACAGTTATTCCTTATTACGAAAAGCAACAATCAATGCAAAAACAGCCATATAAAAAATGTTATATGCATATTTTACTCTGTTTTTTAACACAATAATTAAAAACGGAGTGTTTAAATTGAAAAGATTTGAAGGTATTATCATGAAGTTAGTCATCATTCAAGTTATTTTTTTGATCATAGCTCAAAGTTTATTGGCTCACAAAGATGTAAAGCCATATATATCCAAACTAGTTGACTATGAGGGAGTGCAAAAAAATAACTTTACAATTGTGCTTGAAACGTTCGACCAGTAGGTCAGTGTATGTTACAATATAGAGGGAATTTTATTAAAGATTTACTCCGCGCTTATGTTAGAAAAGGGGATTTTCATGTTTTTTTATGATCTGCCGCATGTTAATTTTCTTGTATTAATGAGCGCTTTTTATTTATCTTTGTAAGTAGTTGTAGGAGGCATCATGAAAAAACTGATTTCAATAGCGATTGACGGTCCAGCTGCCGCAGGAAAAAGTACAGTTGCAAAAATTATAGCAGAGCAATTATCGTATGTTTATATTGATACAGGGGCAATGTATAGAACTATTACTTATAATGCATTACTGAACGAACTTTATCTAGATGATGAAAAAGCATTAATTCATTTATTAAAAGATACTGATATTCAATTGAAGCCATCAATAGACGGACAGCTTGTTTTTATGAATGGGAAAAATGTTACTGAAGAAATACGTACAGATGATATTTCCAATCAAGTATCAATAGTAGCTAAACATAAACTCGTTCGTGAAGAAATGGTTCTTAGGCAACAGCGATTTGCTCAAAACGGCGGCGTGGTTATGGATGGAAGGGACATCGGTACACATGTACTTCCTGATGCTGAGGTTAAAGTATTTTTGTTGGCCTCTGTTGAAGAAAGAGCGAAAAGACGCCATGAAGAAAATATTAATAAAGGTTACGATTCAAACATCGAACAAATAATGAAAGATATAGAATTAAGGGATAAACTTGATTCCGAGCGAGAGATTGCACCTTTGAAAAAAGCTCCTGATGCGATAGAGATAGATACCACATCGTATTCGATCCTTGAGGTTGTTAATATGATTATGGATATCGTTAAAGAGAGGATTTGATAAGGTTGTCTTTTTATACAATAGCAAAAAATATTGTTTGGGGGATATTAAAGCCGTTATATCGCATAAAAATTATCGGATCAGAAAACATCCCTAAAGAAGGGTCAGTATTAATTTGTTCAAACCACATATCTGTATTAGATCCACCCGTTGTTGGCATTACTTCAACTAGACCTATTCATTTTATGGCAAAAGAAGAACTTTTTCGAGTACCAATATTAAAAACAGCGATTAGCAACTTAAATGCTTTTCCAGTAAAGCGTGGCATGAGTGACAGGAGCGCTATTAGGAATGCTTTAGCAATATTAAATGATGATAATGTATTAGGAATATTTCCTGAAGGCACTCGAAATAAAGAAGGAAATCTCGGTAAAGGTTTAGCTGGCGTTGGATTCTTTGCACTTCGATCAAATGCACTTGTAGTACCATGTGCGATCATTGGACCTTATAAACCGTTTCGTAAGCTTCATGTGGTTTATGGGAGGCCTGTTGATATTACTGAGATGCGTAAACAAAAAGCATCAGCAAGTGAAGTGACTGATGTAATTATGGATGCAATTGGTGAAATTCTTGAAAATTACGATGTCAAAGCAAGTTAATACTTGACAAAAGGTTTTATTTGTAAGAAGTTATTAAAAAGAACTTTTAAAGCTGTTGTTGGGGAATTAAGGAGGTAAATAGAGATGACTGAGGATTTGAATCAAGTGGAAGTAACAACCTTTGAAGTTGGCGATGTAGTAAAAGGACAAATCACAAAGGTAGAAGAAAAGCAAGTATATATTGATGTAGAAGGTAGCAAACTAAGTGGAATAATTCCAATAAGTGAACTATCTAGTTTGCATGTAGAAAAAGCAAGTGATGTAGTTTCAGTTGATGATATGTTAACAGTAAAGGTTAAGAAAGTAGAAGAAGATGCATTAATTTTGTCCAAAAAAGAAATTGATGCTGATCAAGCATGGGATGACCTACAACAAAAATTTGAAACTGGTGAAATTATTGAAGCAGAAGTAAAAGACGTTGTAAAAGGTGGACTAGTTGTAGATATTGGCGTAAGAGGATTTATTCCAGCATCTCTTGTGGAAAAATTTTATGTAGATGATTTCACAGAATACAAGGGTAAGCAATTAACATTTAAAGTAGTCGAGTTAGATCGAGATAAAAACAGAGTTATTTTGTCACATAGAGCTGTTGTTGAAGAGGAAATAGAAACGAAAAAACAACAACTACTAAATACTTTACACGAAGGTCAAGTGTTAGAGGGAACAGTCCAAAGATTAACTACCTTTGGAGTTTTTGTTGATATTGGTGGAGTTGATGGTCTTGTACATATTTCACAACTCTCTCACAACAGAGTAGAACAGCCAGGAGAGGTTGTTGAAGTAGGTCAAGAGGTTAATGTGAAAATATTGGCTGTTGATCGAGATAATGAACGCATATCTCTGTCAATAAAAGAAACTTTGCCTGGCCCGTGGTCAAATATTTCTGATAAGTTAAAAGCTGGTGATATTCTTGAAGGAACGGTTAAGAGACTAGTATCATTCGGTGCATTTGTAGAGGTATTACCAGGAGTAGAGGGGCTTGTTCATATTTCTCAAATTTCAAACTCTCATATAGGAACACCTCATGAAGTGTTGAAGGAAGACCAAAGTGTTAAAGTAAAGGTATTAGATGTTAATGAAGATGAAAAACGAGTTTCATTAAGTATTAAAGAACTAGATGAAAATGTGAAAGAAGAAGTAGAAAGTAATTATCAAGCTTTAGAGGAAAATACAGGCTTTCAATTAGGCGAAGTCATCGGTGATAAACTAAACGAATTTAAATAATGGTGATGGACTTGAGTAGAGCAAAAAGGAAGCAAGAGCATATATTGTTTGCACTTGAAACAGGACAGGAACGAAATAATGGTTTCGATGATGTCCAGTTTGTCCACCAAAGCTTACCAAATATAGCATTAGACAATATTGATGTTAGTACAGAAATAGGCGAACTTAATTTAAGTTCGCCTATTTTTATCAATGGCATGACTGGTGGTGGTGGAGAGGAAACGACAAAGATAAATAAAAGCCTTGCTATAGCAGCTAATGAATGTAATGTTGCCATGGGTGTTGGCTCAGGAATGTCAGCACTTAAAGACCCAGCTGAAAAAGAATCGTTTCAAATCATTAGAAAGGTTAATCCGAATGGGATTGTTTTCGCAAATATCGGTAGTGAAGCTACGGTACAGGATGCACAGAGAGTAGTTGAAATGATTGACGCTAATGGCTTACAAATACACTTAAATGTTATTCAAGAGTTAATTATGCCAGAAGGTGATCGTGACTTTACAAGTGCGTTACATAGAATTGAAAAAATCGTTCATGGATTAGAGGTCCCTGTGTTAGTTAAAGAAGTTGGCTTCGGTATAAGTAAAGAGACAGCTCGACAGTTGTTTGATATTGGTGTGAAAATCATTGATGTAGGTGGATACGGAGGAACTAACTTTTCTAAGATTGAAAATAAGAGGCGCAAAGACACGTTAAGTTACTTTGATAAATGGGGGATTCCAACAGCTACTTCCATTTGCGAGGTGCGAGCTACCCGTGATGAACTTTCAATCGTAGCTTCAGGTGGTATACAAAATGCTTTAGATGTCGCCAAGGCAATTGCGCTCGGAGCAAATGTAACTGCTTTTGCTGGCTACTTTCTAACAATATTAACTAACCATGGTTTACAAGACTTAATCGATGAGATTACGAAGCTTAAAAATCATTTAAAGATAATTATGACAGCACTAGGTACAAGAACGATTACAGAACTTCAACACAGCCCTTTAGTCATTAACGGGGACACGTATCATTGGCTATGTCAAAGAGGAATTAATACAAGTCAATATAGTAAAAGATAAGAACCTGACACTATCAATAGTGTCAGGTTCATTTTTTATGGTTTTTTTCGTGAACTTAGTTGGAATTTGAATCGTAACAAATGGTTTTATACGTTTGTCATCGTTTTTAGAAAAGATACCTCAAATTCTAGCTAAGTACGTATTTATTTCTTAATAGAAAACAACAATCAATGCAAAAACAGCTTTTTTATAAGGATATTTATGCTGTTCAAATTATAACGGCTAAAAGAGTTATATACATTGGTTACTTACTTTCTGTTGCTATCTTTGAACAACAATAGAAACCTCAGATGTTACTGTTCTTGACCATTGCGTAATCTAGCTTGACTAGGACTTTCAAGTTCTGTTGCACCACGGTAGTGTAGAGCTTGATCTCTGTCAGATTCAGTTTGCTTCTTTTTTTGCAGTTTTTTTTCCTGTCGATCTTTTCCCATTTAGTAACCTCCATGTTGTGTGGTTTTAACTAACACAAGTTATTAACAAGATAATTCTAATATTCGTTTTAATAAAGCTATCTATTCATGTTGTTTTTCATTTAATTGGATTAAATTTATTGTTTTGTAGCAATAATGGTTATGAAGGGAGAATTGGTCGTGGAGGGACAATTTTTTTATTGGTTCTTTTGGTCTTTGTGGGTTATAGCAACTTTTTGTCTAAATAAGAGTACAGAGAGATTAATGATAGCGATAGTTGCATTATTAACAATCATACTTTCGGCAAGTACGTTAAAAAATGACATCATGTCTGTGTCATATAGTTATTTATTGTTGCTAGTAGTATGTTATGCAGTCATATCTAAAAAACGCTGGAACCAACAAATATATACGTTTATTTCAATGATTACCATTACATTTGCTTATGTTAGCTTTCATTTGTTTGAGTTGTTTGACCCTGTTTGGGTTTTATTTGATCGAAAATGGATGCTAGCTATCCCGCTAGTATATATCACTTTTATGCTTGCAAAATATTCAAAAGATAGAGTGATTATATTTGTAATCGGGTTATGTCACGGTGAGTTATTATATTTTATCATTTTACAGAGATTTAACTTCTATTATGAGATTGGTTCACTTAATTTTTTTGATATAGTCTCCATAGGGTTATTTTTAATTATGGGTTGGGCTGCGTTTGAATATATTACAAAGTATTTTGACCTGTTAATTCATAAAAACATAAAGGAGAAACAAGGCTAAGATGAATGAATATACGTATCCGATTTTATTTGGTGTCATATTTGGTACTATTGCACGTTTATATATGCTTCGTACAGATTATAGGCAATATCCAACATACCTTCATGGTAAGATTATACATATAGCTCTTGGGTTTATCGCAGCAGGATTAGGAACAATTGCAGTCCCTGCTATTATGGAAGAAGATTTTTCTGCAATTACTTTTTTAGCATTAGCTGCATCACAATTTCGGGAAGTAAGGAATATGGAAAGAAATACATTAAATGAACTAGATCAATATGAACTAGTTCCAAGAGGAAGTACTTATATTGAAGGAATAGCAATAGCTTTTGAAGGTCGCAATTATTTAGTTATTTTTACTTCGCTCATCGCAACATTATGTTATTTAGCGTTTGGGATGTTGGTTGGAACAATAGTTGGATTTATCGCAATTGGGTTATCAAGAAAGTTAATGACTGGTGGGAAATTAAAGGAAATCGTAAGTGTGGAATTTGTTGAGCCACGATTTGATGGAAGTGGATTGTATGTAGATGATATCTACATTATGAATATTGGGTTACCAAAGAGACAAGAAGAGGTACTACAATACGGAATGGGTTTTATTTTATCTCCCAAAAATTTCGATGCCCGTTCAACGATCGCGAATTTAGGGCAACGACAAGCGATTCTACATGATATATCTACGGCATTAGGTGTGTATAGAGATTCTGGTACACCTGCGCTCATTCCTTTAGCAAAACGAGATTTAGATGATGGTAGGGTTGGCATATTTATTTTACCACAGGAAAAAGACGTAGTAAAAGCAATGGAGATCATCGGTGAAGTACCTACATTAGAAAGTGCAATTCGTATGCCTACAGAATCTAAAGCTAATGAAAAGGGGCGTGAGCTTAAATGAATCTCGAAAAGTATATTCTTGCAGTAATTACTACAAAAAGTAATAAGGTAGCAGGAGGAGCCCCTACGTTTACTTGTGATAGTACAGCAGAAATGGAAAAGATTGCGGCAAATTTGGAAGCTATTTTAGACGGAATTGCACATGGTTTGAGCGATGATTTATATATCATTGTAAAACATTAAAATAAGATGCTGTTTTCGCCCATACCTTTGCATGTGTTCTAATTTTGCAGATGGTTTTTATTATCGAGAGAAATTTCAACCTTAAAGAATATACTTATTTACTTGTTCAACTTCACTAAGGGGTTTGTCCTGTTGTTGGTTTTCTGATAATATATAAAAGTTAAACCCTTCATTATTGAAGGGTTTATTTATTAGCATTACTTCTTTATTATATATATGATTGATATAAAAGCACTTTGACACAAATACGACATTCATTTTCTTAATATAGATAACAGAGAGAGGTTGACAAAACTATGACTAAACCAGTTGTTGCAATTGTAGGTAGACCAAATGTAGGGAAATCAACAATTTTTAATCGATTAGCAGGCGAGCGGATTTCTATTGTCGAAGATATACCTGGAGTAACACGAGATAGAATATACAGCTCAGCTGAATGGTTGAATTTTGATTTTAATATTATTGATACAGGTGGGATTGATATAGGTGATGAGCCTTTTATAGAGCAAATCCGTCACCAAGCAGAAATTGCGATTGAAGAGGCAGATGTTATCATTTTTATGACAAATGGTAGAGATGGCATCACAGCATCAGATGAAGAAGTAGCAAAAATATTATATCGATCTAAAAAACCAGTAGTGTTAGCCGTTAATAAAGTAGATAATCCTGAAATGAGAGATCAAATTTATGATTTTTATGGGCTAGGTTTCGGTGAACCATATCCTATTTCAGGTACTCATGGCTTAGGGTTAGGTGATATGTTAGATGCTGTCGCAGCTCACTTCCCAAAGGATTTAGTTGAGGAATATGATGATGAAATTATTAGATTTTCACTTATAGGTAGACCGAATGTTGGAAAATCCTCATTAGTTAACGCTATTTTAGGAGAAGATCGTGTAATTGTAAGTGATATAGCAGGAACGACAAGAGATGCAATTGATACTGAATATCAGTTCAATGGGCAAGACTATGTTATTATTGATACAGCAGGGATGAGGAAAAAGGGGAAAGTATATGAAAGCACAGAAAAATATAGTGTGCTTCGAGCGTTAAAAGCGATAGACAGATCTGATGTTGTATTAGTCGTAATCAATGCTGAAGAAGGAATCATAGAACAGGATAAAAAAATCGCTGGCTACGCTCACGATGCAGGAAGAGCCATTGTGATAGTAGTGAATAAGTGGGATACAATTCATAAGGATGAAAAAACGATGCGTGACTTTGAACAGAAGATTCGAGATCACTTTTTATTCTTGGATTATGCACCAATTGTATTTTTATCTGCAAAAACGAAGAAACGTATGCATACGCTTCTTCCAATGATCGGTTTGGCAAGCGAAAATCACTCGCTACGAGTTCAAACGAATATTTTAAATGATGTAATTATGGATGCTGTAGCGATGAATCCAACACCAACTAGTAATGGCAGCCGTTTGAAGATTTACTACGCTACACAAGTAGCAGTTAAGCCTCCTGCTTTTGCTATATTCGTAAATGACCCTGAGTTAATGCATTTTTCGTATGAACGTTTTTTAGGAAATCGTATTCGTGATGCTTTTGGTTTTGAAGGGACACCTATAAAAATATTTGCACGTTCCCGCAAATAGGGTATGTGAGGTAAGTGTTTATAGCATCTGATCGTAAGGAGAGGGTGATACTGGATATTAGGACCTATTAAATTATCCTCGGATTACCTAACTTTTTTGCAATTGTATTAAATTAGAAAAGCAAAATATTGATTTAATTAGTTAACGTCATTTTTGAACAAGAAAAGATGCCACGAACACTTGGTTTATACGTATATATTTCTTAGTATGAATAGCAATAATTAGTGCGTAAAACATCCATAAAGTTATGAGATAATCAAGAAGGGTGTGGAAAAATGAATAGTATTGCAGTAATAGGTTCAGGAAGTTGGGGAACAGCTCTAGCTATGGTACTAGCTGATAATGGTCATGATGTGCGTATATGGGGGAGAAATAAGAAGCAAATTGATGAAATTAATACTGCTCATATGAATACACAGTATTTACCAGAGATTAAATTATCACCTAAAATTATTGGTTATAGCTCTTTACCAGAAGCCTTACAAAATGTGAAGACTGTCGTTTTAGCGGTTCCAACGAAAGCGATAAGAGATACGCTGAAAAAGGTTAAACAAATTATTTCAGAGCCGATTACAATTGTCTCAGTAAGTAAAGGTATAGAACCAGATACTTTATTAAGAATTTCAGAAATAATAGAGCAAGAACTCCCTGAAAGTCTTTTGACAGACGTTGTAGTTCTTTCTGGACCAAGCCATGCAGAGGAAGTAAGTTTACGTCACCCAACTACTGTAACAGTAACTTCCAAAAATATGGATATAGCTGAAAATATTCAAGATTTATTTATTAATCAACACTTTAGAGTTTACACGAATCCAGATTTATTAGGTGTTGAAATTGGTGGGGCACTAAAGAATATCATTGCGCTTGCTGCTGGGATTACTGATGGTTTAGGCTACGGGGATAATGCGAAAGCTGCGTTAATTACTCGAGGATTAGCTGAAATCACCCGCTTAGGTAGTGCAATGGGCGCAAACCCATTAACATTTGCTGGTTTAACTGGAATTGGAGATTTAATCGTAACTTGTACAAGTATCCATTCAAGAAATTGGAAAGCAGGTCATATGCTTGGAAAGGGAGAAAGCCTTACTGAGGTATTAGACAATTTAGGTATGGTTGTTGAAGGTGTCCGTACGACAAAAGCAGCTTATCAACTTGCGAACAAAATGGATGTGACAATGCCGATTACAAACGCTCTGTACGATGTTCTGTTTGAAGATAAAACTGCAAAAGAAGCTCTTGATTCACTCATGCAACGAACAAGAACAGGCGAGATGGAAGAGCTATTAAATATCATAAGTATTAATAATAATTAGCTAAAGGGTACATATTTCTTGCTAAATGTAATAAAAAATGGGCTGTTGATGATACAACATAGTTCATTTTCGCATAAAATGGAACGTACGACCATATGAGCTTGAGCTAAGCGAAATGGGTTACATTGTCATATGCTGGAGTAGAGCTGCCCCTCTTTACTTCAGCATTTTCTGATGATGAAATAGGATAAGCTGTGATTGTAATCTGACTAAATCTTGCATTTAAGATATCTAGAGGCGTTCATCATGGTCATCCAACGACTCTAAGTTTTTAAATTGTATAACTTTTGCAACATTCCTCCACAGCCCCTTAACCCATTCTTCAAAGCAAAGGTGCAGTTAAGTTAATGGGTTTCAGCATGAGTGCTGAATATCCAAAGAACTTACTAATTTCTCATTGTTGATAACATTTTCATGTGATAAGATATAATATGGTTTTAAAAAGGAGAGGTAGTTAAGAATGTCACCAGGGATGATTAAAATGTGGATATCGCTTGCAGCTATGGGCTTTATGTTTCTTGCTATTATAGCGATATATTTTAGTAGATTTAAGTTAAAAGGTGTGTTGAAAGGTATAGTTGCATTTTTTGCGTATTGTTTCATGGTGTTAGCAGGTATTATTATCTTTTTTGTTGTTTTTAGTGGTCCTGTAAGTGAATAGATATACATAAAATTAAGGAATGATTTACAATGAAATTATTCATTAACAGTGGGGTTACATTATTACTTCTTATGTTATTATCGGGATGTTTATACCCTGAAGCTAAATTGGAAAAAAATCAAATCCCAATCGAAAATCAAGTATCAGCTGTTCAGGAAGCAGTGGTTAATTACCAAAAGGACCAGCAAGGACTATTACCGATAAAAACGAGAGAGGCATCTACTCCTTTATATCAAAAGTATCCAATAGACTTTAACAAGCTAGTCCCACGTTATTTATCAGAAACGCCAGGAACAGCATATGAAAGTGGTGGAGTGTTTTCATATGTTCTTGTAGATGTTGAAACGAACCCTATGGTAAAGCTTCTTGATTTAAGGATAGCGGAGCAAATTAGAGAATTAAATACACGTTTAATGTTCTATAGACAATCAAATGGTTACCCTCCATATAAAGAAGTAGTTGATGATGGTGTCTTTACTCTAGATTATGCGAAATTAGGGTATGAAGAGCCACCATTTGTAGTCAGTCCATTTTCAGGACTTAATCTTCCATTAATCATTGCGTCTGATACAGAAATTTATGTTGATTATACAATAGATTTATTTAAAGTATTACAAGAGGAAGACTACTCTTTTAACCAAGATGAAGATATTAGGCATATATTAGTGGATCAGTCAATATTTGTGCCAGCGTATTCGATGCCTTATACAATTGATCCGAAAAATGGAGAACCAATTTTTTTATATAAATAAGTCATGAACCCTTTACTTAGGAATACAATCTAAGTGAAGGGTTTTTTAGTAATCCTTTGTTTAGGTCATTGTATGCCATTTGAAAAAAAATGTTCTTAATAGTCATAAATAAATAGGACAACATCATAAACATATAATGTCCCCTATTATCAAATAACTGGATTAAATATATTCCAAGAACTCTAAGACCGGGAGGGAATCATTTGGAAAAGGTAGATATTTTTAAAGATATCGCAGAACGCACTGGTGGAGATATTTATTTAGGTGTGGTAGGTGCTGTTAGGACGGGAAAATCTACTTTTATTAAAAAGTTTATGGAGCTCGTTGTGTTACCTAATATCGGTAATGAAGCTGATAAAGCGCGTGCACAGGACGAATTACCACAAAGTGCAGCCGGGAAAACAATTATGACTACTGAACCGAAGTTTGTACCAAATCAGGCGGTATCAGTACATGTTGAAGAAGGTCTTGATGTAAATGTTAGATTAGTAGATTGTGTTGGTTATACTGTACCAGGAGCCAAAGGGTATGAGGATGAGAATGGACCAAGAATGATTAATACGCCATGGTATGAAGAACCTATTCCATTCCATGAAGCGGCTGAAATAGGGACTAGGAAAGTTATTCAAGAGCACTCTACAATCGGCGTCGTCATAACAACCGATGGTTCCATTGGTGAAATTCCAAGAATGGACTATGTCGAAGCTGAAGAAAGGGTTATTGAAGAGTTAAAAGAGGTAGGAAAACCTTTTATTATGGTAATTAATACGGTTAGGCCGCATCATCCAGAAACTGAAGAGCTTAGAAGAAAACTAACAGAGAAGTACGATATTCCTGTATTAGCAATGAGCGTGGAAAGTATGAGAGATACGGATGTATATAATGTGTTGAGAGAAGCTCTTTACGAATTTCCTGTACTTGAAGTGAATGTAAATTTACCGAGCTGGGTAATGGTTTTAAGAGATGAGCATTGGTTAAGAGAAAGCTATCAGGAATCAGTAAAAGATACTGTAAAGGATATAAAGAGACTGAGAGATGTTGATCGCGTTGTAGGTCAATTTAGTGAATATGATTTTATTGATAAGGCAAGTTTAGCTGGGATAGAAATGGGGCAAGGTGTTGCGGAAATTGATTTATTTGCTCCAGATGATCTATATGATCAAATTTTGAAAGAAGTTGTTGGAGTTGAGATTCGAGGGAAAGATCACTTACTACAATTGATGCAAGATTTTGCTTATGCAAAATCAGAATATGACCAAGTGGCTGATGCACTTAAAATGGTAAAACAAACTGGTTATGGGATTGCTGCACCAGCTCTATCAGATATGAGTTTGGATGAGCCAGAAATCATTAGACAAGGATCGAGATTTGGAGTAAGATTGAAAGCTGTTGCTCCTTCGATCCATATGATTAAAGTAGATGTTGAATCTGAATTTGCTCCAATCATAGGCACTGAAAAACAAAGTGAAGAGCTTGTTCGCTATTTAATGCAGGATTTTGAAGAAGATCCATTATCAATTTGGAATTCTGATATATTCGGTAGGTCGTTAAGTTCATTAGTAAGAGAAGGGATTCAAGCGAAGCTTTCTCTAATGCCTGAAAATGCACGATATAAATTACAAGAAACTTTGGAAAGAATCATAAATGAAGGATCAGGTGGATTAATAGCCATTATTCTATAATTCAAAGACTCCATAAGGGGTCTTTTTTATTGTTAATATTTCATAAAATAAAACACCCTAATTATTGGGAATCACTGAAATAGGTGGTCTTTAAGCTAAAATATGCTTGCTATGACTGTTCCAGTGTGATAATCTTTTAACAGTAAAGGCGCATTTTAATAGTGATTGTCTATCTAAAGGTTATTAGTCAAACATATTGAATTCTGTCAATTCTTCATATAACTTATGCATGGTAATAAAATGATGATATTAGTATGTATAGAATTAGTTTAAAATGTGAAAAAATGTTGACAAGATAGCTTTTTATATAACATACATCTTTGGGAGGAGGTGAATGTCATGAATAAAGCAGAATTAATTAATACTGTAGCTGAATCAAGTGAACTTTCAAAGAAGGATGCAACAAAAGCTGTAGATGCTGTTTTTGATACAATCTTAGAGACACTTAAAACTGGTGACAAAGTACAACTAATTGGTTTTGGTAACTTTGAAGTACGTGAGCGTGCTGCTCGTAAAGGACGTAATCCTCAAACTGGTGAGGAAATCGAAATCCCAGCAAGTAAAGTACCTGCATTCAAACCAGGGAAAGCACTTAAAGACGCTGTAAAATAATATTTACATAGTTGGTAGAATCAATATAGCACACACAAAGAGGAACGACTGTTATGTAGTTCCTCTTTTCGTATGTCGTAAGATAAGAATCTGCTTTACGGTGCAAGTAGATTTGATAATGAATGTTAGCATCTTAAACAGTCGTTAGAGTAAACACTTATTTTTAGCGTTGGTTGCGCAATCCTTTACTTTAATGTTGTCGTTATGCTAGAATCTGATTACGACGATAGTATACAATCGTAGGAGGATTTATTGAATGGCAAATATTAATTATGAACAACTTGAACATGCAATGAAATTAATTATAGAAGCTGTTGGAGAAGACCCAAATAGAGAAGGATTACTCGATACGCCAAAGCGTGTAGCGAAAATGTATGCAGAGGTTTTTGCTGGCTTAAATGAAGATCCAAAAGAGCATTTTCAAACAATTTTTAGTGAGGATCATGAAGAGCTTGTACTTGTCAAAGATATACCGTTCTATTCAATGTGTGAGCATCATTTTGTCCCTTTTTTCGGAAAGGCTCATGTAGCGTACCTACCGAGGGGAGGGAAAGTAACTGGGTTAAGTAAATTAGCTCGAGCGGTTGAAGCTGTAGCAAAAAGACCACAACTTCAAGAGAGAATTACTTCAACAATAGCAAATTCAATAATGGAAACTTTAGAACCATACGGTGCAATGGTTGTAGTTGAAGCGGAACATATGTGTATGACCATGCGTGGGGTGAAAAAGCCAGGCTCTCAAACAATAACAACTGCTGCAAGAGGCAAATACGAAAACGATCATATTGCTAGAAATGAAGTATTATCACTTATTAAAGCTTAATAAGAAATGATGAATTTCTAAAAATCACCAATAGTTAAACGAATGGTTGTGTGTTTATATGACATATAGAAAGTTCAGGAGGTTGTATCGTGAATAAAAATAACAATGGTGATTACATTGTGATTAAAGCCATTGAAGATGGTGTGAATGTGATTGGGCTTACCCGTGGTACTGACACGCGTTTCCATCATTCAGAGAAGCTGGATAATGGAGAAGTGATGATTGCTCAATTTACCGAACATACATCCGCAATTAAAATTAGAGGAAATGCTATTGTTCAAACACAACATGGAGAAATGAAATCAGAGCCGACACGCAAAAACAAACAAGAATAGTAAATGTATGTTGAAAATTATAATATAACATTATACTTCTTGCTAGTTTTTTTGATAAGGCTCATTTTTGTTACTTATGTAAACGAATTAGCTCAACTAGATTAGCTTACATATGATTGTCATCGCTATAAAGAGAAAGGTGCTTCGAACTAATGATAAATGTTTTTTCTCATAGTTAGAAGAACGCAATCAATATGAAATAGACTATGATAAACAACTAAATTAATCTGTAACTAAGTACATATTACAATTCATGTCGCTTCGCTGCTTCCTAGAAAGAACTATATCTTTTTTGGGAAAAGGCGAAGCGATTGTCAATATAGTAATGTAAAAACCTGTTTCGAAGAAAATAGTTATTTTTTTAAAAGTTATGTTATAATGGTCACTGGAATTTAGTAATTATCACGGTGTAAATATATGGGAAACAAGGGTGATTTAATTGGAAGACATCTGGGGGAAAATTGCATTATTTAAAGAAGACATTACAGATAGGATACACTATCCTTTTCTATTTAAGCACATTCATGCTCCTTTAATTGACGAGGATAAAATGTTGCTTCTATATTCAGTACTTCAAGAATTAGAATTATCTAATGAAACAGTTTCTGAATATATGATAGCAATCATGCTTGTGCAAATTTCCCTTGATACCCATGATACGGTTACAAATGTAGAAGAAAATAATAGTGGCCAACTTACTGAACGACAGCTAACAATATTGGCTGGTGATTATTATAGTGGATTATATTACAAGATTTTATCACAAGCTGGAGATATTTCATTGATCTCAACGGTAGCAAGCGCTATTAAAATGATTAACGAGCATAAAATTAAGCTATATGAAAATAAGCTAGATTCTTTAGAAGAGCTAATGAATAGCTTAAAGGTTGTTGAGTCATCATTATTTCAAAACGTATCCGAATTTTTTGGTAAACCATTTTGGAAAGAAATTTCTGCTCACTTTCTTTTATTTAAAAGGCTTCTGATAGAAAGAAAAAAATTCCTTAACAACGAACACTCTCTTTTCTTTGACTCATGTAAAAGAGTTATATTTCAGTTAAACAACAAAGATATCCATGATAAAAGAGATGGTATAAAGTCACAGTTAATACATATGTGTGAAACACAAATCATACAAACTAAGAATTTAATAGACAGAGGGTTAGAAGGAAATCCTATCATTAAACATATTATGGCTAATCGAATTGAACAGCTAATGTATGAAAACTTTTTTACGGTAAAAAAGATAGTGGAAGAAGGGTAGGATTATGCAACAATCTAAAGAAGAACGTGTACATCATGTTTTTGAGAAAATCCATGATAATTATGATAAAATGAATTCGATTATTAGCTTTAAGAAGCATATTAAATGGCGAGCAGCAACGATGAAAAAAATGAATGTTCAAGAAGGTGCAAAAGCGCTAGATGTATGTTGTGGTACAGGAGATTGGACGATTGCACTTGCAGAAGCAGTAGGGAAAACTGGTCAAGTAACTGGCTTAGATTTTAGTAAAAATATGTTAAAAATTGGGCAGGACAAAGTTGGTTCTTTAGGCTTAACTAATGTTGACCTTATCCATGGAAATGCGATGGAATTACCTTTTGATGATAATTCGTTTGACTATGTTACAATTGGTTTTGGGCTAAGGAATGTACCTGATTATATGCAAGTTCTTCATGAAATGTATCGCGTTGTTAAGCCAGGAGGAAATGTTGTCTGTTTAGAGACGTCTCAACCGACGCTACCTGGGTTTCGTCAAGGGTATTATTTATATTTCCGATTTGTTATGCCGATATTTGGTAAATTATTTGCAGAAAGCTTCAAAGAATATTCTTGGTTGCAGGAATCTGCACGTGAATTTCCAGGAATGAAAGAATTAGCGAAAATGTTTGAAAAAACAGGATTTATAAAAGTTGAATATAAAGCATTTACTGGTGGCGTTGCTGCGATGCACTTAGGGTACAAGTGAAAAAGTAACCAAAAGATATATCATATGACATACATTTTAGATTTTTTCTATGAATAAGGTGAAGAGCATGAAATTAAAAATGATGTATTCATTTTTAAATACTGATATAAATATTGTTGAAAAAGAATTAGAAAAGTCGATTAAGTCTGAACATCCTCTGTTGAGTCAGGCATCATTGCACTTATTACAGGCTGGGGGTAAGCGGATTCGCCCAGTTTTTGTCTTACTTGGGGGTAAATTTGGCGATTATCAAATAGATCAAATTAAATACGTTGCAATGTCATTAGAGTTAATTCATATGGCATCGCTCGTTCATGATGATGTAATTGACGATTCTACATTACGAAGAGGAAAACAAACGATCAAAGCAAAATGGGATAACCGTATTGCTATGTATACGGGAGATTATATTTTTGCTAGGTCATTAGAGCTGATGTCTAATGTTGAAAATACATATGCTCAACAGATTTTATCGAAAGCGATAGTTGAGGTATGTGTTGGGGAAATTGAACAAATTAAGGACAAATACAATTTTCATCAGGACCTTCGCACATATTTGAGACGTATTAAAAGAAAAACAGCGTTGTTAATTGCCGTTAGCTGCCAGTTAGGAGCAGTTGCTGCAAATGCGGATGATGACATATGTGAATCATTATTTTGGTTTGGTTATTATGTTGGAATGTCATATCAAATTACAGATGATGTATTAGACTTCACTGAAACAGAAGCTCAGCTTGGTAAGCCCTCAGGTAGTGATTTACAACAAGGAAATGTGACACTGCCAGCATTGTTTGCGATGGAAAACAAAGATATTTACAACGAAATAATAAACATAAATCCAAAAACGACAAAAGAAGAAATGAATCATATTATATCGCTTATAAAGCAATCAGGAGCAATTGAACGATCGATTGAAATAAGTGATAAGTACTTACAAAAAGCTCTTGTTGTTCTTGAGAGTTTACCGTTTGGTAAAGCAAAAACAGCCCTTTACAATATAGCCAAGTACATAGGAAAACGAAAAATCTAGGCCCAGAACTGTTGCTAAACTATAGAAACAGTGGTAATATTTTGATTGGTTGAACTATATTTGACAACCTATTTGACAATATTGTAGGGGTGGAAGAAAGTCATGGAAAGAACATTTTTAATGGTAAAACCAGACGGAGTACAACGTAATGTAATTGGGGAAATTATTTCACGATTTGAAAGAAAGGGCTTTCAACTTGTAGGTGCAAAATTAATGGCAATACCAACCGAGCTCGCAGAACAGCATTACGCTGAACATAAGGAGCGTCCTTTTTTTGGAGAATTAGTAGATTTTATCACTTCAGGTCCTGTGTTTGCAATGGTGTGGCAAGGGGATAATGTCATTGCAACTGCTAGGCAAATGATGGGATCAACTAACCCTAAAGATGCTGCTTCAGGAACAATTCGTGGAGATTTCGGTTTGACAGTAGGCAAGAATATCATTCATGGTTCTGATGCACCTGAGAGTGCTGAACGTGAAGTTAATTTGTTTTTTGCAGAAGATGAGTTAGTAGATTATAGTAAGTTAATAAATGAATGGATATACTAATTAATTGCCAGCTCACATAGGGCTGGTTTTTATATCATTTATCGTTAATCGATTTGCAATATTCACTTTTTAATGACTAGCCGCTGATTCCCCTCGAAATTTCTTTACTATGATTACATCGAAAATAATAGTACTATCCATTGAGTTCATGTTAGAGGAGTAATAAGTATGTCACGAGATTACATACAATTTATAGAAAATATTAAAAGGAAAACTGGAATTGATTTATCTTTATACAAAGAAGCACAAATGAAAAGAAGGTTAACATCTCTGTATGAAAAAAGAGGGTTTACAAATTTTCAGGATTTCTTTCGCGCCTTTGCAAGCGATGAAGAATTATATGACGAATTTTTAGATAGAATCACAATTAATGTTTCAGAATTTTATCGAAATGCTAACAGGTGGAGTATATTTGAAGAAAAAGTGTTGCCTAAAATACTAAATGGTCGCTCACGATTAAAAATATGGAGTGCTGCTTGTTCTACAGGAGAAGAGCCTTATACAATAGCTATGATTCTATCAAAATATTTACCTCTTTCTAGATTTTCCATATTAGCAACGGATTTAGATGAAAATGTTATTCGAAGAGCAAAGATTGGTATATATCCTGAGCGATCTTTGATGGAGGTACCAGAAGAAATAAAAAGGAAATACTTTAGTAAAGATAGAGCATATTATAAGTTATCAGATGAAATAAAAAGTGCAGTAAATTTTAAAAAGCATAATTTACTATCTGATCAGTTTGAAAGCAATTTTGATTTAATTGTTTGCCGAAATGTGCTTATATATTTTACTGAGGAAGCAAAAGATCACTTGTATCAAAAATTTTCTAATGCACTTCAAACTGGTGGTATTTTCTTTGTAGGCAGTACTGAACAAATTTTTACTCCGCATAAATACGGATTTGACTCTGAAGATACCTTTTTTTACCGTAAGGTTTGAGTCTGAAAACAGATAAGCATTATAATAAAGAATAACTAGCAAAGGGTTCGTCAATTTGATGAATTCTTTTTTAAAAGATAGCTGTTTTGCATTAATTGCTGTCCGAACAAAAGCTATAAACCGTTACAACTAGATCATGGCATCTTTTCGCAGGTGGGGTTCGAAAATGACCTCATCTTCCTTATTATATGTTGTAAAAATGGCATCAAAGGTTTCGAAAAGAGCTTAAGAGATAAAAAAGCTACCTTTTAACTACTGTATATGATATATTGTTACACATAAAAGCTTTAAAGGATTGAAGGGAGATAGAAAGATGAGGTATTTAACAGCAGGAGAATCGCATGGCCCACAATTAACGACGATATTAGAAGGCGTTCCGTCTGGTTTAGAGCTGTTAGTAGATGATATTAATATTGAACTAGCAAGAAGACAGAAAGGACATGGTCGTGGAAGAAGAATGCAAATTGAAAAAGACCAAGTTCAAATGGTCTCAGGTGTACGACACGGTAAAACACTAGGATCTCCAATAGCCTTAATTGTTGAAAATCGTGATTGGAAACATTGGACGCATATTATGGGAGCTGAACCTCTTGTAGATATAAAAGAAGAAGATGTAAAGCGAAAAATTACAAAACCGCGGCCAGGTCATGCAGATTTAGTAGGTGCGATGAAATATGGCCATAGAGATATGAGAAATGTGTTAGAACGATCTTCAGCAAGGGAAACGACTGTTCGTGTAGCTGCTGGTGCTGTAGCTAAAAAATTGCTTGAAGCTTTAGGTATTAAGGTAGCAGGTCACGTCTTAGAAATAGGCGGTGTAAAAGCTTCTAATGTGAAGTATGATTCACTTGAAGAATTACAACAGATAACAGAAGATTCACCTGTTCGTTGTGTAGATAAGCAAGCAGAGAAGCAAATGATGGATGCAATTGATACTGCTAAAGAAAATGGTGACTCCATTGGTGGTATTGTCGAAGTGATTGTTGAAGGAATGCCTGAGGGAGTAGGTAGTTATGTTCATTATGATCGAAAATTAGATGCAAAAATAGCTGCTGCCATTGTAAGCATCAATGCATTCAAAGGTGTGGAGTTTGGAATTGGGTTTGAAGCTGCCAGAATGCCAGGAAGCAAAGTTCATGATGAAATAAATTGGAATGAACAGGAAGGTTATACACGTAAAACGAACAATTTAGGAGGATTTGAAGGTGGAATGACAACAGGTATGCCAATTGTCGTTCGTGGTGTGATGAAGCCTATACCTACATTATATAAGCCTCTTCAAAGCGTGGATATAGAAACAAAAGAAACATTTGCAGCAAGCATTGAAAGATCTGATAGCTGCGCTGTTCCAGCTGCTAGTGTAGTAGCAGAGGCTGTTGTTGCGTGGGAACTTGCAAATGCAATCATTGAACAATTTGGTCAAGATCGTATAGACCTTATTAGAGAAAATGTAGAGAATATGCGGAAGTATGCTAAGGAGTTTTAATATGGAAACTCTTAAAGTAACAACTGAGTCAAAGTCATATCCTGTACATGTTGGACAAGGAATTATAACCCGTTTATTATCATGTATTGATGAAACAAATGTTAATCCAAATAAATTATTTATCATTACTGATGATACAGTAGCTAAGTTATATTTACGACAAATTTTAAACATTATAGGGAAAGAATATGAAGTAGGTCATAAAGTTATTCGAAGTGGAGAGGCTGCAAAATCATTTGATAACTATTTCGATTGTCATACAGAGTTATTAACATTTGGACTTGATAGGTCATCACTCTTAATAGCTCTTGGTGGTGGGGTTGTTGGTGATCTAGCAGGTTTCGTAGCTGCTACATTTATGAGGGGTATCCCTTTTATACAAATTCCAACAACTTTATTAGCTCATGATAGTGCTGTAGGAGGGAAAGTCGCAATTAATCACCCTTTAGGAAAAAATATGATTGGTTCTTTTTACCAACCAGAAGCTGTATTATATGATATAGATTTTTTATCTTCACTACCGGAGATAGAAAAAAGATCTGGCTATGCTGAAGTCATAAAGCATGCACTTATACATGATGCAACATTTTTTGAATGGTTAGTATTAAATGTAGATACAATTGGGGAATTGAAAGGTGAAAAGCTTATTCATGCTATTAAATCCGGTATAAAAGTAAAATCAGAAATTGTATCCTCTGATGAGAAGGAAAGTGGTGTACGTGCCTTTTTGAATTTTGGCCATACGCTAGGACATGCCATTGAAGCTGAACTAGGCTATGGGAATATTACGCATGGTGATGCAGTCGCAATTGGAATGTTATTTGCTTTATATGTAAGTGAGGAACGGTATAATATTGACTTGCAAATTCCTAAGATAACAAGTTTGATGACGTCTATCGGATTTCCAACTGAATTACCGAGTAACCTTTCATTAGATGGCCTAATCAAACGAATGAAAAATGATAAGAAATCGGTCACTGGGATGGTTCGATTTGTTTTATTAAAAGCGATAGGCACGCCAGCAATAGAGCCAATTGAGGATGAGACTTTACGTGTATTATTAAGGAGATTTATGAAAGGAGAGTAGATATGATTCGTGGGGTAAGAGGAGCAACGACTGTCGAAGAGAATAATGCAAATGACATCATTCAAGCGACAGAAAAGTTATTATTGGAAATGATTCATTCTAATAAAATTGAACCAACAGATGTAGCATCTGTTATGATATCAGTAACAGATGACTTAACAGCAAGCTTCCCAGCAAAAGCATTACGGAATATTGGCGGTTGGATGTATGTACCTGTTATGTGTATGCAGGAAATTAATGTGCCGAATGCTTTATCGCATTGTATTCGCGTAATGATGACAATTAATACTAGTTTGGAGCAAGAGGAAGTAAATCATATTTATTTAGAGAAAGCTACTGCATTAAGACCTGATTTAATTGACAGACAATGATTGTACTTTTTCTTCTGTTTGTTTTTGATCTGCCGAATTTCTGACAATTTGAGGTGGGGGCATAGACCAAACTGCTAGAGGTGGTTTATTGTTTGCACATATTTGTCATTTTTAAGCAGGTCAATTGTGCTTTTAATATTAAATTTTACAATAAGAGGTGTGTAAAAAGATGGATATTAAGAAACAATTTCTTACTTTAAAGCCATATCAACCAGGTAAACCGACAGAAGAGGTACAAAAAGAGTATGGGCTAGACAAAATTGTAAAGCTTGCATCGAATGAAAACCCATTTGGTAGTTCAAATAAAGTAAAGAGTGCCATTAATGATAGCTTAACTTCGCTCGCCATATATCCAGACGGATACGCTGCAAACTTACGGGAAAAGTTAGCCAATCATTTAAGTGTTGCGGAGTCTCAACTCATATTTGGTAATGGCTCTGATGAAGTGATTCAAGTGATAAGTAGAGCATTTCTCGGACCTGGTACAAATACAGTAATGGCAACACCTACATTTCCACAATACCGCCACAATGCTATTATAGAAGGTGCTGAAATAAAGGAAGTCCCATTAATTGAAGGTCACCATAATTTAGATGAGATGCTTAATGCTATTGATGACAATACGCAAATTGTTTGGCTTTGTAGCCCGAATAATCCTACAGGAACATACATCAATTCAGAAAAGCTATTGACATTTTTAAATAACGTTCCAAATGATGTTTTAGTAGTCGTTGATGAAGCTTATTACGAATATGTAACCGCAACGGATTATCCAGAGACGGTTTCATTACTTGATTCATTCAATAATTTAATGATTTTAAGAACCTTTTCAAAAGCACATGGTTTAGCAGCGCTAAGAATTGGATATGGTATATCTCATCAAGAACTATTACAAAAAATAGAGCCTGGTAGAGAACCATTTAATACGAATAGATTGTCGCAAGCAGCTGCGCTAGCATCCTTAGATGACCAAGATTTTATTGATCAGTGTGTTCAAAAAAATAAGGAAGGACTTCAACAGTTCTATACATTTTGTGAACAGTATCAATTAAGCTACTATCCATCTGAAGGAAACTTTATTTTAATTGATTTTGAGACTGAAGGTAATGAAATATTTCAATATTTACTTGAAAGGGGATTTATCGTTCGTTCTGGAAATGCCCTAGGATTTCCTACGAGTGTTCGTATAACGGTAGGATCAAAAGAACAAAATGAAGAAATTATAAATATATTAAGTGAAATGTTAAGTAATAAGACTGCTAACATGAAATAGCTATAGGTGATTAAATATGAATAAAAGAGTATTAATTATAGGTTTAGGTCTTATAGGTGGATCAATAGGATTATCAATTAGTAAAGCACATAAACAAACAACAATTATTGGGTATGATATTAATACTCATAACTTAAAACTTGCTAAAACTTTAGGTATCATAGATGAAATTGCTATATCTATAGAGCGAGAAGTAAATAGTGCAGACTTGATTATTCTTGCGACCCCTGTTAGACAAACAGAAATATTAATTGAACAGATGGCACAGTATAAGTTTAAGCAATCAGCTATCGTTACTGATGTAGGGAGTACTAAACAGTTTATAGTGTCAAAAGCGAATATATTCCGCGAAAAAGGTGTTACTTTTATTGGTGGTCATCCGATGGCAGGTTCTCATAAGAGTGGAGTAGTAGCTGCGAAAGCACATTTGTTTGAAAATGCATTTTACATTTTAACTACACCTGAAGATGTTGGTATTGAACATGTAAACGATTTGAAGGAGTGGTTAAAAGGTACAAATGCTAAATTCATTCATTTATCTCCACAGGAGCATGATAGAATTACTGGGGTCATTAGTCATTTTCCACATATTATTGCAGCAAGCCTTGTACATCAGGCGGAAACGTTTCAAAATGAACATGAGTTTATAAGTAGACTAGCAGCTGGAGGCTTTAAAGATATTACAAGAATAGCTTCAAGTAATCCGGAGATGTGGCGTGACATTTTACTCCATAATAAAGATGAATTGTTACATCTATTCAACCACTGGACTAGTGAAATGGAAACAATTCGAAAAATGATTGATAATGAGGATGGTGAAGGAATCTTCTCTTACTTTTCTTCAGCAAAACGTTTTCGTGAGTCATTACCAGCAAAAGCTAAAGGTGCCATACCATCATTCTATGATTTATATGTAGATGTACCCGATTACCCTGGGATTATCTCTGAGGTAACAGGGTATTTGGCATTGGAGAAAATAAGTATAACAAATATACGTATTATTGAAATACGAGAAGATATATATGGAGTTCTTCGCCTTAGCTTTCAATCGGAGGAAGATCGAAATAAAGCAGTTTCCTGTCTTGCGAAGCATACCAGCTACGATACGTATTACGGATAGAACAAGGAGTGAACCTATTGAAAATGATAAAAACGGAGGTACCTAGCTTATTAGGGACCTTACATATTCCAGGGGATAAATCAATCTCTCATCGTGCAGTGATGTTTGGTGCAATTGCTAATGGTAAAACGACAATCAACAATTTTTTAGCGGGAGATGATTGTTTAAGTACAATTGATTGTTTTCGCAAAATGGGTGTTGCCATTGAACAAAATGACGATCATGTGGAAATAGAAGGAAAAGGGATTGAAAAGCTAAACGAGCCGTCTGATATATTAAATGTAGGAAACTCAGGTACGACTACAAGGTTAATACTTGGGCTATTAGCAGGCTGTGATTTTCATGCATGTTTAATTGGTGACGATTCGATAGCTAAAAGGCCGATGGGAAGGGTTACTATTCCATTAAAAGACATGGGAATTCAAATAGATGGGCGCTCAAATGGAACATTAACCCCATTATCAATTCGTGGAGGCAATGTCAAACCTACACAATATATTTCTAAAGTTGCTAGCGCACAAGTGAAATCTGCTATTCTTCTAGCGGGGTTACATGCTAATGGTGTGACATCTGTTACAGAACCACATAAGTCAAGAGATCATTCTGAGAGAATGCTACGTGCATTTGGAGCTGACGTAAAGGAAGATGGACTAACTGTATCTATTGAGGGTAAACAGCCTTTAACTGGTACGAATATTCAAGTTCCAGGAGATATATCATCAGCCGCTTTTTTTCTAGTAGCTGGAGCTATTGTTCCTAACAGCAACATCACGTTAAAAAACGTTGGGGTTAACCCGACACGCACTGGGATTTTAGATGTGCTACACATGATGGGGGCAAATATTAATATAACGAATGAGCGTTTGGAAAATTTCGAACCTGTAGCTGATATTAACATTACAACATCAGAATTAAAAGGTATAGAAATCGGTGGGGATCTTATTCCAAGGTTGATAGATGAAATACCGATCATAGCCCTGATGGCTACCCAAGCTAAAGGTGTAACAGTAATTAAAGATGCGGCAGAATTGAAAGTTAAAGAAACGAATCGTATTGATACAGTCGTTTCACAATTAATAAAGCTAGGTGCAGATATTACTGCTACTGATGACGGGATGATTATTAATGGCACGACTAAGCTAACAGGAGATCACGTCGATAGCTTTCATGACCATAGGATAGGTATGATGCTTGCAATTGCAGGATGTATTTGTGATGGAGAGATGACTTTACAAAATGATGAGGCTATATCGGTATCATATCCAAACTTCTTTCATCATTTAAATAGTCTTATCAATTAAAGTACGTTAGCTTTTTGTAAGGATTCCCCACCCAAAGAGGTGGGGTTTTTTAATAGGAGTAGAGCTGACATACTGATGTTTAGTTTTACTTTTCCGAGAGGATTTTAGTTATTTATTGTGTAATGAATAACTAGATTAATGGGTTGTAACAAATCATTTGTTTTGGCATAGATTGTTGTTTTTCCTACAAATAAATAAACATGAATACAACTAGATTTAGTGGCATCTTATCTTCTGTAAAAAGATGATTTTTGAGTAAAACGACACCTCTAGCTTCAAGTTTAGGTACTATAGCACAATGTTTAAGAAAAGAGCCTGGCCTTTGTTTTTTATACAGGTTGAACATAAAAGCGTCTGTATTTTCAATAGCGATGTTAATTATTAAATTTGAAAAATTTTGTAAGAATAGTAACAAAGCTAATCGATAGAGCATTATGAAAAGATCGGAATATGTGTAATCGTACTTGGTTAAAAAATGCTTTCGTAAGATATATTGATTGAGATGGAGAGAGACGTTATTGATTTCATAATTTGTGTCATAGTTACCATGCTTCGTACATAGCTTGTCATAAGACCTTTTTATCATTTCAAGGGGGATATTATGGCATATATTATTGATGAAGCCAAAGTGTTAAGAAGTAATGGAGTCGAAGCATGTTCGATTTTTGTTAAAAATAATAGGATTGACTTTATAAGAGAAAACGCCAACAGGTTTCGTTCGCTTAAGATGAACGTGGATAGTTTTATCGTTACACCTGGTCATGTGATGCTTGATTTATCACTATCGACATCCCTCCCCTTTCAATTATTTAAACAACACCTTCGAACTCATTTCCTCGTGAAGGGCTGTACAACAATACTTGTTATTTGTAAAATCCCTTATGAAAATCAGCTAATGAATGAACTCAATAAAGTTCGGAGAAATTTAGTTAACAGTCCGATCGATTATTACATTGGAGTACAAATTTCTTTGAAAACATTAACCCCTTCTTTTGTACGAGCTTGTAAACGAAATAAAATACCAGTAATATTAGTTGAAATTGAACGTGAAGATGATTTATTTGATGTACAGTGGGGATGGATTAGCGAAGCATTATTTTTATATCCAATTGTATTTATCCCTGTTTGGCAAAATGGATCAAAGCAAGAGCAAAAAAAGCTTACGAAGATTTGGAATCATCATACATCAACACATAAAATTCCAACTATTGCAGAATGTCCACAAGAGGGAAGACCGTTGTCAAAGGAAATATTAACAAAGATAGGAATCTATCCGGCTAAAGGGGACATTCGAGTTGGAGGGGAAGTTGATTATAATTTGTATAGCAAGGAAGATCAAGTAAAGAAAGTTGCTCAAAAAGCATTTGTCGATTATCATAATCATAACCCCGCTATAACGGTGCATAAAGGTGTAGTTATTAAATCAGGTGACAAAATCGATTTTCGTCCAGGTTTTGGAAATGAATGTAGTGTTAAAATTCCTGGGTATTTTTCTGCACCTACATAAACAGAACATAATTAATACTTGATGTGATAATAAAATAAGAAGGATCTTTTCACAAACTTTGTGGCTCTTGAGGATCAATATGGGAAAGCAGGAAATAAAGTTATGCAGTTGACCTCATTTAAAATAAGAAAAGATGCCACAACTGCTTGGTTTATACGTATTTATTTCTTATAACGAAAACCAACAATCAATGTGAAAACAGCCAATAAGAATGAGTTTAAAAAGAGAGGATTACTGTTATATGAGTACAATCGATAAAGCGTTAAGTTATATAGATAATGGAGATGTAGAGAGAGGTATTGATCTTCTAAATAGTTTAAAGCTAAACTGTACAGATGACGAAAAGTACCGAATTGCGGAGATATATTTCGATTTAGGGTTCGCAAATGACGCCAAAGTTATGCTTGAGGAATTGTTACTACTTTATCCTAATGAAGGAGAGTTATTAACTTTCTTGGCTGACGTGCTGATCGACTTAAATCATGAAGATGAAGCAATTGAGGTATTAAATACTGTATCCAAAGAAGATCCATCATTTCCTCAAGCGTTATTGCTGCTTGCAGATTTATATGAAATGCAAGGTTTAGAAGAGGTTTGTGAGCAAAAATTATTGGAAGCAAAAAGTATCCTACCTAATGAACCACTTATTGACTTTGCCCTTGGAGAATTTTATCTAAGTCATGGATATTTTAATAAAAGTCTAATGTACTTCATTCGACTCGTAGAAAATAGTGAAACAATTTCAGGAGTAAATCTTAATCAACGTATTGCAGAAGCATACAGTTCAAGCGGTGAATTTGAAAAGTCACTTCAATATTATCAAGCAGCACTCGAAGATAATGTAGATATTAATTTATTGTTTGGTTATGGATTTACGGCTTACCAAGCTGGAAACTACCAAACCGCAATTAAGAAACTCACTGATCTTAAGGAGATCGATCCTGAATATACTTCATTATATTTATATTTAGCAAAGTCTTATGAGCATGAGGGTGCTACAACTAAAAGCTTGGAAGTAGTAAAAGAAGGACTTGCAGTGGACGAATATAATAAAGAATTATATTATTATGCAGGGAAATTAGCGATTTCAGCAGGTGAGAATACAGATGCCATTCAATACCTATATGAAGCCTTAGCTTTAGATCCAGAATACGTCGAAGCAATACATACGTTAATTGAACTATTCATGATTGAGGAGAACTATGACGAGGTTGTAAATACAATTGAAGAAGCAAAAAAATATGGATTAGATGATCTCCAGTTTGCTTGGCAAACGGCAAAAGCTAAAAGCAAACTTGAAATGTTTTCAGATGCATTAAAACATTATCGTCTCGCATATACTTTCTTTAACAATGATATTGCATTTCTTGAAGAGTACGGTTATTTCTTAGTTGAAGAAGGCCTGAGAGATGAGGCGAAAACAGTTTTTTCACAGTTACTTGAACTAGACCCTGCGAATACGGAAATTGCTGATATGTTATTACAAATGGATTATTAATGATTAATTGTATCATGTTGTCTAACTGTATAGCTGTTAATTGTTTTCCTTTTATAGTTGAAAAGGAGGGAAGGAAGAGTATGGCGATTCCTGTTTCTGTTAATGAAAAAAAAGATTTTATTCGTTGGTTCTTAAGTAACTATCAATTAAAAAGAAGAGAGTGTGTTTGGATCTTAAACTACTTAATGAGTCATGATCAACTAATGAAACACGTTCATTTTGTAGAACAATCGCAATATTGCCCTCGAGGAATTATTATGTCAACACATTGTGTTGACGATGTTCCCTTTCGTTTTTATAAAGAAAATGTGATGACAACAGATGCTGAAAAATCCTTTCATGACATAAGGTTAAATCGGGAAGAGGAGATTTATATACAGCTAAACTTTCGAGCATCGATACATTCTCCCAATTATGCTGCTGTTTTAGAGGAAAATCCATATATTCCAAAACAGTTGCATATCAATGAAAAAGACCGCATTTTAGCTGAGAGGTTTTTAGAGGATTCTATAACATCGTTCCAAAAAGAAAAACTGCTAAAGTTGATTGATGAGGCGCTTGACTGTGATGATAAAGATGAATTTAACCGATTAACTGAGATTTTAAAGAAAATATGAACATTTTATGAACTTTTTTTATTGTATGTAGCCTTGCGTTATAATTTAGCAAGGTTTTTTTTTATTTGTAGTTTTCTTATGAATGTAATTATGATATGTTTTTTGCTAGTAAGGAAATTTAGTTTTCAAGACTGAATGATGGAGGGATAATTTTGAGATGGACAATCAAGGATATTGACATGTATTTGAAATCGGCAGACTATGTTGATTCTGCTATCATTCCACTAATACCATTCGGTTTAGGTTCAAATATCAAGTCAACTGTAACTATGGGAGAATTCATAGGAATGATTACTTATGAGTTGGAGCGCCAATTTAAAGGAAGGTTATTGCTCTTACCACAGTTTACATACATGCAAGATGAGGAAATAGAAACGAAGAAAAATAAGTTGTTTACGTGGTGTACTGAATTAAAAGCTAATGGCATAAAGCATATCTTCATTTTGACAAGTGATAGTGAGTGGAAGCAAATTGAATCTATGATGGAAGATATGTTAATCTGGTTGCCCGCCTTACCACTTGAACATTTAGATGACGAAGCCTACAATACAATGATGAAAGAACAAGTAAATCAATTAATTCCACTTTTTATTAACATGTGGAGAGAAAAAAACAAATAAATCTCTATATTAAGACACATAGTTGACATGTTTTAAGAGAATGATAATATTGACCTCATTGGCATATTGATATATCATGAGTATGTCCTAGTTTTATATGTGTATAATGTATGTCCGAGAAGGACCTAGCAATGTTTAGAGGGGGGAAAAATATGAGCGAGAAAAATCACCGAGTTTCTAGACGACAATTTTTGAACTACACTCTTACTGGTGTCGGTGGATTTATGGCGGCAGGGATGCTAATGCCGATGGTTCGCTTCGCAGTTGACCCTGTACTTAGACCATCGGAAGAACAAGAAATGCTTCCTGTTGCACAAGTTACAGATTTAACAAACGAGCCGCAATCGTATTCTTTTAAAGTCCATCAAGTTGATGCATGGTATGAGTCTGAGGTTCCTTATACAGCTTGGGTGTATAAAGATGAAAAGGATGAAATCGTAGCATTGTCACCTATATGTAAGCATTTAGGCTGTGTTGTAGACTGGAATACAGATGAAGGCAATCCTAACCATTTCTTCTGTCCATGTCATCTTGGTCTATATACGAAGGATGGAACAAATGTACCTGGTACACCACCTTTGGCACCGCTAGATGTGTATGATTTTAAAGTAGAGGACGGGACGTTATATCTAGGAAAAGCAAAACCACGAAAGGAGGCGTAATTAATGTTAAACAAGATTTATGATTGGGTTGATGAGCGATTAGACATTACGCCTTTGTGGCGAGATATAGCTGACCATGAAGTACCTGAGCATGTTAACCCAGCTCATCATTTCTCAGCATTTGTTTATTGCTTTGGAGGCTTGACATTTTTTGTTACTGTCATTCAAATCTTATCTGGTATGTTCTTAACGATGTATTATGTTCCAGATATTGAAAATGCATGGAAATCTGTTTATTACTTGCAAAACGAAGTAGCCTTTGGGCAAATTGTACGCGGAATGCATCATTGGGGTGCTAGCTTAGTTATTGTTATGATGTTTTTACATACGCTACGAGTATTTTTCCAAGGAGCATATAAAAAGCCACGTGAACTTAACTGGGTTGTTGGAGTTTTAATATTCTTTGTTATGCTAGGATTAGGATTCACAGGCTATTTATTACCTTGGGATATGAAAGCGCTCTTCGCTACTAAAGTAGGACTAGAAATAGCAGTACAAACACCGTTAATAGGTGAACAATTAAAAACACTATTAGCTGGACACAGTGAAATTGTCGGGGCACAAACTTTAACCCGTTTCTTTGCTATTCATGTATTCTTCTTACCAGGAGCTTTACTCGGATTGATGGGAGCCCACTTCTTAATGATCCGTAAGCAAGGAATTTCAGGTCCACTATAAAATATATGAATAATTGTATATACCTTAAACAAAGGAGGGAGAATTGAATATGCATCGTGGAAAAGGGATGAAATTTGTAGGTGATTCCCGCGTGAAAGCGGTAGAAATGCGTAAACCGAATATCCCGAAAGATTATTCGGAATACCCAGGGAAAACCGAGGCATTTTGGCCAAACTTCTTATTGAAAGAATGGATGGTAGGAGCAGTCTTTCTTATCGCATACCTAATATTAACAGTAGCCCATCCATCGCCTTTAGAGCGTATGGCGGACCCGACTGATACTGGGTATACTCCACTGCCTGACTGGTATTTCTTATTCTTATATCAATTACTTAAATATACTTATGCGTCTAGTCAGTATACAGTATTAGGTGCATTTATTATGCCAGGATTAGCATTTGGTGCATTATTGCTCGCGCCATTTCTTGATCGAGGACCAGAGCGTCGTCCTCTTAAAAGGCCTTTAGCGACAGGGTTTATGCTATTATCAATCGCTGGAATTACTTTCTTAACTTGGGAATCTGTAGATCAGCATGATTGGGAATTAGCTAAAAAGCAAGGAGAAATTGTTATTGTTCCTGACGTTGAGGTAGATACTGATGCTGAAGGTTATAAATTATTAGAGGCAAATACTTGTTTATCTTGTCACGGTAATGACTTATTAGGTGGATCTGCAGCACCAGCACTGATCGATACAGGCTTAACTGTTGATGAAATTACAAATATTGTGATTAACGGACAAGGGGCAATGCCTCCAGCCATTTTCAAAGGAACTGATGAAGAACTTCAAAAGGTTGCAGAGTTTATCGAAAGCTTGAAGCCTTAAAAAAAGCTGACTTTTAGTCAGCTTTTTTTTATTAAGGGGGTTTTTACACTTGATTAATACTATCGTACCAATAGAACAAAGTTTACAGAAAGAGCTGTTTAAAAATAACTTTGTCCAAGTTTTTTAAAAATTGGTTTCTTATGTCGTTGAGAAGATGGAGGTGCTTTATCTGTATGATCTTCTTTAACACCGACGTAAGTTTGAAGTAGCATTTTTGCCTGTGACAATGGCATATGCGTCTTAGGGTTACGATATGATTGGTTTAAATCCCCAAGATGTGGAAGTTTTGAAAAATCATCTTTTGTAGGGGGCATATGGAAAAAATAATCACCAGCAGACACGAGTACATCTGATTGCTGAATGCTGTTTCGAGGATTTCTTGAGAAGTGAAGGCCAATCTTTTCCGCCTTTTTTTCGGCTACTAGTTTTTGCAGAGCTTTTCGCTTTAACAGATACAGAAATTTAGGGTTTGTAGCTGTTTTAGCATGACGGTTTACAATGAAGATAGCCTTAGTGAGGTTACTAATAGTAGGTTTCAGTGGAGGAATTTCATTTGAGTTATTCATAGTCATCACCTTTCATTTATCTTTTAATAATAGTTGTTTTCGCATAGATTGTTGTTTCGTACTAAAAAATATTCACGTTTACGGCTAGAATTTCAGTCATTTTTTCTTCTATAAAAAAGATGACTATTTCGTAAAACGACATATTTAACTTCTAGTTTACGAAAAATTAATTAGCATGTATATATATACCATTATACATTTTGTGTATGAATTTGCAAAAAAAAAAGATATATCGAGAAAATAGTTTATGCTTGCTGGTAAAATAAATCACACTGTACGCTTATCGATAATGAGTGTGGCTGAAGAAATCAAGAGGACACTTAACTTAAGTCCTCTTGAATATTGGTAAATAGACAGCAAATGTTTAATATTGTTAATTAAAGGCTCTTTTCGTAAACTTAGTTTCTTTTTGTTTTTGAATAACTAATGTGTACGAATGATTTTTATAGTCTTCAACGAAAAGCAACATTTAATGCGAAAACATCCTAATTAAAAGGTTGCTTTCTATACGAATAAGGATAATTATAACCAATACCGTAAGGATTACCGTAACCTCCCCCATAATAATATCCTCCGCCGTAGGGGTAGCCGCCGTAATAAGGAGGATAATATGGTGGTCTAAAAATATAAGGGCTTATCGCAAGCCCAGCTAAAAAGGGGAGGAATGGGAATCTTTGATAACGTTGAAAATGATGTGGATACATATTTCATCCGCCTCCTATCGTTCATTCTTTTCATCATATGGGGGAAAAACGGAAGTTGAGCTTGATTACTTACAAGCTGTGCAGGAGGATTAAGCCTATATTTAACCTTTCTTCAAGTTTTTATAATATAGGAGTGATTAGATGTTGGTCTATTTAACACAAGTATTGTCTGTCGGAATTGGGGGGGCATTGGGTGCAAGTGTACGTTATTTATTGCAAGTTGGTCTTGGAAATGACTTTTTTCCAATTGCCACTTTTATTGCAAATATGGTAGGCTCCTTCTTATTAGGTTTGTTATCAGGACTAACAGTGAGATATGAAATAAAAAACACCATCAAACTATGTCTTGGAACAGGTTTTTGTGGAGGGTTTACAACAATGTCTGCTTTCGCCGCAGATATATATATTTTAAATACTCAGCAATATTCAAGTGTAATGATTGTTTATATAAGTATAACGTTATTTCTAGGCTTAATATTATCTTTTATCGGGATAGTAATTGGACGAGGAAAAAAAAGTTAGTGATAGGAAGGTGAAGTGGTGTTGACTATTTTGTCAATCATGCTTGGGGGAGCGATAGGAGCAATGAGTCGATATAGTATCGGTTTACTCATTTCAAAAAAAAAGAATCATTCTGGGTTTCCGGTTTCAATGATCATTGTTAATTGGATTGGCTCCTTCGGTCTAGGTATCAGTGTTCATTTTATAAATGGTTTATACCCTCATGCTCAATCGTTCATAACAATAGGTTTTTTTGGAGCGCTTACTACGTATTCAACTTTCAGCGTGGAGGCAGTTGAATTAATCTTAGAGAAAAAGTATGTAAGTGGTTTATCATATATACTCCTCACGTTCATAGGAAGCATTGGTTTATATTTTTTAGGGGTTAGCTGGTTTTAGAATGTGTTCACTCCTATCAATTAGTGAGAACACGTCAGGATAGGAGTTTTTTAATAACGCTTATAGTAGAATAAAATGCTAGAAATATGCTCTAGCCTATTTTTAAGCATTAAGATGGAAGACTGTAATTTCTGGCTTAGACAAAAAACGGAATGGGAGGCGTGTTGTCCCAATACCACGATTTACATAGATACTCAAATTGCTTTCTTCTACTTCATAAAAACCCTCAACATATGTTGTTGCTAGTGGAGGGGTAATCAGTGGACCAAAAAAAGGAAGCTGTACTTGCCCTCCATGGCTATGACCAGATAGTTGAAGATGAATTGGGTATTTTGATGTCAAATGAGCAGCATCTGGTTCATGTGCTAATAATATCGTGAATAGCTCTTGGGGAACATTTTCCAAAGCTTTATCATAGTCAGGATGTCCTAGTAATAAATCATCAACTCCTACTAAACATATTTGACTACCATCAGGTAAACTAATAACAGTTGATTCATTTACTAGCAATGTAAATTCTGCTTTGTTCATAATTTCAAGATATAGATTTGATCCATAGCCACCATGGTCATGGTTCCCGTAAATAGAGTATTTACCTAGTGGGGCTTTAATACTTTTTAAAATTGGTGGTATTTTATCAGCATCTTTAAATGTCATAGGACTATCAATTAAGTCACCTGTAAATAATACTATATCTGGTTTTTCTTCGTTAATTTTATTCACTGCATTTTGAAGTTGCTTCAAATTATAGTTATATCCAATATGTAAATCACTAAATTGAACAATTTTTAGACCCTCAAAATTGTTGGGAAAAAGTTGATGGGATATATTTTGATGGACTATAGAAAGTTGTTTTGGCTCAATATACCTTGCATAATAATAACCTAATGAGGTTGCTAACAAACTACCAACAGTGATAGAAAATGAGCGTTTTAAAAATGTTCTTCTCGTTTGCTTCTGTGTCATTTTATTTTTCAACCTACCTATAAATACAAATAAAATCTATATAAATCTTATGTTTATTATACTTGTTAGCAGAGAGAATAAAAAGATAGAATAGTAACATACATTATTTTCTATAAACTTAATTAAAAGATTAGAAAATTTAGAAAAGACATGGTATGATTAAAATGAATGGACATTCATTCATTTTAAAAGGGGGTTCACATGATGAAAGATAAGGTCGTTATAGTAACTGGTGGTTCTAGTGGAATGGGTAAATACATGGCAATGAAATTTGCTCAAGAAGGTGCGAATGTTGTCATTACAGGGCGTAATGTGGAAAAACTTAATGAAGTTAAAAAGGAAATAGAAACCTTTGACGGACAAGTGTTGACAGTACAAATGGATGTTAGGAATATTGAAGATGTTTCACGAATGGTAAAAGAAACTGATGAAAAATTCGGTAGAATTGATTCACTAGTAAATAATGCGGCAGGTAATTTTCTAGTTCCAGCAGAAAATTTATCTGTAAATGGCTGGAATGCAGTCATTGATATTGTGTTAAACGGTACATTCTATTGTAGTTCAGAGGTTGGAAAGTATTTTATAGATAAAGGTATAAAAGGAAGTATCCTAAATATGGTAGCTACATATGCCTGGGATGCAGGTCCTGGAGTTATTCATTCGGCATGTGCAAAAGCTGGTGTTTTGACAATGACAAGAACTTTAGCAGTTGAATGGGGAAGAAAATACGGGATTAGAGTGAATGCTATTGCACCTGGTCCGATAGAAAGAACAGGTGGAGCTGAGAAATTGTTTATTTCTGAAGAAGCAGCAAAGCGTACACTCCAAAGTGTTCCATTAGGTCGATTAGGAACACCTGAAGAGATAGCTAGCTTGGCGTACTATTTATTATCAGAAGATGCTGCATACATTAATGGTGAATGTGTGACGATGGATGGTGGCCAGTATTTAAATCAAATCCCATTTTAAGAAAAAATAACAAAATAGAAGTCAATATAAGGGATATACCAAATAATTTCTTTGGTATATCCCTAGTTTTATTTAGTAAATATCACCATAAAAAATACGTCTGAATATAGATAACTTATTTGTGAGAAAGTAAAAAAAGGATGTGTGAAGGTGGTGATTCAGTGAATAATTTAACGTTTATACTGATGATTATTTCGATTCTTATATTAACGATCGGTCTAATCTATACCTACAGGTTAGGAAGGGCACTAAAGTTGCAACAAGATGAGTATGATCCGGAATTAAATGAAAAGGTCCAAGATCATCCAGTTATGAGAAACCCTATTTTTATAACGTATTTAATAGCACTTGGATTGGTTGTTGCTTATATGATTTATTTAGCTGTTAACTCAAATTGGTAGCCAAGCCAATTTGAGTTATTTAGTTGTTAACTCAAATTGTCACCCAAGCCAATTTGAGTTATTTAGTTGTTAACTTAAATTGGTCTGCCAAGTCTTCTCTTAACCCTATTCTCAATAAGATTTTCAAGAATAGGGTGTTTTTGTGTGCACCACTATAGTTTATGTAGAAAAAAACAACATTAGTGTAGAAAAAAATGTCAAAATATTATGGATATTTACGAACGATTTATGCTAAATCAAGTCATATTTGTTGATACAATGATATTAACTTAAAAATCTAGTTAAGAGAGGAGAATTTTTTGGTCAATTACTTCACCCAACTGTTGCTGTCTATCGCTTTGTTATACTGTTCTGTTGAAGATACGCAATTATATACGCTCCCCTCAAAGGAAAGCATAATAAATCATCTCCAAGATGCCTTTAACACACAAGTCTCCTTAAGTGAAGATTATCGTACACATGAAGAAATCACTGAGTTACTCTCACTGTATTTTAATGATGAATTTATGAATCAGTTTATAAGTGAGAATGTTGTTCAAGAAGAAGGTGGTTACATAACTCTCGGAACCGATTTTGCACGTTATTACATTCCATTTTTTTCATATACAGATCAAACAGTAGTCACATACGACATACAATTGCAGCAAATATATATTTATGAATATTTTTTAGAAGAAAATAACATTTTATTTACTAGTCCTGACCATTATGAAATTGTCACACTTAGCAAAGTTGAAGGTGAATGGAAAGTTGTGGGGATTGAAAGTAGCGAGAGTAAACCGAGACGAATTAGCGAAATTGAAAGAACAAACAAGGTGGAGTAGACTCTCCACCTTGTTTGTTTTGTATAACCCACGTTAAAACAGACTCTCGACTATTCTTCTATATTAAGTAGATTTCCTAATTTTGTGAGATCAAAACCTTTAACAATTTCATCACCAACAATAACTGTTGGTGTAGAATAGGCTTTATATTCATTAATTAAACGGTCTCTTTCACGTTTATTTTTTGTAATGTCGATCTCTTGATATGTTATCTTGTGGTGTGCCAAAAAATTTTTAACAACCTCACAAGGTGGGCAGTCTGGTTGGCTATATACAGTGATGCTTTTCATAACAAATCGTAGGCCTCCTGACATATTGTTTTAAGCTGTATTCAGGTTAAGATATAGGGATCTTAGTTTCTTGTACTTTAGTAATGATGCTAAAAACTATTCTAATTGTTTCGACATAGTTTAACAGATTGCTAAAGTATGTAAGCAGCTTTGTCGACCTTTATTGTAACATATGCAAAAAAACTAAAACATGTAGCTCATCCTTCATGGGCTATTTCTTCAACCAAATCATTCTTAACTAAATAATCTACAATACCCATTGCACAGACTGACATATCCATAGGTATAATATTGTATATCGGATGGTTTTCGGGAACTCCTTGCTCGTGAAGATAAGTAGAAATCATTGTTAATAATTCCCCAGTTACTGCTTGAACTTTATGTTCATTATTTTTTTTAATACCTCTAGTTCCTGCATCAATAAATTTCGGTAACCAATAATGAAGTTGACTGAATACTTCCTCCACATTTGTAGTCATGCCGTAATGTCCAAAATAAATGGATTTTAAATCTAGTTGCTCAATCATTTTTGCAGAATGTAACATTTTTTCTGGGTCAAATTGATTTGGAGATGTTGAAGGTAAGAACAGCAAGATATTTAGCTCACTTAATTGTTTGTAATAAATGCCTAAAGTATCACCTGTAAATATTCCTTTACTTATTGGATCATAAATACTAAAATGATGATTTGCATGGCCTGGTGTATCGTAAAAGGTTAACATTCGATCCTTACCAACTTGAAGTTGTTCTTTATCCTTCATAATTACAATTTTGTTATCTTCGATTGGAACAATTGGGTCAAATAATGTATTGAAATTCATTCCGTAGACTGCTTTAGCGCCTGCTATTAATTTGGAAGGATCAACTAAATGTCTTGCTCCTTTAGGGTGTACGATAACTTTAGCATTTGGACAATGTGATAATAATAATCCAGCCCCTCCTGCATGATCAAGATGTATATGGGTCACGATTATATAAACAATCTCTTCAGGTTCGACTCCTATATCAGCCAAACCCTTCAATATGTATGGTATAGATGGACTAGCACAAGTTTCTATTATCGTTGGCTTATCGTTTTTAATTACAAAAGTTCCAGTCCTTTCCTGCATTCCTAAATCGAAATCGTCAATTAAAAATATATCATCAAAAATTTGAACAGGCATACTCAATTGTACCTCTCCCCTTTGCAAAAAGAGTATTTAATACCTTTTATTGTATGTGCTTTATTTATATAAGTAAAGTAATGAACAGAAAATTCAGAAAGATAAATCGTGAAAAATAGTGATGAAAATTTCATTGATAGTAAAACATATATAATAACCCATGTAGTAAAGGAGAGCGATATGATGTCACAATTACAAGCAATCATAAATCGTCTCAATAGTTTGCGCGAAAATACGTTGCAGGGAGATTTATCCCAGCGATTTTTTGAAGTGGAAGGAGAAAAAAAATGCAGTGTTAAATTCTTTCAAAATAATAATGCTTTTGAGTTGGAAGTTTTTGAAAAAGGAGAGCAGTCTAAGCGATACCAATTTGATAATATTGATATGATTGCAATTGAGATATTTGATTTAATTCAGTAATTGAAAAAAAATTATCGTTATGTTATTCAGGGAGGTGGTTGATTGTTTCCAGATATTTTTGTCGTTTGTCCACAGTGTAAATCAACATCAACGATAACTTCTGTGTTAACAGCACAATCAAATCAAAATGTTATTTATACATGCCCTAAATGTAATTTCGTTGCACGGAATATCGAAACGAGTAAAGGATGAGCCCTCTATTAAAGAGGGTTATTTTTTTGTCGCATTCAAAGTTGCTTTTCGTAATAAAAGCTATAAACGAATAAAGCTAACGTTCGTTGCATCCTTTCTTCTCTATCAGCAATAGAATCATTTCATACACACCATTTATTCAAAAATACGTAAAAAAATAACAAACTTTATGAAAAGAAGCTTACGAAATGAACCATTCTTTTTATAAGCATTTATTTATTGAACTATTTCATGCAAGATTACGTATAGTATAGTAAATAAAGCCAGGGGTGGGATAACAATTGAATGATAAGCTCATGTTTTACAATATATCGGAAACGAATATGTCATTTGAAACAGTTATCAGTAGAATTACTGAATTCATGAAAAGTGACCCTCATTCTCTTTATGTTCTGTCGATAGGTACAGATTCACATATTCATAAAAAAATTACTCGTTTTATTACTGCTATTCACTTACATAGGGTCGGTAAAGGTGCATGGGGATGTTTGAAAAATTATAATTTATCTCGCCCGGTTCGAAGTTTACGGGAAAAAATATCTTTAGAAACTAGTTTAAGCCAAGAAATTGCTTATGATTTTACGACAAAGTATGTAACAGAGTTATCGGAGGTTATTTTACCTTATATTGATAAAGGGGCTGATTTTCGATTAGAAGTTCATTTAGATATCGGTAAAAAAGGAATGACAAAGGAATTAATACATGAAATGACAGGGAGAATTACTGCAATGGGAATAGAAGCAAAAATTAAACCAGATTCCTACGCTGCTTTTAGTTATGCAAACCGCTATACAAAGTAGTTACGCAACAGCCCTTACATAAAGTATTATTGTTAATAGTGTGATACAATAAAAAGGAAAATGAATAGTTAAAGGGGAAGATCAGCAATGATAAGCTTACACAGTAGTGAATTCTTAGAAACAAACATTAAGGATTTACTTATTCCAGCTGATAAAGTGGCCCATGTACAAATAGGGAATAGTTTAGAGCATGCCTTGTTAGTATTAACAAAGTCTGGATATACAGCAGTACCTGTATTGGACCCAATGTATCGTTTACATGGTTTAATAAGTTCTACGATGATATTTGATGCAATTTTAGGCTTAGAAAGAATTGAATTTGAGCTACTTGAAAATATGAAAGTTGAAGACGTCATGAATAGTGATATTCCAAGATTATATGTAAGAGATTCATTAACTAAAGGTTTAAATTTGGTCGTTAATCACCCGTTTGTATGTGTACAAAATGATGATGAGACGTTGGAAGGAATATTTACCCGAAGAGCTATTTTAAAACAATTAAATCGCCACGTACACAAATTAAATAAATAGCATTGCTCGCTTATATTTCATCTATGGAAGCGATAAGAAAAACTGAGTTAGAGGTATGAACATGCAATTTTCAGAGTTTCAATTATTAGTTGTGTTAGCTCAAGAATTAAATATGCGTAAAGCTTCAGAAAAGTTATTTGTATCTCAACCTGCGCTGTCACAAAGGCTTCATTCTATAGAAAAAGCATGGGATACTCAAATATTTCTTCGTTCCCAAAAAGGATTAACATTAACACCGTCTGGTGAAAAAATTGTAAACTATGCAATGGATGTAGTTAAGAATGAAGAAAAGGTTCGAGAAGAGATCAACAAGTTAGACCAAGAAATACACGGAACTTTAAAAATAGCAGTTGCAACTATTATCGGACAGCACTGGTTACCGAATGTGTTAAAGCAGTTTGTCAATACTTATCCACATGCAAAAATATCGTTAATAACAGGGTGGAGTAGTGATATTTTAAAAAGCTTGTATGAGGATTCAGTGCATATCGGTATTATCCGTGGTAATCCAGAGTGGAAGGGTGTAAAAAAGCATCTACTGTCGGATACTCTATATTTAGTTGATACTGAAATTAATAAAATAGAACAGGTTTTAGAAACTGAAAGGCCTTTTATCCAATTTAAAAGTGACTCGACTTATTATCAAGAAATACAAAATTGGTGGCATCGTCAATTTCAGACAACACCTAAAAGGACAATTGTTGTAGATCAAATTGAAACGTGCAAACAAATGGTTTTACATGGAATTGGCTATGCCATCCTACCATCTGTTACTCTAGATGGGGATTCTAACATGTACCGAATCCCATTATTAGATGAAAATGACCGCCCAATTACTAGAGATACATGGTTACTTGGTTATGAATCTGCATTTCAGCTAAAACAAGTTCAAGCATTTATTGATATAATAAAGCAATCAAAACAGTAACTTTGTAGAGTTCTAAAACAGTTGTCACATACTCTTTTGTCTGTTAAAGTATAACAGAATAACTAATTAAACAAGTAAAGCTGTGGAGGTATAAGCCATGAAAATGATGGATGCTAACGAGATCATATCTTTTATTTCAAATAGTAAAAAATCAACCCCTGTAAAAATATACATAAAAGGTGAGTTGGAAGGTCTTGAGTTTGGTGCTAATTCTCAAACATTTATTACTGGAGATACAGGAGTAGTTTTTGGAGAATGGGAAGACATTCAATCTGCTTTAGAGAGCAATAAAGAAAAAATCTCTGATTACGTAATTGAAAATGACCGTAGAAACTCTGCTATTCCAATGCTAAACCTTAAAAATATAAAAGCACGAGTTGAACCAGGTGCGATTATTCGAGATCAAGTTGAAATTGGAGACAATGCTGTAATAATGATGGGAGCTTCTATTAATATTGGTGCAGTTATTGGTGAGGGAACGATGATCGATATGAATGCTGTTCTAGGAGGACGAGCTACAGTAGGGAAAAACTGTCATATCGGAGCCGGCGCAGTATTAGCTGGTGTGATTGAACCACCTTCAGCGAAACCGGTTGTAATTGAAGATGGTGTTGTAATCGGAGCAAATGCAGTTGTCCTTGAAGGAGTTACTGTTGGACAAGGTGCAGTAGTAGCTGCTGGAGCTATTGTTATTGATGATGTGCTTCCAAATACGGTAGTAGCTGGTACTCCAGCTCGTGTAATAAAAGAGATTGACGACAAAACAAAATCAAAAACAGAAATTATGCAAGAGTTAAGAAAACTTTAAGTGTGATAGGCCAAAGGCTCTTTTCGTAAACTTTGTTCCCGTTTTCAAAAAATGGTCAGCATGAAGAGTATTGTAAGAACTCAAAAATGTTAAAAGTAGAAAAGATGCCGATGAATACATACTTCATTTAAGAACGAAAAAGTAACAATCTAAAGTAATGCTAAGCGTGGACAAATAAGTCCACGCTTATGTTTTAAGGAGGTATAAATTTGAGTGAAATGAACCGTTTTATAAAAATCCGAAGAGACTTACATCAAATTCCAGAATTGGGATATAAAGAAAATAAAACGCAACAATACTTAATTAACTACTTATCGACTCTTAATGCTGACCGCTTTGTTATGAAGAAATGGAAAACTGGCTTATTCGTTAAAGTTGCTGGAACTAATCCACAACAAACGGTAGGTTATCGAGCTGACATTGATGGGCTTCCTATTACTGAAGAAACTGGGTATGAATTTTCAAGTAAACATCAAGGCAATATGCATGCGTGTGGACATGATTTTCACATGAGTATTGCGTTAGGCGTGCTAACTCACATTGTAAATCACCCTATTCGTGATGACGTTCTTTTTTTATTTCAGCCTGCTGAAGAAGGCCCTGGAGGAGCGTTACAAATGCTTAATAGTGAGATAATGAAAGCGTGGAAGCCAGATGAAATATTTGCGCTACATATAGCGCCAGAATATCCTGTTGGAACTATTGCGACAAAAGAAGGGTTGCTTTTTGCGAATACATCAGAGTTATTTATTAATTTGAAGGGGAAAGGTGGTCATGCTGCTTATCCACATCTTACGAATGACATGGTTGTAGCAGCTTGTTCACTTGTTTCTCAATTACAATCTATCGTTTCGAGAAATGTCAATCCACTTGATAGTGCCGTTGTTACAATTGGCAAAATTACCGGTGGAACAGTACAAAATATTATTGCAGAAAATGCAAGGTTAGAAGGAACGATTAGAACTTTGTCTGAAAAAGCAATGAACAATGTAAAGGATCGAATAACATCTATCGTGAATGGGATCGAAATAGGGTATCAATGTGAAGTAGAAATCGACTTTGGATCAAACTATTACGAAGTGAATAATCATAGTGTTAAAACTCGTGAGTTTATGCAATTTGTAAACAACCAAACAGACGTCAAGATGATTGAATGCACTGAGGCTATGACAGGTGAAGATTTTGGTTATTTAATCAAGGATATTCCTGGCTTCATGTTTTGGTTAGGAGTCGACTCTCCCTACGGGCTACATCACGCAAAACTTATGCCAAATGAACAAGCCATACCAGTAGCCATAAACTTAATCACACAATATATTAACTACAAGCAGGGTTTGACCCCCACTAATTTACCGAGTTAAACGGTAGGGGGTTAGGCCCTTTTATAATGAATATTTTATAGGATGTTAGCCACATTAAATGTGAGGAGGTGGTTTATGATGGCAAAAGTAGGAGTTGAGCAATCGTTAACCCAAGTACAGCAGGCACTTGAAGAGAAGGGACATCAAGTAGTTCAGTTACAACAGGAAAGTGACGCTCAAGGTTGTGATTGTTGTGTTGTAACTGGACAAGACTCCAACTTTATGGGAATGAGTAATGTAGCAACAGCTGGCCCGGTTATCGAAGCGAGTGGTTTATCTGCAAATGAAGTGTGTCAGAAGGTAGAAGATAAATTAGGCTAAGGTGATTAAAGAAATTAAAAGACGACTAGGAAATCAAACTCTTCCTAGTTTTCTTTGTATGGAATAAACAACATTTATGTTAGAAAAAACAACTCAATTGTCATGATAGTACTATTAATGGGGCGTAATATTTTTCATCCGTTAGTTTGTTTGATAAACTATTATGTGTAGAATACAAATGAAGCACAAAAAATATAATAACTATCTATTTAAATTAATTATAATTTAATATTGACTAAAAACACATTGTATATTATAATTCTTTTTGTTAAGATATTCATTAGTGAGAATTCAATATAATAATTCTCAATTACAATAATATTGGAGGTAATACATATGGCAGAACGTCTTGTAGGTAAACAAGCACCACGTTTTGAAATGGACGCAGTTTTAACAAATGGAGAATTTGGTAAAGTAAGTTTAGAGGAAAACATGAAAAATGATAAATGGACTGTGCTTTTCTTCTATCCAATGGATTTTACTTTTGTATGTCCAACTGAAATTACAGCTATTTCAGATCGTTACGAGGAACTTGAAGATCTAGATGCTGAAGTAATTGGTGTTTCAACTGATTCAATTCATTCTCATAAAGCTTGGATTAACACACCAAGAGACAGCAACGGCTTAGGTCAATTAAACTATCCATTAGCTGCAGATTTAAACCACGCTGTATCAAGAGATTATGGTGTTTTAATTGAAGAAGAAGGAATTGCTCTTCGTGGATTATTTATTATTAGCCCTGAAGGGGAATTAATGTACCAAGTAGTACACCATAATAATATTGGACGTGAGGTTGAAGAGGTACTACGTGTACTACAAGCTCTTCAAACTGGAGGTCTTTGTCCAGCTAACTGGAAGCCAGGTCAAAAGACACTATAATTCACTAAGTATTAACAACACTTTAAATGCAAATAGACATGTGCAACTGCAACATATAGAAGGAAGGGTCTAACGAATATGTTAGACCCTTCCTTAGCATCATCGGTGTAATTATATTAATAAAGGCTGTTCAAAAAGTCTGGATAAAGGATGTAATATTTCACGGTAAGTGACATTTTGAGTAGTACATCCTGCACTTATGGTAACCGAAATTACTAATTTGTAGTATGTGCGACTACAAGTTACTCGGAGAGATAAAAACAAGATAATACCAGCATTACGCCTTTTTATCTTCCTTTTTGAACATGCTCTTATAGGAGTGAATTAAATGAAATTAAGAGAACAAATGCCAGAATTAACCGGAGCAACAGCTTGGCTAAATGGTGAAGTAACAAAAGAGCAACTTGTAGGTGACAAGCCAACGTTAATTCATTATTGGTCAGTTAGTTGTGGGTTATGTAAAGAAGCGATGCCTCAAATAAATGAATTTCGTGACGAATACAAAGATAAATTGAATGTCGTAGCAGTCCATATGCCACGATCAGAAAAGGATTTAGATATTGAGAAGGTAAAAGAAGTTGCTCAAGAACATGATATATCGCAGCCCCTTTTTGTAGATAACGACCATAAGTTAACGGACGCATTTGAAAATCAATATGTTCCAGCATATTATGTGTTTGATAAAGAAGGAAAACTGAGACATTTTCAAGCAGGTGGAAGTGGTATGAAAATGTTGACAAAGCGTGTGAATCGTGTTTTAGAAGAGTCGGAAAAAGCTGAATAATAATAACAAATGTAAGCCCAAAGTTAATTATATATTTTGGGCTTTTTGTTTTGAATAGTTAACAGTATTATTAATTGTTTTTATTGTCATTATTGGGAATAGAATTTTAAAAATAGAAAATAGTAGAAAAATATGATGAAACACGGTATATTTATTTATACGTCTAAAAAACAACAATAGTTAGTTAGGAGGTCATAAGATGGAAACTTTTCGTAAACTTAAAAGCTTTTACTGGCCATACAAACATCTGTTCTTATGGTCATTATTTTTTTCATTGTTTGTAACGGGAATTATTGTAGTGTATCCAATCATCTTACAATATACAATTGATGAAGTTTTTATTGGTGGTAAACACTCAGCTGTTCCGTATTTGGCTTTAGGCTTTGTTGGAATTATGATTATAAAAGGTATTGCAACTTTTTTTCAACAGTACTTAGGTGATATGTTTGGCATAAAATCAGTGTATCATCTTCGAAATACACTGTATGAAAAACTACAATATTTGCCTTTTCGTTATTACGACAACGCCAAAACAGGAGATTTAATGTCAAGATTAACTGCAGATGTTGAAGGTTTTAGGTTTTTCTTATCATTTGGTATTTCAGAATTTATTCGTCTCATACTTTTAATTACAGTAAGCTTATCTGTTATGTTTTATTATTCTATTGAACTAGCAATGATAACGATTGCTGCTTTACCGTTTTTAGCAATTGTTGTTTATAAGTTTGATAAGCAAGTTCATCCAGCCTTTAGAGGAATCCGTAAATCATTTGGGCGTTTAAATACTAAAGTTCAAGAAAATATTAGTGGAATTAACACAGTGAAGTCCTTGTCTAGAGAAGGATTTGAAATATCAAAATTTAATACAACAAATGATGATTATAAGGATAAATATTTGCATACAGCCAATGTATGGGCTAAATTTTTTCCGTTAATGGAGTTCATTGGTAATCTATGTGTAGTAGCGTTGTTAGCATATGGTGGGAACATGGTCATTAATGGAGAGCTAAACCCTGGAGAATTAGTAGCTTTTTTCAGCCTTGTTTGGTACATTATTTGGCCGATAGCTAACTTAGGGTTTGTAATTAATTTGTTTTCACAGTCAAAAGCCTCTGGTGAAAGACTATTGGAAGTTCTTGAGGCAGAAGAAGAAATTAAAAATGTTGAAACACCTATTAAAAAAGGAAGGCTTGAAGGGAATATAGAGTTTGAGCAAGTTACATTAGAGTATAGTGATGAGGATACAGCTGCAATAAAGAATATTTCTTTTCATGCAGAAAAAGGGAGAGTTATTGGTCTTATTGGGTCAACTGGTTCAGGAAAGACGAGTGTTACCCAATTGTTAACAAGATTCTACGATCCTGCAGCTGGTATAGTTAAAATCGATGGTATAGATGTAAAAGATTACGCTCTCCATACTTTAAGAAAAAACATTGGTGTTGTTTTACAAGAATCATTTTTATTCTCATCTACAATAAAAGCGAATATTGCCTATGGAAAACCTGAGGCGACCATGGATGAAATCATTAATGCTGCGAAGCGTGCTGATGCACATGAGTTTATAATGGATCTGCCTGATGGATATGATACGTTGTTAGGTGAAAGAGGTATGGGCTTGTCTGGTGGTCAAAAGCAGCGTATTGCCATTGCTCGAGCAATTTGTATTAATCCTAGCATTCTCATTTTAGATGATGCGACAAGTGCTGTTGATATGGAAACTGAATTTAAAATTCAACATGCGCTTCAGGAAGTTATGAAAGACAGAACTACCATTATTATCGCTCATCGTATTTCTTCATTAAAACATGCAGATGAAATATTAGTATTAGAAGAAGGTAGAATTGTAGAGCGAGGACTTCATAATGAGCTATTGAAGAACAATGGAACGTATAAAAGGATATACGATATTCAATATAAAGATCAAAAACGTATTCTTGCTACTCAGATCGGATAAGGTGGTGTGAACATGAAAAAAGAAAAACTGAATGAGTTAGTAAAAGAGAGATTTCACTATTCCACAGATCAAGCTATCGATAAACCGTTTAATTGGAAACAAATGGTTCGATTGCTTAGTTATATGAAACCATATGTTAAATCATACTTACCGTTAGCTATCCTAACAGTTATTATAACTACGGCTGTACGTCTCATAATCCCGATCTTAATAGGAATCTACACACTTGACCAAGCAGTGAAATATAAGGATACAGACCTCTTGATTAAACTGGTTATCATTATCGCTGTTTTATATACAGTCTCGTATGTAGCAAATATGTTGCGTATTCGCTGGATGAATTTACTTGGTCAAAATATTATTTATGACTTACGCAAACATTTATTTACGCATGTTCAAAGGTTGTCACACAAGTTTTTTGATAAACGATCAGCGGGTTCAATATTAGTTAGAATTATGAACGATATTAATTCATTACAGGAATTGTTTACAAATGGTGTCATTAATTTATTAATGGATTTAATTATTTTAGTCGGTATTGTTGTAATTTTATTCTCAAATAGTCCATCATTAACGATTGCCATCATGGTCATTTTACCAATTATGTTTATCATATCGACAAGCTTGCGGAAAAATATACGACGTTCTTGGCAAAATGTTCGGATGAAGCAGTCTAAGATGAATTCACACTTAAATGAAAGTATTCAAGGGATACGTGTGACGCAGGCGTATACACAAGAGCCTGAGAATATTACTTTTTTTGATGGTATAAACACTGAGTCCTATCTTTCATGGAAAGATGCAACAAAAAAGAACGCTCTTTTTAGACCATTTGTTGAAATGTCTAATGCGATTGGTACAGCAATCTTAATTTGGTATGGATCAATTTTAATTACTGGTCAAAGCTTGAGCGTTGGGGAGTTTGTTATGTTCGCCTTTTACTTAGGTATGTTTTGGGAACCTATTTCAAGATTAGGCCAAGTTTACAATCAATTATTAATGGGTATGGCTTCCAGTGAAAGGATTTTTGAATTTTTAGATGAGAAGCCACTAGTATCAAACAAAATAGATGCAAATCCACTGCCAAATATGAAAGGTGATATTGATTTTCGTGATGTGACTTTTTCATATGACGACAAGAGAACAGCACTAGACAAAGTTTCATTATCAATTAAACAAGGTCAAACTGTAGCTCTAGTTGGGCATACAGGGTCAGGGAAAACTACGATTGCCAATTTAATAGGAAGAAACTATGATGCTACAAGTGGAGAAGTAATAATAGATGGTTATAACATAAGAGACCTGTTATTGGATAGTGTTAGATCTCAAATTAGTGTCGTTCTACAGGATACATTTATATTTTCAGGATCAATTATGGATAATATTCGTTTTGGAAGACCTGATGCAACAGACGATGAGATCATTAAAGCAGCAAAAGCCGTTGGAGCACATGATTTTATTGAAAAACTAGCTAACGGCTACGAGACAGAAGTAGAGGAAAGAGGCAATGTCTTATCGGTCGGAGAAAGACAACTATTATCTTTCGCAAGAGCATTGCTTGCTGACCCAAAAATATTAATACTTGACGAAGCAACAGCAAGTATAGATACGGAAACAGAAGTGAAAATCCAACAGGCTCTAAAAGAACTATTACATGGACGAACTGCAATCATTATAGCTCATAGATTATCCACGATTAGAGATGCTGATCATATTTTTGTTCTTGAACAAGGTAAAATTATTGAAGGTGGAACACATGAACAGTTAATGGAACATCATGGAGAGTACTATAAGTTGGTTGAAGCACAATTTAAAATGCTTGAAGTAGGATAGTAACAAACCACCGAGAAGGTGGTTTGTTTTTTTAGTAAGGATTCTTTTCGATACTTTGTGTTATTGTTACTAAACTATTATCAAAAAGAATGTTTTTTATGTTAGTCTTCGTTGTACAGAAGAAAAGAAGCCACGAAAGTTAGAAATTTTTCGAGTTTAGCTCATATTACGAAAAGCAACAATTATTGCGAAAAAAAGATTAGTAAGGATTCTTTTCGATACTTTGTGTTATTGTTACTAAACTATTATCAAAAAGAATGTTATTTATGTTAGTCTTCGTTGTACAGAAGAAAAGAAGCCACGAAAGTTAGAAGTTTTTCGAGTTTAGCTCATATTACGAAAAGCAACAATTATTGCGAAAAAAAGATTAGTAAGGATTCTTTTCAATACTTTGTATTTATTATCACTAGGATTTTAGTAACCGAAATGTTTTAAATGATCATATAGTCACTAAAGAAGAAAAGAGAAGAAAAGATACCCCGAACGATATAAATATTCGTACGTAGTTGCTATTACGAAAGGCAAGAAATAATGCGAATACAGGCATTAGTAAGGTTCTTTTCTTACACTTTGTGTTATTGTCACTAAACTATTACCAAAAAGAATGTTTTTTTATGTTAGTCTTCGTTGTACAGAAGAAAAGAAGCCCCAAGCGTTCTTTACAATATTAACAGTAAAATTTTACATAGCGTATATGAGAAGAATTATGTATAGTACATTTTACCTAGATTACAAATGCAAGTAGATAGTTGATAAGTAGCAAGGATTCTACCTGAAAATTATTGAATATTAACAATTGTACGAAAAAATAAGGGAGGAAAAAAGATGAAAAAATTAATAAGTTTGTTTTTTACTGCATTACTAATAGTAGGTGTGACCTTACCTACTTCTGCTTCAACGAAGTCAGAAGAAAGCATCTCTTATACGATTGTTTTTAAGAAAGAACAACTTCCAGATGATGTTTCTACAATCGTTGAGGAGCTAGGTGGTACAATAGTTAAATCCATACCGGAGATTGGTGTCATTCAAGTCGAAGCTCCTACAGATTTTGCTAAAGATGCAATAAAACACGCTGATATATCAGTCGCAACTCCTTCGTTAGTCGCTAATGTACCTGATTTACATTCAATCGATATAGAGGATACATCAATTGATGTAAATAATGCTTCCTTATATGATTTGCAATGGGATATAAAAAGGGTGACAAACGATGGTGCTAGCTATGATATTAACACAGGAAATCATGATGTTGTCGTAGGTATTATAGACTCTGGGATAGATGTCAATCATCCTGATGTTAAAGAAAACTTGTTGCCAGGCTCTAAAAACTTTGTACCTGCAGGAGGGATCACTGGTGTAGATAAGTCCGAAACGGGTGATTTATACGATATTCAAGACCGTAATGGACATGGTACGCACGTTGCAGGAACAATTGCTGGAAACGGTGAAATATTAGGTGTTGCTCCGAATGTAGGCTTCCGATCATATCGTGTATTCGCAGCTGAAGGGGGCGCTTATGATACTTGGATTGTAGAAGCAATTATTGCCGCTGCTAATGATGGAGTTGATGTAATTAACATGAGCTTAGGAGGAATCATGGCTAAAGGGCAAGTGTACTTCACTGATACTGAAACTGGTGAGAGAACAAAACTAGGTGATGATGTTGCTGAATTTGTTGCATATTCCCGAGCGATGAAATACGCAGAGAAAAAAGGAGCTTTAGTTGTGACTTCTGCAGGGAATGATGGTATAAATGCAACAAATCATAAAGAAGTTACCGAACTTGCAAATTTAAAATATGGTCCAGATGGATATGAATTTATAGGTGCTAGCTTTTATGCTCCAGCGAGTATCCCTAATGTAGTGTCGGTATCTGCAACAGGTCCTTTTGATGAATTAGCTCTTTACTCTAATTACGGAAATGGGTTTGTTGATGTTGCAGCACCAGGAGGAAATTATGAATTGTATATGGAATATTTAAATGCGGGAATTTTTGACGAATATATAGCTAATCGTTTATTTGAGGGCGAGTTTAATCTTAGTTCAGTACCAGATGTATCTTATGAATACGATGCCGATGGTGTAATTGTTGACTATACTTATAACGGGCCTTCATACTCTTGGCAGGTAGGTACATCTATGGCTGCTCCAAAAGTATCAGCAGTAGCTGCACTTGTTTATGCCACAAACGATGATATTACACCGAAGAAGGTAAAACTACAATTACAAAAATCAGCTGAAGATATTGGTGGAAATGGGCATGATGAATCTTTTGGACAAGGTTTAGTTAATGCTTATAACGCCTTAACGAGATAAATACGTTAGCTAACTATGTGAAAATGATTAGATAAGTAATACATGCTGAGATAAGCTTGATTGCTTATCTTTTTTTGTGTTTAGGCTCTTTGCGTAAACTTTGTTGTTTTTCACTTTTATTTGAGTAACTAATATGTATAATATGATTATTAAAGTCTTTAGAGAAGAGATGAAGCCCCGAACGTGAGCTATATAAGTGCGCTTATATCTTAGAAAGAAAAGCAACGCTCAATGCGAAAACAGCCTGAATTTTATGGTAAAATCAATTTGAACCATTTTCTTCACTATAATTGGAGGAGTTAACGTGAAAAAAGAATTTGCAGTAATAGGACTAGGAAGATTCGGAGGAAGTATTTGTAAATCTTTAAGTGAACAAGGTATGGAAGTATTAGCTTTTGATATTGATGAAGATAAAGTAAATGAGTATGCTAATATCGCTTCACATGCAGTAATAGGAGACTCTACAGATGAGTCAATATTAAAAAATTTAGGAATTAGAAATTTTGATCATGTTATTATCGCAATTGGTGATAACATTCAAGCTAGCATTTTAACTACACTCATTTTAAAAGAGCTCGGGGTTGAAAATATAACTGTCAAAGCACAGAATGATTATCATGAGAAAGTACTCTCAAAAATAGGTGCTGATCAAATTGTCCATCCGGAACGGGATATGGGAAGAAGAATAGCGCATAATATTATTTCAAATAACGTATTAGACTACTTAGAATTATCAGATGAGCATAGCATTGTCGAAATTGTTGCAAGTGAAAAAATTGATGGTAATTCATTAATTGATTTAGACATTCGTGCTCAATATGGAATAAATATAGTTGCAATTAAACGAGGTAAGGAGATCATTGTATCACCTCAAGCAACAGAAAACATACACGAAGGGGATATTTTAATTGTTATCGGGGCAGATACTGATATCAATAGATTTGAAAAACATGTGATATAAGAAAGCAAAAGGGCTAACCTCTCTGTTAAATGTAATTTCTATTTATAGAAATTACATTTAACAAGTGGAAAGCCCTTTTTGTTTGTTTAAGTTATACTTCCATGATGATTGGTAAAATCATTGGACGACGTTTTGTCTTTTCATATAAAAATGGTGATAAAGTATCTGTAATTTCATTTTTAATTTCTGACCATTGACTTGTGCGACGTTCCATGACTTTATTTAAATGCTTTGTTATTAAATTCTGAGCATCATTTATTAAGTCTCCAGATTCTCTCATATAAACGAAACCTCTAGATATAATGTCAGGACCTGCTGCAATTTTAAAGTCTTTCATATTAATGCTGACTACAACAATAACAAGCCCTTCTTCTGATAAGATACGACGATCGCGCAAAACTATATTACCGATATCTCCTATGCCATTACCGTCAATATAAACTGATCCTGAAGGGATTTTTCCTGCAACAGATGCTTCCTTTTTGCTTAAAGCAAGCACTTCTCCATTGTCCATAATAAAGCAATCTTCTTCATCTACACCACAGTCAATAGCAAGCCTGGTGTGCATTTTTTGCATGCGATACTCACCATGAATCGGCATAAAGTACTTAGGCTTAATTAAACGTAGCATTAATTTTTGTTCTTCTTGTCCACCATGCCCAGAAGTGTGAATGTCATTTAATTGACCATGAATAACTTCTGCGCCTGCTCTTGAGAGCCTATCTATTGTACGGCTAACGCTAATTGTATTTCCAGGAATAGGTGAAGATGAAAATACAACTGTATCACCAGGGATAATTTGAATTTGTCTATGTGTGCCATTTGCAATTCTAGATAAAGCTGCCATTGGTTCCCCTTGACTACCTGTACATAGAATTGTAGTTTGATTAGCTGGCATTCTGTTAAGTTGGGCCGTATCTATAAATGTATCTTTCGGACATTGAATGTAGCCAAGCTCTTGGCCTATTTCGATAGCACCTTCCATGCTTCTCCCAAATACAGCGATTTTACGATTATTAGCAACAGCTGCTTCGGTAACTTGCTGCAATCGATGAATATTTGATGCAAAAGTTGCAAAGATAATTCGACCATCAACTTTCCTGAAAATATCGTGAATGCTATCACCTACACGCCTTTCAGACATAGTGAAATCAGGATTTTCACTGTTTGTGCTATCTGAAAGTAAGCATAACACTCCTTCTTTCCCTATTTCTGCCATTTTTGTCAAGTTTGCTGGCTCTCCAACAGGAGTAAAGTCGAATTTGAAGTCACCTGTATGTACAATTTGTCCTGCTGGAGTTTTTACAACAATACCATAAGAATCAGGGATACTATGAGTAGTCCTGAAAAATGTGATTGCTGTTTTTCTGAATTTTATAATATCGTCTTCTTTAATTTCATGAAAAGTTGTTCTTCGTAATAGTCCATGCTCTTCTAATTTATTTCTAATAAGTCCTAATGCTAATTTACCACCGTAGATAGGAATATTAAGCTCACGTAATAAATATGGGATTCCTCCAATGTGATCTTCATGTCCATGTGTTATAAATAGACCTTTGATTTTATTAGCATTTTTGACTAAATAGCTATAATCTGGTATTACGTAGTCGATACCTAAAAGTTCATCTTCAGGAAATTTAATTCCAGCATCAATTAAAATTATTTCATCTTGATATTGAACGCCATATGTGTTTTTTCCGATTTCACCTAATCCACCTAGAGCGAAAACCGCTACTTGATCATTTTTTACAAATTTCATTAGTTATCAATTCTCCAATACTTTAAAATCTTCATTTCTTTGTTCGAATTCTAAATATTCACCACTTACTAGCTGAACAAACTCTATATTTAGATTTCGATCTTTTAATTTTTCTCTTACATCCCGTTCTGAATCAGCGTTAATGTACACAGTTTGGGTCTTTTCTCTCACTGGTACTTCAAGTACATCTTCTTGAAAATAAACTTTAAAAATCATTCCTATCTCTCTCCTTAACCTCCGAAATTACAATTCACTTGTTTTTATTATAAATAAAATAACATATATTTCATTTTTTTGCTGAAGTATATGAAAGTATATATTTATAGTAGTTACATTCACTTATTTTACAATAAAATTGTCCACGGTGCTAATTAAATAATGAGCCCTTCAGTAGAAGGGCGTAAATGTATTTATATTATTATGCAATAGATTTTTTTCCAACAAGATCCCGCCACTGTTTCAACAATTTTTTTCTGAGTTTTTTTAGCATAGCTATGTCAACTCCTTATATATTTATTGTAAACGAACTTTAGTAATTGTTAAAGGGTATTTACAATCTTTATTAGTAGTATATGTGTTCAAGATTAAAGTTCTCATGGGTAAAAATGGAACAGAGATATTAATCTAAACACGGCAAAGATTTTCTTTTAGCAGTGACATAAACTAAAGCTGAGTCAAACAATAATATTTTTTTGAAAAAATAGGTGGTTATATGAAAACTATGCATAACTAAATTTCTTCTACTATTAAAATTGAATAGTACCAGCGGTTAGCAATGAAGTGACATCTGTAATTTAAGAGTGGGAAAGGTGTGGTAGGGTTAATGTTAATAAACATAAAGGGTTTTTAATATTCCGAAGAACTTTAAAACGATAAAAGATCAAAGGCAATACAAATGAAACAAGTCGGTGCGAATAGCAAAGGATCAGATCCAATTTAAATAGGGTCTGATCCTTTTAGCTATCTATCAAGAGGTGTTGCTTCTTCTAACAATGTAAACGGCTCTTTTTCATTGATATGGTCATAAAACATAATGCCGTTTAAATGGTCTATCTCGTGCTGGAAGACGATGGATGGCAATCCTTTCAGGCGTATAGTAACATTTTCACCTTCTAATGTGGTTCCTTTTACTGTGATGCGAGCATAACGTGGAACGTACCCAGGAACTTCTCGATCAACTGAAAGGCAGCCTTCGCCTGTTGTTAAATATGTTTTTTCTACAGAATGACTAACAATCTTTGGATTGAATAATGCGTAGCTAAATAATGTGTCATTCGCATCGTGAACATGAATTGCAATCATTTTTTTTGATACATTTATTTGAGGTGCAGCTAAACCAATACCAGGTCGTAAGTCATATTTTTCTGCCAATTCTTCATCTTGACTCATCTGGACATATTCAATCATGCTTTGTAAAATATTTATATCTTCCTTTGATGGAGGCATTGCTACTTCTTCAGCGACTTTCCGAAGTGTAGGATGGCCTTCTCTAATAATGTCTTCCATTTTAATCAAAAATGTTCACTCCTATTTAAATCTTCTATTTATTTTTTTGCTGGTTTCGCATAGATTGTTGCTTTCTGTACTAAGATATAAACAATTAACGCCTAAGGCAACTTTTCGACTGTTAGCATTTTAGGGTTCGGATAACACCTCATCTTACTATTCTTATTAATAAAATTAGCAACAATGTTTACGAAAAGAGCCTTATTTTATTATAGTCTATCAAATACATATGGAATTGTTAACAAAATCAATTATTATTTTGAACTATAAATATGCCTAATAACAAATATGCACGTATTCGAGGTATGTATTCATGTTAACAGACTATTCGAAACATATGTGCTCAAGTGTATCTCCTTTGTTTATAAACAATTTTTAAGAAAGCTTTCGGTATATGTAAATTATTCAGTCATTTTCAAGTAGACAAGCTCATAAATATGTATTGTACTAATCGATCATTATTTTTCTTGTACATATTGTCAAATATCATAGATATCATTATAGTAGAAGGTGTTAGGTTGTGAGGGGGATTATTGTGTATAAACAACATAAAATTATAGGAATACTCAGTGTGCTAGTGACGTTGCTGCTTGGAACAGCTGCTTGTAGTGGCACTAGTCCTGAAGAAAAAATTTACAATACTCTAGAAGAGGTCGTATCACTTGAAACTGATTTTGAAGAACAACAAGAACCTTTGACGGAGTTAGAGCTAAAGGATAAAGAATTATTTGATCAAATTATTTCATTAAGTATGGATGATTTTGATCAGATTGTAACCCTTTCTAACGAAGCTCTTAATGTTGTTGCGAAGAGAGAAGAACATCTGAAGAATGAATATGAGAGCATAGAAGCAGGGAAAAAGCATTTTGAAACAATTCTGTCGATTACTGATAACATGAAGGATGAAGACTTAAAAAAATCAGCAACAGCTTTATTTGAGTTAATGAACCAACGTTATACTGTATATGAAGATCTTCACCAACGGTATGTTCAATCACTTTCATTAGATAAAGAACTATATGAAATGCTTCAAATTGAGGATTTGCCATTAGAACAATTAGAATCCCATATCACCAAAATAAATGAAAGCTATACTAACGTCATGGATACAAATGAAAAATTTAATCAATTGACTAACGAGTTTAATGAATCAAAATTATCTTTTTATAAAAATGCAGGATTTGAGATTGAACATTCAGATGATTCTAATGTGAGTGAATAAAAGAATAAATGTAGCTACAAAAAGTGAGGATAATATACCTCGCTTTTTTATTATGGGACGCTTCTTTTTGTGAAAATTGCTATTTGTTATCCCAAATAACAGATTGATGAGTTTTATGAGGGTTAATAGACTTTAAAGTAGAAAAGATACCACGAACACTAGGTGTAAACGTGCTTATATCTACGTAGAACAAGCAACAATCGATTCGAAAAGCCTATAGAAAAGAAAAGATATTACAACCATCAGTGGCGTATATATTTTAACTTTAGTACAACAAACAACAATCAACCCAAAAACTGCCTATGAGAAAAACAAAATATATTATAACAGATGGGTGTTATGTAATATAACAGACTGTTTTTTTGGAGAAAAATATAAATGCGGTTAACAATACGATTAACTTGAAAAAACTATGAGCATAGACATTGACGACTCCTATTTTTATGGTGTAATATTTTTATGTAATAAAAATTGTATTAATCAATTACTTTGATATGAATGATACAGATTCTATTATCCATATAACTGAAAGAAACTTATCTTATTATCTACCCTTAATATGGCTTGTTAAAGTCAAAATTGGATAATCTAATAAGTAAGCCAAAGGGTTCTAAGTTATCACTAATTGTGTAATTACCCTGAAAATAACTAATCGGAGAAGAAAGGAAGAGGTGAAGCAGATGGGAAAAACAACCCAAACTGACACTAAAGAACAACTTTCAAAAGTAGAAGAGCATTTTCAAACACTTCAAGTTTTGAATGAAGAAGGCGAAGTTGTAAATGAAGACGCTATGCCTAAGCTATCAGATGACCAACTAAAAGAGTTAATGACAAGAATGGTTTATACACGTATTTTAGATCAACGTTGTATAAGTCTAAATCGTCAAGGACGTCTAGGATTTTATGCTCCGACTGCAGGTCAAGAAGCTTCCCAGTTGGCTAGTCAGTTTGCTTTAGAAAAAGAAGATTTTATTTTACCTGGATATCGTGATGTGCCACAAATTGTTTGGCATGGTTTACCATTATATCAAGCATTTTTATTCTCAAGAGGACATTTTCATGGAAACCAAATTCCTGAAGGAGTAAATGTGATTTCACCGCAAATTATTATCGGTGCGCAAATTACTCAATGTGCTGGTGTAGCACTTGGGATGAAAAAACGTGGTGAAAAAGCAGTAGCAGTTACTTATACAGGTGACGGCGGTGCGAGCCAAGGAGATTTTTATGAAGGAATGAATTTTGCAGGGGCATATAAAGCACCAGCTATTTTCATTGTTCAAAATAATCGATTTGCAATTTCTACACCAGTGGAAAAACAATCTGCAGCAGGTACTGTAGCTCAGAAGGGTGTCGCGGCTGGAATACCTGGTATTCAAGTTGATGGAATGGATCCTTTAGCTGTTTATGCTGCAGTAAATGAAGCTCGTGAGCGCGCGGTAAACGGTGAAGGACCAACATTGATCGAAACTTTAACTTATCGTTATGGTCCACACACAATGGCTGGAGACGATCCAACTCGTTATCGTTCTACAGAACTTGATGATGAGTGGGAAAAGAAAGATCCACTTGTACGCTTCCGTAAGTTCCTTGAAAACAAAGGCTTATGGTCTGAAGAGCAAGAAAATAATGTGATTGAAAAAGCTAAAGAAGATATAAAAGAAGCAATTAAAAAAGCTGACGATGCACCTAAACAACAAGTATCAGATTTTATTAATAATATGTTCGAGGAATTACCATACAACTTACAAGAGCAATTGGAAATTTATCAAGAAAAGGAGTCGAAATAAGCGATGGCCCAAATGACATTGATTCAAGCAATCACCGATGCGTTACGTACAGAGTTGCGTAATGACCCTAATGTATTGCTATTTGGAGAAGACGTAGGATTAAACGGTGGGGTTTTCCGTGCTACTGAAGGATTACAAGCAGAATTTGGTGAAGATCGTGTATTTGATACACCTTTAGCTGAATCGGGTATTGGTGGCCTTGCAGTAGGTCTAGGTTTACAAGGTTTTAGACCCGTTCCTGAAATACAATTCTTCGGTTTTGTATATGAGGTTATGGATGCGATATCTGGACAAATGGCTAGAATGAGATATCGTTCTGGAGGACGTTATCATTCTCCAGTTACAATTCGTTCACCATTTGGTGGAGGCGTGCATACACCTGAGTTACATGCAGACAGCTTAGAAGGATTAATGGCTCAGCAACCAGGATTAAAGGTAGTCATCCCTTCAACTCCATATGACGCGAAAGGTTTATTGATTTCTGCTATCCGTGATAATGATCCAGTTATCTTTTTAGAGCATATGAAATTATATCGTTCATTTAGAGAAGAAGTACCTGAAGAAGAATACACAATTGAAATCGGTAAAGCAGATGTAAAACGTGAAGGCAGCGACCTATCGATTATCACATATGGAGCAATGGTTCATGAATCATTAAAAGCTGCAACAGAACTTGAGAAAGAAGGAATTTCAGCGGAAGTAATTGATTTACGTACAGTAAGTCCATTAGATATTCCTACAATTATTTCATCTGTTGAAAAAACTGGGCGTGCAATTGTTGTACAAGAAGCACAAAAACAAGCAGGTATAGCAGCGAATGTAGTAGCAGAAATTAATGATCGTGCAATATTAAGCCTAGAAGCACCAGTATTACGTGTAGCAGCTCCAGACACAGTATATTCGTTCTCTGCAGCTGAACCTGTTTGGTTACCTAACTTTAAGGACGTTATAGAAACTGCGAAAAAAGTAATGAACTTTTAATTTAAAGTTCCCAAGATAATGACTTTATGCAAAAGGACTAGGAGGTCGACAACATGGCATTTGAATTTAAACTGCCTGATATCGGAGAAGGTATTCACGAAGGTGAAATTGTTAAATGGTTTGTAAATACAGGCGATGAAGTCAATGAAGATGACGTACTGTGTGAAGTACAAAATGATAAAGCTGTAGTTGAAATTCCTTCACCTGTTAAAGGAAAAGTGTTAGAAGTTCTTGTTGAAGAAGGAACAGTTGCTGTTGTAGGTGACACTCTCATTAAATTTGATGCACCAGGATATGAAGGTTTGACATTTAAAGGTCAAGAAGAGGAAGAAAAAGAGCCTGAGCAAGTAGAGAGTGTAGAAGAGGTAACTGCAGCAGTTCAAGCGGATATCCCTGAAGTAGATGAAAATCGTCGCGTAATTGCAATGCCGTCAGTTCGTAAATATGCACGAGAAAAAGGCATAGACATACGTCTAGTAGCTGGTACTGGAAATAACGGACGTGTACTTAAACAAGATATCGATACGTTTGTAGCTGGTGGAGCTGTACAAGAAACGGAAACAGTAGAGATCGTTGAAGAAATCTCAGCTGTACAAACACCTGTTAAGGAAGAGAAGCCTGCTAAGCAAGCAATCCCAGTTGGTGAATACCCTGAAACAAGAGAAAAAATTAGTGGTATCCGTAAAGCAATTGCAAAAGCGATGGTGAATTCTAAACATACTGCACCTCATGTAACTTTAATGGATGAAATTGATGTTACTAAACTTGTTGCACATCGTAAAAAGTTCAAGAGCGTTGCAGCAGACAAAGGAATTAAACTTACATTTTTACCTTATGTCGTTAAAGCTTTAACATCAGCTTTGCGAGAGTTCCCGGTATTAAACACATCAATGGATGATGCAACAGATGAAATCGTTCAAAAGCATTATTACAATATTGGTATTGCTGCTGATACAGAAAAGGGACTACTTGTTCCAGTAGTAAAAAATGCTGATAGCAAATCTGTATTTTCAATTTCTAATGAAATTAATGAATTAGCTACAAAGGCTCGTGAAGGTAAGCTTGCACCTCAAGAAATGAAAGACGCTTCATGTACGATAACGAATATCGGATCAGCTGGTGGTCAATGGTTTACACCAGTTATCAATCATCCTGAGGTTGCAATTCTTGGTATCGGTCGTATTCAAGAAAAACCAGTTGTGCAAGATGGTGAAATTGTAGTTGCACCTGTATTAGCTTTATCATTAAGCTTCGATCATAGAATGATTGATGGTGCTACTGCTCAGTATGCTTTAAATCATATCAAACGCTTGTTAAACGATCCTGAATTATTATTAATGGAGGGGTAATCGATGGTAGTAGGAGATTTTCCAATTGAAACAGACACTCTTGTCGTAGGAGCGGGCCCTGGAGGTTATGTTGCCGCAATTAGAGCAGCACAGCTAGGACAAAAAGTAACAATTGTTGAGAAATCAAATCTAGGTGGAGTATGTTTGAACGTGGGATGTATTCCATCTAAAGCTTTAATAAGTGCAGGTCACCGCTATGAAACAGCATTACACTCTGAAGATATGGGTATTACAGCACAAAATGTGTCTGTAGACTTCTCTAAAGTACAGGAGTGGAAAGCAGGTATTGTAAAAAAACAAATTGGCGGAGTTCAAACTTTATTAAAAAGTAACAAAGTCGATATTGTTAGTGGAGAAGCTTATTTTGTTGATGCAAATACAGTCCGAGTGATGGATGAAAATTCTGCACAAACGTATAAGTTTAAACATGCAATCATTGCTACAGGTTCTCGTCCAATTGAATTACCGACTTTTAAATATAGTAAACGTGTTATAGATTCTACTGGAGCTTTAGCATTGGAAGAAATTCCAAAGTCATTAGTCGTTATTGGCGGAGGATACATCGGTACAGAGCTTGGTACAGCTTATGCTAACTTTGGTACGAATGTAACAATATTAGAAGGTGCAGATGAGATTTTATCTGGCTTTGAAAAACAAATGAGCAGTATTGTAAAGCGTAAACTTAAGAAAAAAGGCGTTGAAATCTATACGAATGCTTTAGCGCAAGGTGTAGAAGAACGTGAAGATGGGGTTACGGTTTCGTTTGAAGCTAAAGGTGAAACAAAAACAATTGATGCTGATTACGTGTTAGTAACAGTAGGGCGCCGTCCAAATACCGAGGAGTTAGGTCTTGAACAAGTTGGTGTTGACTTAACTGATCGTGGTGTTATTAAAATTGATAAGCAATGTCGGACATCTGTAGACAATATCTTTGCCATCGGTGATATCGTCGAAGGTCCACCGCTTGCACATAAGGCTTCTTACGAAGGAAAAATAGCTGCTGAGGTCATTTCAAACCACCCGTCTGAAATAGATTATCATGGAATTCCAGCAGTTGTATTTTCAGACCCTGAGCTAGCATCAGTTGGTTACTCAGAAAAAGAAGCGAAAGAGAATGGGCTAGAAATTGTAGCTGCTAAATTTCCTTTTGGTGCAAACGGAAGAGCGCAGGCTCTTAATGCAGCTGAAGGCTTCCTAAAGCTCATTACGAGAAAAGAAGATGGATTAGTGATTGGTGCACAAATTGCTGGTCCAAATGCATCTGATATGATTGCTGAGCTTGGTTTAGCAATTGAAGCCGGAATGACTGCTGAAGATATTGCTATGACAATCCATGCACACCCAACATTAGGAGAAATTACGATGGAAGCTGCAGAGGTTGCCATCGGAAGTCCAATTCACATTTTGAAATAAATTTAAGATTGTTTACGTAACTGGAAACCCTGTTAGTACGCAGAAGTAACGTAAATATGTGTAATAAAAAAAGGCTGTCATGAATATATAATGACAGTCTTTTTTATTCTTTATTGCCTTCTAAAGCCTCTTTTATCGGATTCATAATCTCATCCTTACTTATATGACCTTCGACTTGTGCAATAATTTCGTTATCGTACATCATCACTAGTGCTGGGTATTGGTTAATATTTATATTAACTTCTTCTGCTTGTGATGAAATAATGACCATATTTGAAATTTCATGTGGAAATTCTTTTTTCAATTCTAGTAAAGCATCGTAGTAATTTATTTCATTTTGCACATTATTTTCATCTGAGAAAAACATCAACTGTAAATCATCTTTATTTATTTGGATGCTAGAAGTGTCATTCTGTTGGCAAGATGCAATGAAAATGAATGACAGTAAAAGGAATGTAGAAAGACGCTTCATTATTTGTTCACTTCTTTCAGTCAAAATGAGTGAATGTCTCTTTTGTGATTAAATTCGAAATTCTTATAACATGTAGTACTATTGTAGCATGTGAAAGTCTGGGAATAGACTATGTCATCTATTTGTTACAAAAATGAAAAATAGATGTTGCTTGTCTTGCATAAGTATTAAAAAGAGGTTAATAGAAGGAGAATAGTATATGAAGACTTTAACTGTTTTTATGGTCCAATTTATGATATGGAGTGCATACAGTATTATAGAATGGTTGTCTCGGCATGATGGTCGCGTTTCAAAGTCAATATTACTAGCTATATTAATCTATTTTGCATATATAATTGCACAAAAAGCAATGCAGTCTAAAAAAAGAGGCATAATAATCACGATCATTAGCCTCCCTTTATATTTTTTGTGTCGTGAACTATTCTGGGCTTTTGCTGCTATTTATTGACGTATATTCTTTATCTCTCTTTGATTGATTTCTAGTCAAGTGTTCAACTTCTTCCAGCACATCATGTATAGACAATAGTTCAAATAACAAGACTGTTTCTTTTGGAAAATGATGATAGTATTTGGTGTGTGTTTCTCCAATTTGTTCTTTACATCTTCTGAAATTTTCATCAAGATCTTTAATTAATTCGTAATGTTCTTCAGGAATACGGTGCTTCGGATCTTTCAATATAGTATTTATTGATATAAATGCTTGGTGAAGTTTTTCTTTATCTATATTAGTTATAATACTGTAATTTGACAGATGTTGTAAATTTCCGATGTGAAATAGTATTTGTTGTAGCAATGTTAATTTTTTATGTTCAATTTGAAAATCTCTCATTTCTTTCGTAGTATGCCTATGGAATTTCCACTCAGCACGTTGATAGTGACATAGTTGTAAAGTTTTTTCATAGCTTTTAGTTATAGCTTGAAATTGTTGAACAGTTTGTGTCTTTTTGGTGTTTGTAAGACCTAAAATATCATGACCAATTACTTCAATAGTTTGAGCTGTCTCTACAAACAGCTTATCAATTGATTTATGTATAATTGGAGAGAATTTTGGTGGTAATATGATCAAGTTTACTAACGTTGATACAAACAAGCCAATAGATGTTGTTAGTAGTCTTGTAAAAAACGCAAGTATAAAATTATCACCTGTCACTGGAATCATTGCAACAGCTGTTAAGGTTGCTACTAAAATGCCATCATCCAGTTTTAAACGATGGCATAATAATATCGTACTTGTTGCTGCAAGGGCATAGGAAAGAGGGTCTTCGCCAATAAAAGCCGTAAAGGTTAATGAAAATGCTGCTCCGATAGCTGAAGCCGGGAAGCGAACGACACCTTTCTTAATGGATTCTGCAGCTGTTGGCTCAATTGTTACAATAGCTGTAATAACGGCAAAAATAGCCGGAAGGTTAAGTAACTCGCATATATAAGCCGTAATAAAAACCGCGAGTCCCGTCTTAAAGACTCGTCCCCCGAATATTTTGAATTTATTGACAAATCTTTTCATTTCTTCAAACTCCGTCTCATTGTTCACCTTATTTTGTTAAAATTTGGCTGTTGTCGCCACTAAGTTTAGACACGAATACAACTAGATTCATAGCATATTTGCTACTTCTAATAAAGCCCTCATGTTGTTTTTATGTAGTAGAACTATGTAGTACACGTATGGCTGTTTTTCGCATAAATTGTTACTTTCCGAAATAAGGGCTAAATACGAATATGACTAACGTTTGGGGCATCTCTTTTTCTCTAAAGACTATAAAAATCATATCATACATATCAGTAACACAACTATATGTAAAAAAAGCAAAATATTTTACGAAAAGAGCCTTTTTGTTTCATCTTTACAGTTGGGATAGTTTGATGAGATACTTTTCAAGTTTACTTGAAAGACCATACAGGTTGTTACCATTAATATTATAATATCAATGATAAGAAATAAGGTAATCATTTTTATTATTTTTTTAGAAAAAAAAATATAACTATATTATAATTAATGAGTATTTTTAATAATTGGAGGATTATACGAATGAAAATCATCACAATTGCAATTTTATCAATCTTTGCTTCTTACATAACTGGCTGTAGCCAAAGTGATGTTACTAAGGAAACTGTCGCAATTGACAAGGAAAAAGTAAACAGTGAGGAGATAACGGAAGTAGACGATAGTAATTCAACAAACATAAACACAACAACGAAATCTACTGTGGAAGAGGAATTTAATAACACTGAGGAATTGGAAATAACAGAGCTAGAACCTCAATATACAATAAATCCGAATCATTGGGGAGTTGAACCAATTAGTGACGCTAATGAGAATGTATTATTATTAACAATTGATGATGCTCCAGATAAATACAGCTTACAGATGGCTCATACTTTACAGTCCGTGAATGTAAAAGCGATCTTTTTTGTGAATGGCCATTTTATTGATAGTGAAGAAGAGCAAGAGGTATTGAAGCAAATATATGAACTTGGTTTTCCGATAGGTAATCATACATGGTCTCATAATAATTTAAGTGAATTATCTGAAGTTGAGCAATATGAAGAAATTGTAAAATTAAATGATGAAATAGAAAAAATAATTGGAATGAGGCCACAATTTTTTCGAGCTCCATACGGGGTGAATACTGAATACTCGAAACAACTGGTTGCTGAAGAAAGTATGGTGTTAATGAATTGGTCATATGGATACGACTTTGACAAAAAATATATGACTGAAGAGTCAATTTTAGATATTATGGTAAATACGCCACTATTACGTAACGGTGCGAATTTATTGATGCATGATCGTGAATGGACAAACGATGCGTTACAGGAAATTGTTATTCAGTTACAAAAGAACGGTTATGATATGGTTGATCCAGCGTTAATAAAAATCAATCCAAATATAAATTAAGATGACAGTTAAGTCATATTAGTTATTTATTATTGATATAATGTTCTTTCGGTTGTGGGCTAAGATCGATTTTGATAAACCTAACTCTATAGGTAATTAGGTGGGTGGATCCACCTGATTACCTATAAATCTAGCTTGCCTAAAAAATTCATTTATATCTAGATGTAGATGAGCATTGTACATATATTAATAATAATAGATCGTTCTGCCATTAAATAGGTGCAATTCACCAGATACCTTTTTAGCTAAAAATTTACTAAATTCATTAGCTTTCCCCTTGTCTCCATGTGTGGATTGCTTTAACAAACTTACTTGTATATATTGTTGTTGGCGTATCTCTTTAGAATCCATGTCTTCAATGCTTTCGTTACCTATACCAACAATGATTGATTTATATTGTTTATGTTCAGACTGTAAGTGGAATAAATCATTGTTGCCATCATTAATCTTTGTTATCCTGTAAGGAAAGGCTGAATCATCATATTTCCAGTCAAGCTGCTTTCCTGTTTTGTTAGTGATCTCTTTATAATATTCAAACAGGTCTTCTACATCATCTAATGTAATATCATGTTTCTTAGATTTTGGCACTAGTTTTATGTATGCATTGTTTGCCATTCTCTTCACTCCCAATTCTGAATATGCACGTTCGATTACATTCTAGCATTCTCATTGAGATGTTGACAACTTCTTGAACAATTAATCCATGAACTTGTCAAAGGTTTAGAATTGATTTATAATAATATTCTGAATATTATTTTGCTGAAGGAGGTTGTTTATGAACCTATTTGAAAAATTATACGATGAGCAGGAGACGGTTAAGGTACGTTTTGTAGGCTTTACAACAACAGAAACGAGATATGATTTTGGCATCATTTACACAAGTATGTTTTTTGGAAAACCGTTAGTCGTATGTATGCAAACTGGGCGTTCAACCCTTCTAGACCCAAAAGATGTTGAGGATCATGACCATTTACACCATGTTTTCCGCCTAGACTCTAAAGATGAAGCAGCAGACCTCGCTGAATTCTTCAAAGTAAACTTACCTGTATCTCCATTCCAATCCCAATATGAATAGTGCAAATTTAAAAGATGACTTTATTGTCATCTTTTTTTCTTTATGTTATGGCTGTTTTCGCATTGATAGTTGTTATTCGTTCTATCATATAAGAACGTAAGCATGTAGCATTCCTTCTCATAAAGCGCTTATTTCAATCCAATCGTAGTCAAAAAAAACCAAAATTTACGAAAAGAGCAAATATTATATTACAGATATTAAAAGCTATAATTATTTTTATGTGACATACTAATTGTGCTTGACTAAATATATGTGACATATTATTATTAAATTAAATAAAAGATAACGCTTTCAATAATTCAATTTTGTGCAGTTGTCGGGGTCGTTTGAGTGGTCATAAAACGAAAGGGGTTTGATGGATGGGAACAATCGTATGTCAGTCGTGTAACAGTACAATTGACCATTATGAGGATGAAAAAGTTACGATACTGTATGGAAAAAGTACTGAGTGTTGTTGCGAAGATCACAAAGAAAACTAAAAAACAAGTATGTTCGGCTATTGGGGAGAGAACATTAAAAAATAACGTTATTGGGGACACAATTCACAGATGAATTGGTGTCTCCTTTTTATTGCTTCATAATAGGTATGCAGTTTTATGAGTTCTCTATATAATTTAGATTGAAGTTACTCCTAAGCAACGATTGAAATTTTAATAAACTTCTATTAATAAGATATCATTTTCTAAAGTAGTTCGCTTAATACGAAGCGAACTTATTTTTTGAAAGAAATTGGAATTTTTATGCTAAAATAAATGTACATTGTGAAATGATTTGCTTAAACTATCGAGGAAGTCTGTTTCACTTATTACAAAAAACAAAAAGAGAAACAAGCATAAAGAGAGGTGGATTTTCTGGATTTACATTATCAAGAGTCTGGGGATAAGAATGCTTCATTAATGGTATTTTTGCACGGTGGTGGAGTAAGCAGTTGGATGTGGGAAAAACAAATTCAATACTTCAGTCATTATCATTGCATTACAATAGATTTACCAGAACAAGGGGGAAGTAATTATACTGAAAGCTTTTCAATTCAATTAAGTGCAGAAAAAATAAATGACTTAATAGAAAAAATAGCAAACGGTAAAAAAGTAATTGTTATTGGTTTCTCATTAGGTGCACAAGTAACTATACAAATGTTGAGTATGAAACCGAATTTGATAAATTATGCGGTCATAAACAGTGCATTAGTAAGACCAAATTCATTTGTTAGAAAAATGATTAGACCGTCTATAAAATTAACTTTTCCATTAGTTAAAAATAAATCTTTTTCAAAACTTCAAGCGAAAACATTGTACGTTGGTAAAGAATACTTTGAAACATATTACAAGGAAAGTTCTGAAATGAAATTAGATACACTTATCAGAATATTAGAAGAAAATATGTCGTTTGAAATTCCTAAAGACTTTAATAAAGCAACCGGAAAAATATTAGTTTCTGTCGGTGAAAAGGAAAAAGCAGTAATGAAAAAATCAGCAACAGATTTAGTATCAAATAATACAAACTGCTTAGGGATCATTATACCTAACGTCGGTCACGGAATATCCTTTTGGAATCCTAATTTCTTTAATCAAATGATTGAAAAGTGGATACAAGAAGGTGCTTTGCCACAAGATATCATAACAATTAAGTAGTTAATGTTTGCTATGCTAACGGGAACCTTAGTACAATCAGCTTGGTAACAATATTACATTAAATAGAGGCTGGGACAAAAATATTTTAACTAAATAGAAGCCGAACAATGGTTGTAGTTCTAGTTACGCCGCTCCTGAAATATACTCCGCTTTCCACGGGAAGCTGGCAAGCCTCCTCGTGCTACGCTCTGCGGGGTCTAGCCGTTGCTTTTCATCCCGCAGGAGTCTACGTATATTTCATCCGCTAAGTTATTACTTTGTTCGGAATTTTAGTTAAACACTTAAGTTATGTCCCAGCCTCTTATTTGTTGTTTTATATGGTCAATAAACTTTCAAAATATTGATAATGGGTTGTTATAAGGATTGGTATTAGCATTTTTCATCTTATCAACCGAACCCATTATTTTTATATACTTGTTTATTTGTATAGTGTATTTGCTAATATTTTTGACTCTGTTTAGCGTATAGCTTTATGCTCTTTAATGACTCTTAATGAATGTAGGTGATTATCTTCAGGCCCTTGAACAGGTAAGCCTGCCTCTAGGTTTTTTATTACGTACTTAAGGTTATCCTTTGTGATTATTTCCCCAGGAATGAAAATTGGAATTCCTGGAGGATATACCATAATAAATTCAGCGCTTATTCTTCCAGCAGACTCCTCAAAAGGAACAATTTCAGTTTCTGCATAAAAAGCATCTCGAGGAGATAGCGCTAATAATGGTATATCGGGTAACAACACCGTAGTTGGATTTGTTGATTTTGCTTGATGGTAAAATTCATCTGCTAAATGGCGTAATGCTCGCAACAATATTTCTGTATCATCTTCAGTATCCCCAGAAGTGATAATACACAAAATATTGTATAGGTCAGATAATTCAACCTCGATATTGTAATGTTTTCTTAGCCAAACTTCGACGTCATGTCCAGTAACACCTAAATTTTTAACAGAAATTATTAATTTGGTAGGGTCATAGTCAAATGTCGCTTTTGTACCTACAATTTCATGTCCGACACAATATAAATGATTAATCTCATTAATAGCCGCCCTTGTTTTTTCTGCAAGTGCGATGGATTTTTCTATTAATTCATGTCCTTTAGTAGCCAACTGTTTCCTAGCAACATCCAAAGAAGCTAGCAATAAATAAGATGTTGACGTAGTTGTAAGCATGCTTAAAATAGCTTGAACACGGTTCACTGAAACGAGCCCAGATTTTATATTCAGTATAGAACTTTGAGTCATTGACCCACCAAGCTTATGAACACTCGTTGCTGCCATATCTGCTCCAGCTTGCATTGCGGATAAAGGTAACTTTTCATGAAAATGAATATGCACTCCATGAGCTTCATCAACTAATACTGGAACTTTGTGTTCATGAGCCACCTCAACAATACCTTGTAAATCTGCAGCCACTCCAAAATATGTTGGATTAATTACAAAGACACCTTTAGCATCAGGGTGTTGTTCCAATGCTTTTGACACAGCATCTACGGTAATGCCGTGAGAGATACCCAAATTCTTATCAATTTCAGGGTGTATAAATATCGGTATGGCTCCTGAAAACACAATTGCTGACATAACTGATTTATGAACATTACGTGGCACGATGATTTTGTCTCCTGGTCCACATACCGACATGATCATAGCCATAATTGCTCCACTAGTACCTTGAACAGAGAAAAATGTGTAATCTGCGTGAAAAGCTTCAGCAGCCAATTGTTGAGCCTGCTTGATCATGCCATTTGGCTGATGCAAGTCGTCAAGTGGTTCAATATTAATTAAGTCAATGGAAAACGCATTATCACCTATAAATGAGCGAAACTCTGGTTCAATACCTTTTCCTTTTTTGTGTCCAGGAATATGGAATTGATGAGGATTTCTTTGTGAATGATCTACTAAACCAGTAAATAATGGTGTTTTATTTTGGGACAACTTTCTATGGCACCTCTTTTAATAAGCTGCTTTCGCATGGGTTGTTGTTTTTCGTACTAATATATAAATATACAACTACAGGTTGTGGCATTCTTTACTTCTTTATAGACTATTACGAATTGAGTTGTTCTGAATATATAGATTAGCAACAAGTTCTACGAAAAGAGCCTTTAATAATAAGTTATTAGTTTTTACATAAAACACAAGAATTATATCACTTTATGAAAGGGTTGCATAGTACTATCAGCATTAGAAAGTTAAAGGTTTTTGTTAACCATCTGAACAAATAATTTTATATTTATTTTCCTGTTTTAGTAATAGTTAAGTTTACATACAATGTTATTTTTCTTGATAGGACACAAAGGCATAAAAAACGCTTAGGCTTGTTTCGAATTAAGTAGGATGTTTTCGCATCAATTGTAGCTTTTCGTGATAGCATCTCAACACGAAAATTAATAACGACCGTAGGATCTTTTCTTCTGTGCAGTGATGACTTACAATGTAAAGCTACTTTATATGAGCCTTACTAAAGGATGTTTTCGCATCAATTGTAGCTTTTCGTAATAGCAACTCAACACGAAAATTATTAACGTTCGTGGCATCTTTTCTTCTGTGCAACGATGACTTACAATGTAAAGCTACTTTTTCTGGTGTTAATTTGATTACAACACAACAAAGTTTACGAAAAAAGCCTTAGTAAAAGAACATTTGTTATTTAATAAGGTCACTTTTCTAATATAATATTATTGCGTAGTTGAGCTACGTTAAAGGATTTTGCCCTATGAAAAGCGAAATAATTATAGTACAGGGATTTATAGGAGGTGTTCATTTGAATTGGGATACCAAGATAACAAAACTATTAGGAATTAAATATCCCATTATTCAAGGGGGGTTAGCTTATTTAGCTTACGCTGACTTAGCAGCTGCTGTAAGTAATGCTGGTGGGTTAGGCCAGATTACAGCGATGTCATTACAAACTCCTGAAGAGTTAAAGAAAGAGATAGATAAGGTTAGAGAACGAACGGATAAACCATTCGGAGTTAATTTTGCCATTGGTCAACACGGAAGAAATTATTCACATATGCTTGATGTGGCAATTAACGAAAAAGTACCTGTTATTTCAATGACTGGTGGAAATCCAACGCCAATATTTGAACAACTAAAAGGTGTAGATGTCAAAAAACTTGTTCTTGTCGCGGCTCGAAGGCAGGCAATTAAAGCGGAGCAATTAGGTGCAGATGCCGTTATGGTAGTTGGACAAGAGGGTGGAGGGCATTTAGGGAAAAATGATACAGGAACGATCGTTTTAATTCCACAAGTAGTTAACGCTGTGTCTATACCAGTTATTGCCTCTGGTGGAATAGGTGATGGTAGGGGATTAATGGCTGCGCTTAGTTTAGGTGCAGAGGGAATAGAGATGGGTACAAGATTTATTGCTACACAAGAATGTATTCATGCTAATCAAGTATATAAGCAGGCTCTCATAGAAGGAACAGAGGATGGGACAACTGTAATAAAACGATCCATAGGGGCGCCAGCACGAGCTATTTCAAACAATTGGACGAAAAAAATTGTTGAGCTTGAGGGGGCAAATGGAGGCTATGATCAATTAAAGGATTTTATAAGTGGGTCTGCAAATAAACGTTATATCTATGAAGGGAACACCGAAGAAGGTTTTGCATGGGCTGGTCAAGTGATGGGTCTAATAAACGATTCTCCCCCAGTAAGTGAACTTGTTGATCGTATTATTATTGAAGCAGAACAAATTCGAAAAACATGGGGAAACTAATATAGGCAAACTAGATTAACATTAAGGGGGAATACCATTGGATTATCAATATCCAATATCGTATGATTGGAACACGAATGAAATTGTTGACGTAGTATGGTTTTTCGAGACAATCGAACATGCCTATGAAAAAGGCATTGAAAAAGAAAAGCTTATGGCAGCGTATCGAGTATTTAAAAAAATTGTACCGAGTAAAGCTGAAGAAAAGAAATTATGTAAAGAATTTGAAGAAATCAGTGGATACTCCTCATACCATACCGTAAAAAAGGCGAAAGAAGCTATTACAAATGATGCCATTATTAAAATGTAAGGCTCATATTGTTAATATTTTTGTTAAATAGAACAGTTAGGTAACTTATAAAAAATTATCACCTTCTATGTAAATATTGCCTGGCCCTATAAATATTTTGCTATGGGGCCAAGCATCAATTGATGTGCTTGGCAAAAAGCCGAAGCTACAAGTTCTCAAGCACACTTCAAACTCTTATTATATCTTCATTATTTTGAAAGAACGGTGGATGATGACGTTGCTAATTCATACAACGGCATAAGCGTTTTAAAAGTGGTGTCAATGATGTTAAGTAACTGTTTCCCATTCAAGTTTATCACATCATCTTTGTCAATATGAACTCCGCATAATATTTCTGCCTTTTTGATCGATTGTAGCCTGTTAAACATATGTAATATTTGCTCATCATTTAAATTTTCTTGTGCTGTGGCAGTAGGTTTTGTATGATCTGTTGACCAAACAAAGTTGTTTGGAATTTGCTTTTTAAGCTCATGATATTGTTCTGCAAGTGTTATTCCTAAGTTCTCCTTATATGGGTACTCATAGATAACTGCAAATATGATAAATAAATGACTCCCCCACAGGCCAACTTGGAAGTGTGGTAGCATTTTATATCCTCTAGCATTACTTGAAAAAGCTACCCAAGTATCATTAGGTGGGTTTTTAGTTCGACGAGCATGTTTGGCTACATGAAAAAACATATCATTCCCAGTTAGCGTTGTAAGAGAAGAGACAAAATGGGTGCCGATAAATTCAAATTTTGGTCTAATTAATTGCTTTATCGCTGTCATTCGATCATCTAATTCAGGAATCATAAAAGTGTCAAAATCATCTGCTGAAAAGCCTTGAAAATTCATAATTACACTCCTTACAAAATATCTTCATTCAAGAATTTATAACAAATCTTATTTTACCATAAATCTTGTATACAAATTCTATCTAACATAATAGGTCTACACACATTTTTGTTCCATAGACATCTACATCAACATAAAGATATAACAACAAATTCAAATACCATCATTCTGAAGTGGGTACTAACAGTATAAACCGAGGGGGTGCATTTACTTGAAACAAGTAATGAAATCTTTGAAGCGTAGTGATAATGAACAGCGGTTAGCGGTTTTACGGTTGGAATTAGATTATGAGTTGTCGACACTTTATGAAGCCATTGTGGAAAAAAATGTACCTAAGAAAAATGAGTGTTTAAAGCGATTAGAACAAATACGAGAAGAATTATTGTCATTAGGATGGTTTAAATAAAGGCTCTATTGTAAATTTAGTGTATATTTTTTGACCAAATAAGTAGGGTATTAAACAGCTTTCCTTGTTTTATAGAAGAAAAGGGGCTATGTTTACACGCTTTAGACGAGTTAATTCTTAGCTGGAGCAACTACAATCATGTATAAAACAGCTATAGAAAAACACCAATTAGTAAAACGATTGGTGTTTTTCTTGTATAGTTTAAGTAAGGCTTGAATGAAGCTGGTGTTTTCTGTATGCTGAATTGTAAAAGTTATACTAATGAAATAGGGAGGCAGCTCTTAATGAGTAACAATTGGGATGAGATAGATCAAACCGCGAAGAAGTGGATCAAAGAAGCTGGTACTGTTATACGCAATTCGTTTACGAAGCAAGTAGGTATACATACAAAATCAAATCCTAATGATTTAGTGACTGATATTGATCGAGAAATAGAGCAGTTTTTTATTAAAAAAATAAACAACAAATACTCTACTCATTATGTGTTAGGTGAAGAAGGATTTGGTAATGAAGTTAAAACATTGAATGGTACTGTTTGGATTATTGATCCAATAGACGGGACGATAAATTTCGTGCATCAGCAAAGAAATTTTTGTGTTTCAATAGGCATTTATGAAGATGGCGTAGGTATGATCGGTCTTATTTATGATGTTGTTAGTGATGAGCTTTTTCATGCAAGAAAAGGTCATGGTGCATATATAAATAACATCTTGTTATCACCGTTGAAAGACACGACAATCCATGAAGCAATCATTGGAATCAATGCTACTTGGGTAACAGAAAATTGGCGCATCGATCATGCTATTCTATCTCCCATCGTAAAAGACGCAAGAGGAACGCGTTCTTATGGCTCTGCTGCGCTAGAAATGGCGTATGTTGCTGCTGGAAGGTTAGATGGATACATTACAATGAGGTTGTCACCTTGGGACTTCGCTGCAGGTATTGTAATATTAAATGAGGTAGGTGGAGTTGTAACAACAGTAAAAGGAGAAGAAATTTCATTTCTAGAAGAAAATAGTATATTTGCAAGTAGTATCAATTTACATCATAGAATTTTGCATAAGTATAAACTGAATGAGGGTTAAATCTAACCTTCGAGTACGAGGACTGTACATTGGGTCTTATTAATACGTTTGTAAATTCTTGATATTAGTTTGACGCCATTGTTAATTGAACGTTCACATATTCAATCATATAGCCATATTTCCATTCCACCCGTTTCGATACTAGGCGTATGGGTGGAATGGATTTACTTCCAGTTTGTTTAAAGTTTGTCAAAACCGATAGTAGGAGCCTAAGCCTTCCGTTATAACCTTCCTTGCTCACGCATTTTCTTCTTTGTCACAAACCCGAATCCCATTGCTAAAACAAAACTAATACTCGCTGTAATAATACCAATAAGATTTTGTTCAGCAATAAATATTCCGACAGACATGATGCAAATAGTTGCGAGAATAGCGAATAATAACATAGTGAGGTTGAGTTTTTTCATATTTGTTAAAAAACCCCCAATTAAAAGTCTCAAATTGAGCTTAATTAATACTTACACCTTTAGTGTACAGAAAAATATCCATCTTTTCTACTATGAATGTGATATAATAGCCTAGTTGGTTTTTTGTCAAGGTAAAATATGAACATCAAATTTAGGAGTTGAAGACGTTGACTATTCGTCAAGATATACGAAATATAGCGATTATTGCCCATGTTGATCATGGAAAAACGACGCTCGTTGATAAATTATTACAACAAGCAGGTACTTTTCGAGTAAATGAACAAGTTGAAGATCGTGCCATGGATTCAAATGATTTGGAGCGCGAGCGTGGTATAACTATTTTAGCAAAAAATACTGCGATTAATTATAATGATTGTCGAATAAATATATTAGATACACCTGGTCACGCTGATTTTGGTGGAGAAGTTGAACGTATTATGAAAATGGTTGACGGTGTGCTACTAGTTGTAGATGCCTACGAAGGGTGTATGCCACAGACTCGATTCGTTTTGAAAAAAGCACTTGAGCAGAATTTAACACCAATTGTTGTTGTTAATAAAATAGATAGAGATTTCGCACGACCTGAAGAGGTTGTTGACGAAGTGATTGATTTATTCATTGAGCTTGGAGCAAATGAAGAACAGCTTGATTTCCCAGTGGTATATGCTTCAGCGATTAATGGAACTGCAAGTACAAACCCTGAAAAACAAGATGATGATATGAAGGCGTTATTCGAAGGAATTCTTAAATACATTCCTGCCCCAATTGATAATAGTGATGAACCACTTCAATTTCAAGTGGCATTATTAGATTATAATGACTATGTAGGACGTATAGGTATCGGTAGAGTATTTAGAGGTACTATGCAAGTTGGTCAACAAGTATCTCTTATGAAACTCGATGGATCTGTGAAGCAGTTTCGTGTGACAAAGATGTTCGGTTTCTCGGGGTTGAAGCGCATTGAGATTAATGAAGCAAAAGCTGGAGACCTTGTTGCAGTGTCTGGAATGGAGGACATAAATGTAGGTGAAACAGTTTGTCCGTTTGATCATGAAGAGGCGTTACCGGTGTTACGAATTGATGAGCCGACATTACAGATGACATTTCTTGTGAACAATAGCCCTTTTGCAGGAAGAGAAGGTAAGTTTGTAACAGCTAGGAAAATAGAAGAACGATTGCTTGCTGAGTTGCAAACAGATGTAAGTCTCCGTGTAGAAAATACAGAATCACCAGATGCATGGATTATTTCTGGTAGAGGTGAGCTGCACTTATCAATTTTAATTGAAAATATGCGTCGCGAAGGATATGAAATACAAGTGTCGAAACCAGAAGTTATCGTAAGGGAAATCGATGGTGTAAGGTGCGAACCAGTCGAGCGTGTGCAAATCGATGTCCCAGATGAACATACTGGATCGATTATCGAGTCAATTGGCGCTCGTAAAGGTGAAATGCTCGATATGATTAATAATGGAAATGGTCAAGTAAGGTTAGTTTTCATGGTACCAGCTCGAGGTTTAATAGGTTATACTACTGAATTTCTTTCTCTTACTAGAGGATTTGGAATTCTTAACCATTCCTTTGATAGCTATCAACCAATGCAGCAAGGACAAGTTGGTGGAAGACGACAAGGTGTTCTCGTTTCAATGGAAAAAGGCAAAGCGTCATCATATGGTATAATGGGGGTAGAAGATCGCGGCACAATCTTCGTAGAGCCAGGTACAGAAGTATATGAAGGTATGATTGTTGGTGAGCATAATCGTGAGAATGATCTAGTTGTGAATATATGTAAACAAAAACAGATGACTAACGTACGTTCAGCAACAAAAGATCAAACAACAACGATGAAAAAACCACGTATCATGTCACTTGAACAATCTTTAGAGTATTTAAATGATGATGAGTATTGTGAAATCACACCTGAATCTATTCGTTTGCGTAAGAAGCTTTTAAATAAAAATGAGCGAGAGAAAATAGCGAAGAAAAAGAAATATGCTGAAATGAACAGCTAAATATTTAACAGGTTATTCGTTTTTCAATATAGTATGAAATTAGTCTTGTGGCTGGTATAATTGCATTATAAATTGTATCAGTCACTTGGCTTATGTTATGCAATTTTATCGTATGGCTTAATTCCTTGACCCACAAAGTTATTGCCTCCTTAGGCTAAAGAAAAACGTATGTTTAAACTAAGTGATTCTATTCTTGATGGGAAAGGAGGCGATAATGCTTTCTTAATGTAAGGGGGGATTTGAAATGGAAATTGATGTTTCTTCAAGGCTGTCATTTTTTGCATCATTATATCAAGTAGACGACAATCCAGAATTGGGCATGTGGCTATTATACATAACGATTTTTGCATTAAGTATTGTTGTATATAAGCTGGGCTTTGCTAAAAAACTTCCTTTGTTAAAAAATATTGTGATTTATGCTTTTTTAGCATTAGGTTGTACAGTGTTAACTTTTTTCGGGGCATTTTTACCAATGGCAGAAGGATTGTTTTTTGCAGCGGTTATTTTAATTATATATAAAATTAGATTAAATCAAGCAAAAAAGCACAAAGCAAATACTAATTCCTAGGATGTGCAATCATGAAATCATTACAAGATGCCTTGTATAATTGGTTAAGTATTAAAGTCGTTGCAGATTCGAGAAAAAATGATTCTGCTGCTCAAGATACATACGCACTTTTTACAAATATATTAGTGGATGAACATGGACTGTCAATGATTTCTGTTACTAAAGATGAAATCATGTACTATATAAGTTACTCACAAAATGGAAGTGATTTCAAAAATCGATTTCCTATAGAGTTAATTCACGTCATGCTAGATCAAATTGAACTAGAACCTGAGAAGTATATTAATTATCCTAATGAATAAAGAAAAGGTGGCTCATTACTTATGAGTCACCTTTTGTTTATGTAGAGCTGGATGCTGCCCTTATGTATAGCAAAGGATGATCAGTTTTAGTTCATTTCACTCTTACTCCCTGTTCAGTTCTACTTTTACCACTCGTCCTCTGTTTTTTTGTCACGGTATAGGTGGAAATTTCCAGTAGCAAGCCTCATATTTGTTTTTTCTTCTATACGTACATAACATGGGTCACACATATATGTATGAATGGGTCTGTTTCTCAGGCGCTTTGCCTGCATCGAATCATCATCAATTGTATTTATCTGGTCACAAAGTACACATTTCACTTTCATTAAAGCACCTCATTAAATAATAATAATTTATTATAGTTTTATCTTACCACAAAAAAAGGTAAGATTATTGTATATATAACTTTGGAGGTGTTTTATGGCAAATCAAGTTGAACCGAAGCTAATTGAACCTTTGTTTTTGGCATTACAGAAGGAACGTTTCGTGACTATTGCGACAGTAGATCATGAAAGTGGAGGCCCTATTGTAAGCGCTATTTCATGGGTTTTTGCTCCAGATGAACAACGCATTTATTTCGCGGTAGATAATAGGTCAAGAATGTTGGAAAATATGAGCCAAAATTCACTCGTTGTTATGAATGTTATTGCCAATGAATCAACGTATGCTATTACAGGGCATGCTTCTGTTAAAAAAAATAAAATAGAAGGTATACCACTAAAGCTTGCACAAGTAGAAATACAAATTTCTGAAGTTCGGGATGTTATGTTCTATGGTTCAAAAATTACTAAGGAACCTAAGTATGAAAAAACCTATGATGAAAAAGCAGCTGCGAAACTAGATAAACAAGTAATGGATGCTTTGAAAAAGTAGGACTAATTATATATGGCCATTTGAGTTGGACACGATTTAGCTAACTCAACAGTAGAGTGGACGGCAGGGAAGCAAAGTAGACAGGGGAGGGAACACTCGACCGCCCCCTGCTTTTTTGCTTAATTTTTAGCCTTGTTGTTCTTCAGACTCCTCTATTTGTTCCTTTTCCAGTTCCTGTTTGTCTTTGTCGTTAAGTTCTCTATTTGGTTTTTTTGTTGGATCTATTTTTCTATTTGTTTCGATAAGGTCGTTGGGAACTTCAGGCATGACTCTATTAACGATTGCAGATAGTTCATCCATAATTCCTTTAATAGGGTGGCCATTCCTTATATCTGCTGCCATTTGTTTTAACCTAACATTCGTATCTGGATCTGCTATCACAATGGCATTTGCACCGTATGGGTCTTTTTTTAAGCTTTCAGCGACTGAGTACTTAATCGTACTTACTTTGGACCTATCTAATTGTGAATTGACATCGATTCCTACAACAGCGAATTCACCTAATACAACAGCTGTTGCATCATTAACATTAGGTATGCTACTAGCTAAATCCACTAAATGTTTAGCCGCTTCCTGCCCATTTTTTATTTCCTTCGTTTCGTTTGTTGTATTTTTAACATTTATCATTTCAGGTGAATTCTTATTATCATTTGTTTGTTGATTTATGGTACAGCCTATTAATGTGAATAATGCGATAACAATAGTTATGAGTAATTTTCTTGTCATCGTTATCACTCCTTAGTTTTGAATTTGAATAGCAGATATATTCTTTATGATAAACAATTTGATTTTATTGTTTATTTAACCTTCTATCTTTATACGTCCAGACATATATTTTATCAAGCCGTCTAATAGTTTAACACGATATTGAAGGTACTCTTTGAACACATACAATAAGAGGTTCTGATGTATCTGATAGAACTGAATTATATCCATACAGGGAGGCGGAGGGTTGGATAAGATCTACGTGTTAGATACAAATGTTTTACTTCAAGACCCACATTCAATTTTTTCATTTGGAAATAATGAAGTTGTCATCCCAGCAGTTGTTTTAGAAGAAGTTGATTCAAAAAAACGCTATATGGATGAAGTTGGGAGAAATGCAAGACAAGTATCTAAGTTAGTGGATAGCTTTCGATTAAGTGGGAAACTACATGAAAAGATTTTATTAGAGAATGGTGGTGTTCTTAGAATTGAATTGAATCACCGTTCTTTTCAGCAACTACAAGATATTTTCGTAGAAAAAACAAATGATAATCGCATATTGGCAGTTGCCAAAAATTTGTCAATTGAGGAACAAAACAAAGAAAATGGCAGGTTAGTCATCCTAGTTAGTAAAGATGCTTTAGTAAGAGTAAAAGCGGATGTATTGGGGTTAAATGCGGAAGACTTTTTAAGTGATAGAGTAGTTGATATCGGTCATATTTACTCAGGTTTTACTGATTTATTTGCAAGCACCGAGGATTTTCAACAGTTTTATAATAAAGGTGATCTAACATTAGCTGAATATAGTAGTAATCAATTCTACCCAAACCAATTTATTATTATGAAGGACTCATCTGGTGGATCAGCATCTGCAGTTGGGATGGTTAATGAGAAAGAGCAAAAAATTAGCAAAATGGTATTTTTACAAGAACATGTCTGGGGGATTAAGCCTCGTAATGTTCAGCAAATGATGGCTTTAGAATTATTGCTAAGAGAAGATATATCACTGGTTACATTAATTGGAAAAGCGGGGACAGGTAAGACGTTACTTACGTTAGCAGCGGGACTTTTACAAACAGAGGATTTATGTATATATAAAAAATTATTAGTTGCAAGACCAATTGTACCTGTTGGCAAAGATATTGGTTTTCTACCTGGGGAAAAACAAGAAAAACTGCGACCGTGGATGCAGCCGATATATGATAATTTAGAATACTTATTTAATACAAAGAAACCGGGTGAATTAGATGCGATTCTTGCTGGGTTAGGATCAATTGAAGTAGAAGCACTAACGTATATCCGTGGAAGAAGTATACCAGAACAGTTCATCATTATTGATGAAGCACAAAATTTAACGAAGCATGAAATTAAAACAATTTTAACAAGAGTTGGAGAAGGAAGTAAGATTGTACTTATGGGCGATCCTGAGCAAATAGATCATCCTTATTTGGATGAATACAATAATGGCTTAACTTATGTCGTAGAAAAGTTTAAAAATGAAAGAATTGCAGGACATGTGAAACTTATAAAAGGAGAACGTTCAAAAATAGCGCAATTAGCAGCTGATATATTATGAAGGAGCACCATCTTATTAAGATGGTGCTCCAATTGTTTTTAGAAATCATTTAGCCACTTTTTCTTTTGCGTTACGTGCATTTTTACATGCTACCTTGTTGAAGATATATATGATTGTCATCGTTATACAACAGGAAAACTGCTACGGATTCAATGTAAGACCTTGCGCTTCTCAATAAATGTAGGAAACAGTCTTATTTAACAATGAACTTTCTTATATGTGTGATCGGCCTTTCCTTGTTAGACCCATCAGCAAAATATATATGTATTGGCCCATTATCTTTTAAAGGCTCTCCGTTGTTGGAAAAAGCTAAAATAGCATCCTCAGCTTGTGAGAGTGAGATTGTAATGGTTTCTGTGTGAGTAACTATATCTAACGATGTAGCATTTTGTAGCGGCTCAGCATTTTCTAAAAAATGTTTAAGTAAAATACCGAATGAACCAGTTAAAACTCTTTCCTTATCATATTTTTTTTCCGTTTGTAATGTTGGTGGTGAAATCGCCCCTTCGCGGATTTCACGGTCCCATTGTTTTGAGACATTTGTTACATTACCTTCAGACTTAACTGTCTCTTTATTTGGAGTAAAGAATGATTTTAAATCTATTCGTCTGTCATCAAATATCCATACTGCAGGATCAAGTGTGATATTAAATGCTACATTGCCTTCTATCATTACAATTGATGTCACTAGAATCAACCTTTCTACTTATTTCATTAGCAAAAGTATAGCGTGTTTTTAAATAATTGTCATCAATACATCATGAAACGTTCAGACCTGGACAAGATAAAGATACACTAACAGTGAGAAACTAAGGAGAGATATTATGGCTTGTAAATCCGCTAGTGAATTAGAGCGAACTGTTAATGCAGCTAGAGAATGTATACAGTATGGTAATGTGGCATCATACATACCCGCATTAGCTAAAGCTAATAAAGAAGATTTAGCTATAGCTCTATATTATCCTGATGGTACGTGCAATTCTGCTGGAGATGTGAATAAAAGGTTTACTTTGCAAAGTATATCAAAGGTAATTAGTTTAGCTTTAGCCTTAATGGAGCATGGAGAAAACTATGTTTTTTCTAAAGTGGGGATGGAGCCAACTGGTGATCCCTTTCATTCAATTGCTAAGCTAGAAACAACAGTTCCTTCCAAGCCTTTAAATCCAATGATTAATGCAGGTGCTTTAGCCGTAACGAACATGATTAGCGGTAACACAGCAAGTGAACAAATTAATAATTTTATATTATTTGTCCGTAAGCTTACAGGTGATGATCATATCTCCTTTTCGTCTGAGGTTGCGGATTCAGAGTTTCATACAGCATATCTTAATCGGTCTTTAGGTTACTATATGAAAGAACATGGGATCATTAATGGAGATATTGAACAGTTATTGGATGTATACACGAAACAATGTGCAATAAATATTAATTGTACGGAATTAGCGAAAATAGCATTAGTTTTTGCGTTTGATGGCACCAATCCATGCACAGGAGAAAGAATCATTCCTGCACGTATAGCGAGAATATGTAAAACTTTTATGGTTACATGTGGAATGTATAATGCATCTGGAGAGTTTGCAATCAAAATAGGCTTACCTGCGAAGAGTGGGGTTTCTGGAGGAATTCTTGCAGTGTTACCGAATAAATTTGGAATTGGCATCTATGGACCATCTTTAGATGATAAAGGTAATAGCATTGCTGGACTAAAGATGCTAGAAATACTTTCCTCAACATTCAAGTTAAGTATATTTTAGTATTGAAAAATCGCTTTTTTCTTGCTTTTTTCCTTTTTTCACGGTAATATTTATAGATAGGATTGGGGTAGTCGCTCGTGAACGGAGGGATTAATTTTGACGGCTGAAATTGCAACAAATGAACGTGAAAAAGCATACAGTCTCTTAAAAGCTGATGCTGCAAAAATACTGAAGTTAATAAAAGTTCAAATGGATAACTTAACGATGCCGCAGTGTCCATTATATGAAGAAGTACTAGATACGCAAATGTTTGGCTTATCTAGAGAAATAGATTTTGCAGTAAGGTTAAGGCTTATAGAAGAACAACAGGGTAAAGAGTTACTGGATGAATTAGAGAAGGAGCTTTCTTCCCTACATGAAGCATCGACGAAAAAATAATATGCATTAACTCAAACTATGAAGATGGTTTGAGTTTTTTTATAAACATTACATATCTTAGAATATTCAGTTTTTAACAAAACGTCAAAGGTTTTTCGTAGTTTAATGGAGAATAATATTTATAAAAGTTTTTGTATTAATATGTAGTTAGGAAGAGGATATATGATAAAAAAAATGTTCAAATCATATGATTATTCAATTGTAGTTGCTGTATTGCTATTGAGTGTCTTTGGATTATTGATGATATATAGTTCCAGTACTGTTATATCGGTAACAAGGTATGATGAATATACAGGTGGGCAAAGTGACTTTTTTTTTCAGCAACAAAAAAAATGGCTAATAATTGGTTTTATAGCATTTCTATCGACCATGATCTTTCCGTATAAAGCGTATGCATCAAAAAAGATTCTTCAAGGCATTGTGTTAGGTATTATTGCCTTGTTAATATTTGTATTCTTTTTAGGTCACACAGCTGGTAATGCCCAAAGTTGGTTAAAGTTAGGTATTATTCGATTACAACCATCAGAGTTTGCTAAGATGGCTGTCATTATATATTTAGCTGCTGCATATTCAAAAAAGCAATCATACATAAATCAATTTGATAGGGCAGTTTTGCCACCAATAATTTTTGTGGGATTTATTTGTATTTTGGTTGTTCTACAGCCTGATATTGGGACAGCTACTATCATTGCAATGATTGCGACCACAATAATTATGTCATCGGGTATGGGGATAAAAAATTTAATTAAACTAGGTATGTTAGCTCTTGCTGGCTTAATTTTAATTACACCTATATTCGTTATTTTCTCGAATCAGATTTTTACAGAAAAAAGGCTGGGGCGACTTTATGGTTATTTAGATCCGTTTGCAAATGAGGATATAGTTGGTGGTGGCTACCAGCTAGTTAATTCGTACATAGCTATAGGGTTAGGAGGTTTAAACGGTTTAGGACTTGGAGAAAGTATTCAGAAGTTTGGTTATTTACCGGAATCTCATACAGACTTTATTATGGCTATTATCGCAGAAGAGTTAGGATTGTTTGGAGTTACCTTTGTGTTATTTTTATTATTGTTTATTATCCTAAAGGGATTTCTTATTGCTCGAAAAAGCAACGATCCATTTGGCAGTTTACTTGCTATTGGCATTTCGTCAATGATAGGTATTCAAACCTTCATTAACTTAGGTGGTGTAACCGGCTTAATTCCGATTACAGGTGTTCCACTACCTTTTATTAGTTACGGTGGGTCATCATTTTTATTATTAATGATTTCAATGGGAATTCTAGTTAATATATCGATGTTTGTTAATCGTCAATTGGATAAATCACAAGAAATGAATGAGCAACCAATTAAGCACCAACAAACTTTCCGAAAACCAATTTCATATTAAATCCATCGTATGTCACAATATGTGCTAACACTGTTGCACTATTTTTTCATAACTTATTATACTTACACAGTCAAGGGGGAAAACAATGAAAACAAATCGTCGCATCAAGAAACTACTAGTAGCAAATCGTGGAGAAATTGCGATCCGAGTATTTAGAGCTTGTACAGAACTTAACATTCGTACTGTAGCGATTTATTCAAAGGAAGATACTGGATCTTTTCATCGATATAAAGCAGATGAAGCTTATCTTGTAGGTGAAGGAAAAAAACCAATTGACGCATATCTGGATATCGAAAACATTATTGAAATTGCAAAAACTAACAATATTGACGCAATTCACCCTGGATATGGATTTTTGTCTGAGAACATTAATTTTGCTAGGCGATGTGAGGAAGAAGGGATTATATTTGTCGGGCCTCAATCTAAGCACTTAGATATGTTTGGAGACAAGGTAAAAGCAAGAGATCAAGCTGTTTTAGCTGATATTCCTGTTATCCCAGGTAGTGATGGTCCAGTTAATAGTGTTGAAGATGTGGAGTTATTTGGTAAAACCCATGGTTATCCAATTATCATTAAGGCTTCCTTAGGTGGTGGTGGACGTGGGATGAGAATTGTTCGCAGTGAAGCAGGAGTCAAAGAATCTTACGACCGTGCGAAATCTGAAGCGAAGGCTGCCTTTGGTAATGATGAAGTATACGTCGAAAAATTGATAGAACTTCCAAAGCATATTGAAGTACAAATACTAGGGGATCATGAGGGTAATATTGTTCATTTGTTCGAACGAGATTGTTCTGTACAGCGTCGTCATCAAAAGGTTGTAGAAATTGCACCAAGTATTAGTTTGTCAGAAAAGCTAAGAGATGATATTTGTCAGGCCGCTGTAAAACTAATGAAGAATGTTGATTATATAAATGCTGGTACAGTTGAATTTCTAGTATCGGGAGGAGAGTTCTATTTTATTGAAGTCAACCCTAGAGTGCAGGTGGAGCATACAATAACTGAGATGATTACAGGTATTGATATTGTACAATCTCAAATTCTTATAGCTGAGGGACAAGGGCTTCATAGTGATAAAGTAGGGATTCCTAGTCAAGAGCAAATTATTACTCATGGCTTTGCAATCCAATCTCGTGTTACGACGGAAGATCCATTGAATAACTTCATGCCAGACACAGGTAAGATTATGGCATATCGATCTGGCGGAGGGTTTGGAGTACGCTTAGATGCGGGTAATGGATTTCAAGGAGCGGTTATTACGCCCCATTACGATTCACTCTTAGTCAAGCTATCAACTTGGGCTTTAACTTTTGAACAAGCTGCTGCAAAAATGGTTCGAAATTTAAGAGAATTTCGAATACGTGGTATTAAAACAAATATACCGTTTTTGGAAAACGTAGTTAAACACCAAAAATTCCTGACAGGTGAATATGACACTTCATTTATAGATACGTCACCAGAATTATTTGTATTTCCGAAGCGAAAAGATAGAGGAACTAAAATGCTTTCATATATTGGAACGGTGACTGTCAATGGTTTCCCAGGAGTAGAAAAAAGAAAGAAGCCAGTATTTGATAAACCTCTAATTCCTAAATTAAAGAGCTCAGAACAAATGCCATCAGGTACAAAGCAAATTCTTAATGATTTTGGTGCTGACGGACTTGTTCATTGGATTCAAGAGCAAAAGCAAGTGTTGCTCACAGATACGACTTTCCGTGATGCTCATCAATCTTTATTAGCAACAAGATTCCGTACAAATGATTTAAAGCAAATTGCCGAACCAACAGCTCGCTTAATTCCTGATTTATTTTCAATGGAGATGTGGGGAGGAGCGACATTCGATGTGGCGTATCGGTTCTTGAAAGAAGATCCGTGGGAACGTTTATTAACATTAAGAGAAAAAGTACCGAATGTATTATTTCAGATGCTACTCCGAGCATCAAATGCAGTTGGTTATAAAAATTATCCAGATAATGTAATTCGTGAATTCGTTGAGAAATCATCTCATGCAGGAATTGATGTTTTTAGAATATTTGATAGTCTAAACTGGGTAGAAGGAATGAGGCTTGCTATAGACTCAGTTCGTCAAAACGGTAAGATCGCTGAAGCAGCAATTTGCTATACAGGTGATATTACTGATCCAACTCGTACGAAGTATGATTTAACATATTACAAAAATCTTGCTAAAGAGTTAGAGCAATCAGGTGCACATATATTAGGCATTAAAGATATGGCAGGTTTGTTAAAACCTCAGGCAGCCTATGAACTAATTTCATCCCTGAAAGAAACAATTGATATTCCTATCCATTTACATACGCATGATACGAGTGGTAATGGAATTTTGATGTATTCAAAAGCAATAGATGCAGGGGTTGACATTGTAGATGTAGCTATGGGCTCAATGGCAGGGTTAACGAGTCAACCTAGTGCAAGTACGCTATGTTATGCATTAGAAGGGTCCGACAGAATGCCAACAGCAGACATCAATGGTTTAGAGCAATTATCTCAATATTGGGAAGGTGTCAGAAGTTATTACCAAGATTTTGAAAGCGGAATGAAAGCTCCACATTCAGAAGTATATGTTCATGAAATGCCAGGTGGTCAATATAGTAATTTACAACAACAAGCTAAAGCTGTGGGACTTGGAGAAAGATGGGAAGAAGTCAAACGTATGTATCGAAGAGTAAATGATATGTTTGGTGATATTGTTAAAGTTACCCCATCATCTAAAGTTGTTGGTGATATGGCGCTGTATATGGTGCAAAATAACTTATCTGAAGAGGATGTATATGAACGAGGAGAAACGTTAGATTTCCCTGATTCTGTAGTTGAGTTGTTTTCCGGGTCATTAGGTCAGCCTTATGGTGGATTTCCGAAAGAATTACAACGCCTAATTCTAAAAGGACGTGAGCCAATAACTGATAGACCGGGTGAACATATTGAGTCAGTTGATTTTTTTGCGATAAAAGAACAGCTGTTTCATACATTAAATAGGCAAGTAACTGATTTTGATGCCATCGCATATGCATTATATCCAAAAGTGTTTATGGATTACATTAAAACAGGCGAACAGTTTGGCAATGTCTCAAAACTAGATACTCCAACATTTTTATATGGTATGCGACTTGGAGAAGAAATTGAAGTAGAGATAGAACAAGGTAAAACTTTAATTGTCAAATTAGTTTCCATCGGACAGCCACAAGCTGACGGAACTCGTGTCGTTTATTTCGAGTTAAATGGTCAACCACGTGAGGTAATTATCAAAGATGAAAATGTAAAATCTACGGTGGCTACTAAATCAAAAATGGATAAAAACAATCCGAATCACCTCGGAGCCTCCATGCCTGGTACTGTTTTAAAAGTGTTAGTTGAAAAAGGGGAGAAAGTCAATAAAGGAGACCATTTATTGATTACTGAAGCTATGAAGATGGAAACAACTGTACAAGCGCCGTTTGCTGGTACAGTAACGGCTATACATGTTTCATCGGGTGAAGCAATTCAAACAGAAGATTTATTAATTGAACTATCACAATAGTTATGTAATATTAACATAAAAAAAGGTCTGACTTTTGATCTGAACCCAAAAAGTTAGACACAGATATTTAGGCAGCTACTAGTGCATGATTTCGGTATTGAATCGGACTCATGCCTTTTAGTTTTGCCTTAATCCGTTTGTGATTATAGTAATA
>NZ_JBPXRQ010000015.1:0-126267 GCF_051842895.1 Cytobacillus sp. Hm23
TATAATTACGATAGGTACCAAAAACGATTAAATGGCCTTAGCCCTATGGAATATAGAGCTAAAGCCGCTTAAGTGACTTTTTATTATTTCCGCTGTCTACTAGACAGGGAGCAGTTCAAATTAGTTAACCTCTACTAGTTCTTTTGAATGCGTTTGGATATATTCTAACACTTTCTTAACTGCCTCTTCACCTTGATCTATACAATCTGGGATGCCTAAGCCTTCGAACGAGCTTCCTGCTAAAAATACGCCGGGTAATTCCTTCTCCATTACTTCTTTCACATTCTCCACTCGTTCTTTATGTCCAACAGTGTATTGAGGCATTGATTTTTTCCATCGAGTTATGATAGAAAACTCTGGATCGCTAGTAATATTCATTGTTTTATTTAAATCTTCTAAAACAACTTTTATGATCTCATCATCCGTTTGATCAACAATTACTTCATCTCCAGCTCTACCTACATAGCAACGTAACAGGATTTTTCCTTTTGGTGTTGTATGTGGCCATTTCTTATGTGTCCAAGTACATGCAGTAATGGTAAAATCACTATTTCTTGAGACAACAAACCCAGTACCATCTATGTCTTTGTTGATTGCCGACTGCGGAAATGCAAGTGCAACTGTAGCAACTGAAGTTGATGGCATATTTTTAAATCCGTCAAAAAACGAATAATCAGCAAGAATGTTTTGGGTAATTTCATGTGGTGTTGTAATAACAACCGTATCAGCTATTATTTGCTCACCATTACTTAAATGAACAATATATTCATCATTTACCTTTTCTAACTTGATCACACTTGTGTTCTTTAATACTGAACCAGCATCTAACTTCTCCTCAACTGCATCAACTAACGATTGTAAACCAGTTGAAACAGTCAAGAACATCCCTTTTGCTTTACCCTTCTCAGCATTTTTCGCTTTTCGAGGTGTCATACTCTTCATTCCGACTATTAAACTACCATGCTTTTGTTCAACTTGATGAAATTGCGGAAAGGTTGATAATAAGCTCAGTTTGTCAATATCACCTGCATATATACCTGAGAGTAATGGCTCTATTAAATTTTCTACAACTTCATCACCTAATCGTCTGCGGAAAAATTGACCTAAAGATTGATCACCAACTACTTTTGATTTGGGTAATACAAAATCAGCTGCTGCTCGAATTTTACCGAATGGCGAAAACAACCCTGTTGTAACAAATGGAGCAATTTGTGTAGGAATTCCCATAATGGATCCACCTGGCATCGGGTGTAAGTTTCCTTTAACTTGTACAAAAGATTGTCCGGTAGAATTATTTACTAGTTTATCCCCTAGTCCCACTTCTGTAGCAAGTCTTGATGCACTTCTCTTTCTTTCTAAAAAAGAATCTGGTCCCTTCTCAATAACAAAGCCATCTCGCTCAGCTGTTTGAATCTTTCCTCCGAGATGATTGGAAGATTCTATTAACGTACATGCTAAAGAAATCCCTTTCTCTCTTGCTTCCTTTTGCAAGTAATATGCTGTTGTTACTCCAGTGATACCACCACCAATTACGACAGTCCTTTTCTTCACATTACTCACTTGCACATCGCCTTCTTTATTATAGTTTTTTATTATCTAATGCTTTTAACACAACTGAAGCCATTGCATCTATGAAATCCGAGTTTGTATTTGGCATTTCAGGACGGTAGTATGTTGCATCCAGTTCATCAGTAACCATTTTACATTCAATGTCATTATCATATAATACTTCTAAGTGATCGGAGACAAACCCAACAGGTATATATACGAATGTTTTATATCCTTGTTCTTTATACAGCTGTCTAGTTAAATCTTGTACGTCTGGCCCTAACCACGGCTCAGGCGTATTACCAGCACTCTGCCAACCAATTACATAGTCAGAAACCTCTGCATTCGTTGAAATTAAATCAGCTGTGTCCTGTAATTGCTGCAAGTAAGGGTCACCATTAGCAAGGATTTTCTCAGGTAAACTATGAGCTGAAACAATAAGTACAGCGTTATTCCGTTGCTCATCAGACATTTTATGATAAGTTTCTGTCACCTTTTCCACCCAATAATTGATAAATTTAGGCTCATCATACCAACTTTCAATTGAATGAATGATGGGTCCACCAAGTTTATTAGCAGCTTCCTTTGCTCTACCATTATAAGATTTAACACTGAAAGTTGAAAAATGTGGTGCTAAAACAATGCTAACTGCTTCTTCAATTCCGTCTTCTTTCATTTGTTTCACAGCATCTTCAACAAATGGCTCAATATGCTTTAAGCCAAGATAAGGTTTAAATTCTATCTCCTGCTGAATATCATTTAAATGTGAAGCAAGCTTATCTGCTTGTTCTTGGGTAATTTTAGCGAGTGGAGAAATTCCACCAATTGCTTGATATCGTTCTCTAAGATCTTCAAGCATATCAATTGTTGGTTTTCTTCCACGACGGATATGAGTATAATATCTCTCTATATCTTCCTCATTGTATGGTGTCCCATATGCCATAACGAGCAAACCCATTTGTTTCTTCATAATTTTATTACCCCCTTTTAATCTCTTAGCCAATATACCCCTTCTACATCTTTGTTACTTATTTAATGAATAATCATGAATAAATGTAGTAAGACGTTTTAAAGTATCAGGTTGAACTTCCGGAAATACCCCATGACCGAGATTAAAAATATAACCAGGTAACTCCATACCTTGATCTAATATTGCTTTAGTTCGTTCTTCAATGACTTCCCACGGTGCGAGTAAAATTGCTGGGTCAAGGTTTCCTTGTACTGGTTTATGAATACCTATAGACCTAGCTTCTTTTATCGGAAGTCGCCAATCTAAACCTACAACATTTAACGGTAAATCATGCCATTCTTTAGCTAAATGGCTTGCACCAACACCAAACATGATTAATGGAACTTGCTCTTCACTTAGTTCTGAAAAAATTCGATTCATTATCGGTTTAATAAAATAACGATAATCTGCAACATTTAATGCACCAACCCATGAATCAAATATTTGTATCGCACTAGCACCTGCATTAATTTGTGATTTTACATATGTAATAACCATGTCTCCTAACTTGTCCATTAAGGCAAACCAAGCAGTTGGTTCTGCATACATAAAGGCTTTCGTCTTATTGTAATTTTTCGACGGACCTCCCTCAATCATATAGCTAGCAAGTGTAAATGGTGCTCCCGAAAAACTAATTAGTGGTACATTTAATTGTTCCGTAGTCAATAATTTAATTGTATCAAGAACATATGGTACATCAGCTTCTGGATTTATTTTTCCTAGATTTTCAACATCGTTTAATGAACGTATCGGATTCGATATAACTGGTCCAATACCTGATTTAATTTCTACATCAACCCCCATTGCCGGAAGAGGGGTCATAATATCTTTATATAAAATTGCTGCATCAACATTATATTGCTCAACTGGAAGTCTCGTCACATACGCACAAAGTTCTGGTTGATGAGTAATGTCAAAAAGCGAGTATTTTTCTTTTATCTTTCTGTATTCTGGTTGTGAGCGCCCAGCTTGACGCATGTACCAAACAGGCACGTAATCTGTCTTTTCACCTCTACATGCCTTCAAAAACGTATCATTTAAAATTGTGTTGTTTGCCATAAAGCCCACCCTTTCATTATTCCACCTAAGTATCATATAAGAACTCTTATTTCCAATCAAATGATACATATTATTATACAAAACAATATACTGATAGTAGTATGTATATCTTGTGAACGTTTTCTTTTATACGAAGACTTGGCTGTAGCCAAGTCTATCTTTTTATTTATACAGGCCCTTGTCATAAATTTTGTTATAATATTAACTTAAAAAGGACACCTAGGCGTAGTATGAATATAATTTCTCTCCAAAGGAAAGATGCCTCAAAATCTTATTGATTTGATTTCTTACTACGCAATAATAACAATGAATGCGAAAACATCGTTGTACAAAAACACTATTAACTATAACTGTTTATACTATACTTGTATATATAACATTTAAAAATGTCAATAAATTGACCATAATTACTCATCAAATGTAAAGAATTGTGGCTTAACATTATTAGAAGGACTGCCCTCTTCGCCTGTAATTGGATTATAAGGGACTACTTGATAATTGGGTATCGAAAAAATGTTGACAGATGAAATAGCAAAGTTTCCTTTTCCTGTAACCGTACCTATAAGTGTTGCTTTATTATTTTTCTTTTCATAAATTCGATACTTGATTCTCTTATCGTCAGCTGGTGTCCATTCTAGATTTACAGAAAAAAAACCATATGGTTTGAAAGAGAGTTGTGCAAATAAATCATTTATCTCTTTTAATCGGATGGGTTGTTCTAGATCCTTTACTCGCTCAGGAACTTCAAAAGCTAAATGTTTACTTTCAAACGTCTCTTCTATAATTTTTTTAAATAATAGGGTTGGCTGACTACTACCTTTTGTTAAATAATGAGATTTGTCTGTTTTGTCATACCCCATCCATAATGCGCCAACAACTGTAGGTGTATACCCAACAAACCACGCATCTTTTGTCGCATCTTCAACTGGCTCGTACGATGTCGAGCCAGTTTTTCCAGCTAAAGCTCCTGAGTATTTTCCCATTTGTGCTGTTCCTTCTCGAACGACCCCCTCTAGCATGCGAGTCATATACCAAGCAGTTTGCTTAGAAAATACACGTTTTTCTTCTTTATTAAATTTACCGATCACCCGATTGTTACGGTCTTCAATTTTTGTAATAAAGTGAGGTTCAATTATTTTACCACCTTCAGCAAATGCACGGTAAACTGTTGTTAAATCAATTGGAGAAACTCCTTCCTCTAATCCTCCGAGCGCCATTGCGAGACCTTTATCTTTTATTGAAATCCCAGCTTTTTCTAAATATTTTTTTCCATAATCAATACCTAAATTATTTAACGCCCATACAGCAGGGGCATTTGCAGATTCAATAATAGCATCATACATCGTTATTTTATCTTTATAAACATCGTTGTAATTATGCGGTTCATAATCACCATATTGTAGCAGTTGATCAACTAATAATGAGTAAGGATTAAATTCTTCTTTCTCAAGTGCAGGACCGTATACGACTATGGGCTTAAATGTAGAACCAGGCTGTCTTTTTACCGTTGCACGATTCAAGCCCTTTTGTACATAGTTACGCCCACCAATACAAGCAATGATCCCCCCTGTTTTATTATCCATTAAGACAAAAGCGCCTTGCACATTTTCATCTGTACCAGCAAAATTATTTGAGTCTTGGAATAATTCATAAGCTTTTTGTTGCACAGTCGCCTCTAAGGGAACAGTAATTTTGTATCCACCCTTTAATAATTCGTTATTCGTCAGTCCATATCTTTCTTCGGCTTCCTTGACTACTAAATCTATATAAGATAATAAATACATATTTTCATTCATCTGATTTATATCTAACGCTAACGTTCTACCTTGATAACGAACTGCATCCTCAGGTGTGATATACCCTTTTCTTTCCATCAAACTTAAAACAAGGTTTCTCCGATCAAAGCTTTTCTCTGGCTGTAGTATCGGGGAATAATTAGTTGGAGCTTTTGGTATTGCAGCTAATAACGCTCCTTGTTCTATAGTTAGTTCAGACACATGTTTGTTGAAATATAATTGGGAAGCAGCTTCAATCCCGTAAGCACCGTGCCCAAAATATATTTGGTTCAAATACATTTCTAGCAGTTCTTGTTTACTATATTTTTTTTCCAAATTAAGGGCGATAATTACTTCTTTTGTTTTTCGTAGCCACGTTTTTTCATTGGAAAGGAAGATGTTTTTAGCGAGCTGTTGTGTTATCGTACTTCCTCCCTCCACCTTCTTTCCTTCAGTAATATCTCTATATAATGCCCTCATAATGGCTCTTAAATCAACTCCATGATGATTATAGAAACGTTCATCCTCCACTGATATAAATGCCTGCTGGACATGTTTAGGAATGTCTTGTATAGAGACCAACTCTCTGTTCTCTATATAAAGCTTTGCAATTAACTCATCCTCATCACTTACTAATGTTGAAGCAGAGTTCATCACAAGCTTTTTCTCATCAACTACATAATCTCCAGCATATATTATAAATAAATATGCAACTAATCCGACAAAAAAAGTAAAAAATATAATTACACTTGCTTTACCAATCACTTTAAGCATGCAACATCACCTCCAAATGACGCATTATAAAACTGATAACTTAATAGCGACCTCGACAGTACAGCTATACTATATTGAATTATCCATTCATGCAACTATTAATTATTATTCATGTAAATGTTTCACAATATGTAAAAAGATTAAGCTCTTTTTGTAGAAGTTTGTTGTTATTCTTAAAGGCTCTTTTCGTAAATTGAGCTCAAGATGTCGTTTAACACAACAGTTTTCATTTTTATAAGAAAAGATGTTAAGTATTTACCTTAATACGAAAACCAACAATGAATGGGAAAACAGCATAAGAATAGCCGCATTGTCCAGCATGGCACAATTCAGACTTATCTACATGTCGTAGGATATTGTTACTGAAATACCTCCAAGCCTCTCTAGACGTTTCTCTTCAATCCATAAAGACAAAAAACGCATTCATATGACTTGATGGTCCAACGCTTGTCGAACGTAGTCATGGATGACGACATTTCATCGTTGCCCTCAGGATATGGGAAGAATTTAGATGAAATTAAGTCGGCTTCGTTTTTCTATATAAGTTAACAATTTTTTCAATTTTATTGATTGGGACAATGGATAAAATTGTTATAATAATAGTGAGGTGATGAATGATGAAAATTTATCTGACACATGGTACGTATCATTATTTAAAAACCAAAAAAGATGAGTTTTCTAACGAGCTAATCGTTCTCATGCAAAACGAAGATCAAACTTTATTATTACATGAAACCAACCGAAATTGTGTCTTTAACGAACCTCGAAAATATGAAGTGCTTGATTCAGAAGGTAGCTTCCCACTAAAAGGCTATGTTGTTATGAATCACGTTCCAGTATCAGAGGAAGGAAGACCTGTCTTTGAATATAGATTTAGCAAGCGCCCCGGTCTTATTGACAAAGAACCTGGGTTTATTGCGATGCGTATTTTAAGGCCAATGGACAGCCATACATATATCATTATTACAGTATGGCATAATGAACAAAGCTACCAAAATTGGCAAAAGTCCAACGCATACGAAAAAACTCATGAAAAAAGAACTCCGGAAGGCGTTGATCACTACAAATCGTTTTTCCCTAGACCTTCTTATTTAAAAATCTATTTCATCACTAATGAAGATTTATCATAATCCCTTATAATTAATTATCCATGTATGCAAGTATAAGAATAAAGCCGCTTTTCGTAACCATTGTTGCTATTGTTATCTAATAAGTGCTAAAAAAGTGGTTTTATATTGTTAGTCATTGTTTTACAAAAGAAAAGATGCCACGAACTCTAGTTGTGTACGTGTTTACTTCTTAATGCGAAAACAGCAAAAAAGGTAAAACCAGTGGTATAGATGCCACCTGGTTTTACCTTTTTTGCTGCTATCAAATTCAATTAATATTTAGTTTAGTATACGTAAACGAAATCCGTTCATCGCAGTTTCTCCTAGCTGGTTAAGAAGTTGAAAGTTAGCAAAAGCTCCAACGACCGCTCCTACTCCAGGTACAATTTGCATCATTTTAATTAAATCAATATGATCTCGATATTCTTGCTGAAATTTTCTCCAATCCAATTCAATGAGTTCATTTTTTTTCTCGTTCCAGTTCGCAATAATCAAAAATGTTTCTTTTCTATGCTTATCACTTGAAAACGCTAATTGAAATAAATATAACAAAAATAAACGCTCTTCATATTTTTTCACATCATACCCATATAATGTAGCAATTTCAAACAATAGCTTCATTTTAATAGACAGTAATAAAGGGAAATCAGCAAGACCTAACAATATCCCTCCCATACCTGTTCCAGCCCCTTCTACTGCCGCTGTTCGTTTATAGGACTTAATTTTTTCTTTTATTAACAAATCTTTTTCTTGTAACGTAAGATGAGACACCTCGTGATCTTTCGTGGTAAAATCTGAACCAACAAGCGTTCCTTTGACAAGTTTTTTTATACTTTCTGTAATTATTTCATGAGCTTGCTCAGGGATCATTTGATTCACTTTGTACTGGGCCTTTTTCGTCACCCTAGTGTAAATTGGTGGTCGCTGTAACATTTTTTTACGCCATTGAATTAACTCATTTAAAATTTTTCGCTCATATGTGTTCATTCCTCATACTCCTCTGAACCTAGACGTATTTATAACTTTTTCAGCCTACTTTTAACATATAAATTTATAAACACATAACTAAAAACTATCCCACAAACGAAAGCTAAAAATGCAATAAATACTTTACCTATAAATAGTATGACGATAGCAAATATACTAGCTTGAATAATTAACAATTTATGTAACAGTTGTAAGAATGCTTTTTCCCTCATGGAGTTTTGAATCGGATACAAACCAAGCCAAATTTTCATTGAAAAATGTCGCCATAAGGTCATAAGTTGAAAGCCGGTAAGATATAAAAATAAAACAACAATGACGAGCGTTCCATAACTTAAAGGCAACATTACAAGTAAAAGTATCCCTATAATAAGTAATCGGATAAACAAACCAAAATAATCACTTGATCGTAAAAAAGCCCTCGCGAATAAATGAGTGAAAGTAGCATCTTGTGAAAAAGGTAACCTCTTCAATGTCCAATCTAGCCACTTTCGTCTCTTAACTTGTATTTTCAACTGTGGAACGTCTGTGAACAAATTAGCAATGCGGTAAAACGTCATCATCCTTTTCGATTCTAGTTCAATTAAGTGATCCCATTTCAATCGTTTAGAAGATGTTAGCTTTCTAAAATAAAAGTATAGGCCAAACATAATAAGGATGATTAAAATAGGATATAAATAATTGGCTTTAATAATGACAAAATAGACAAACGAAAAAGAAATGAATAATCGAATGATGAAATCAACAATGTGAACTTCTTTTTCAACAAAATATTGTACTGCCCATTCGATTAACATATTCCAAACCTTTAATATTAACAATAGTACTAGTAATAAAAGAAGGCTTGTAGCTCCTCTACCAGACATTGTTAAATAAAGAGGTGCAAGACCTGCTACGACCAAAATAACAATGTAGCTTTGTAAGGTAAAGCTGTACAAAAACGACCGATAGAAATATGCCGACATTTTTGTTTCCATTGGCAATAAGAATACAATGTCTGCTTGCTTTAAAAAAGTTTGTATTGGGCTTTTCGTGATTACTACGGCTAAAATAATTGACATGACTATCGCATACGGAAAATGCGGTGAGAGTGTCTCGAGCCACTGCTGATAATAATAAGCCCCTGCTCCAATGCTAAATATTAAAACAAAAGCTAAATGTTGATTAAATATATAACGAAGGTATCTGCCCGTTTCTTTTCTATGTTGTGCAAATCGCTGATTCCAAATCTTTTTTCCCTCATTCATCTGACTCTGCTTCCTTTGTCAATTGGATATAAAGATCATCAAGTGTAGCTTCTGGAGCTTGAAACTCTTTCCGCAACTCATTCAATGTCCCTTTCGCTCGTACTTTACCATTATGTAAAATAACAAATGAATCACAGTATCGTTCAGCAGTTGCTAAAATATGGGTTGACATTAAAATACCAGCACCATTCTTTTTCATCTTATTCATTAACTCTAATAGTGACTGAATGCCCAATGGGTCTAACCCTACAAAAGGTTCATCAATAATATAGAGCGACGGCTCAACTAAAAACGCACACATAATCATTACCTTTTGCTTCATACCTTTTGAAAAATGGGCAGGAAACCACTTCAACTTCTTTTCCATCCTAAATTCTTTTAGTAATGGTTCTAGTCTCTCTTCAAAAGTTTCTTTTGTGAGACCATACGCCATCGCCGTTAATTCTAGATGTTCTCTTAGCGTGAGTTCTTCATATAAAATAGGCATTTCCGGAATGAAGCTATATTGCGCCCGATATTCTTCAGTGTCTTCTAACATGGTCTTTCCATTTATTTTAATTGTTCCGTTTCTCACATCCATTAAGCCAATGATATGTTTAATTGTAGTACTTTTTCCCGCACCATTTAAGCCGATTAACCCGACTATCTCATTATTATTTACCTCAAAAGATACATCTTTAATGACTGGTCTTTTTGTATATCCACCAGTCACACCGTTCAATTCAAGTAATGCCATTGTACATCTCCTTAAGTTTATATATTTAACTATACTTAAGTATATTTTACCAAACAAAAAGAAAAAGAAACAATAATAAAAGCAGAAGTGCCTCGACCATTCCCGACAAGCACTGGAGTCAAATTACGTGAAGGCGCTGTTTGCCTTCAGGGGATTTGACGAAGTGACCTCGAGGGAATAGGCACTGGAGCTAGAAAATAATAAAAGCGGAAGTGCCTTGACATTCCCGACAAGCACTGGAGTGAAATCACGTGAAGGCGTTATTTGCCTTCAGGGGATTTGACGAAGTGACCTCGAGGGAATAGGCACTGGAGCTAGAAAATAATAAAAGCAGAAGTGCCTTGACATTCCCGACAAGCACTGGAGTCAAATTATCTGGAGGCGCTGCTTTTTAAAAGGCTGTTTTCAAACTTTGTTGCTTTTAGGTATGATTTTTCTTAACCTCATTATTACTAGCACTTTTTAACAAAATACATTTTAAAGTTGGTGGGAATATACCCATATGGAGGTGAAATAGTGAGTAAAACCATTCTTTTGTTTTTGTTTCTTCTAATTCCATTTGCCCACGTAGTCGAAGCCTCTGACCAATCAGAATGTGAGAAAGCACTACTTTCCTTGATGTTTGAGGATATTTATAAAGCAGTTAATGAAAATTATGAATTCGAAGGGGTTCAGTTTGAAAATTGGAAAATTACGGACTTAAAGATGACTAACGGACTTACTTTTGATATAACTGTTCAGATTTCCACGTTTATAGGGGCACACAACACAATTGGAACTGATACATTAAAATTTAAACGGGAAATTGATGGACTACAGTTAGTTAGTTTCGACCATATCCCGTCTGAACACAAAGACGAAATATTAGAGTGGTACTTTAATATTTCAACTCATCCTTAAAAAGAGCCGATTTATTATGCACTCCGAAGCATTTCCACAGTCGAATAATTAGATTTCTGACAAGCTGATTAAGCATATCCTCAACACGTTTACAAATGTTAAATTCTACCCTAATTCAAGCCAAGGGAACCAATTAAGATAGTTATCCAAGTAGTGAGTTCCTTAACCAACCTTTTAATCGATTGTGGAAGTTGTTGACGTACTGGATATGATAAATCCATTTCTTGGCATGATAAAATCCCATCCATTTTTTAGTAGTAAATAAAATCATATTTTTTTGTATATTGTTTTAAACATTGGGTATTCTAATTGTTGAAGAGAGGGAAGGGTGTTAGCTAAGAAATTGAACTCCCGCTTTTCTAGTGGTAATTCAATCTAAAGGAATGAGGTGTCTGTGAAAGACAACTTTCTATTTTAGACACTGGACCTATTAGTTGCTTTTAATGACGTTTGTCAAAGAGGGGATGGTCATCTTGAACAAAGTGAGTTAACGACGTTCAAAGACTACATTCATAATGAGGTGTTTACAGAAGGCAATTTAGTCTTTGCATCTAATTAAAGATCCCTTACTTCAATGTAGGGTGTAATCACTTAGAATGCTCATCTTGAACAATCATTCTCACTTTTAAACACATCATTCATAAAACAAATGAGGTGTTTACGAAAGACACATTAGCTTTTTCACAACGTATTCAAAGCAAAACACAATATCCCTCATCTTCAACTCAGGATGCAACCTAAAAGGTTGTATCCTGTTTCTATTTCCAAACAAATATATGGTAAAATAAAAAAATGTGCAAACAAGTTGACCATCTCGATACGCATACGCGAGCTAATACTCTTACTTGTTTCTAATCATAAAATTAATGGAGGGGTAAGAATATGTCTGATTGCATTTTTTGCAAAATAATTAATGATGAAATTCCTAGCGCAAAAGTTTTTGAGAATGAACATGTTATAGCAATACTTGATATTAGCCAAGTCACAAAAGGACATACACTAGTTATTCCGAAAGTACATAAAGAAAATATTTTTGATTTAACTCCTGACATTGCTAGAAACATATTTGAAGTAGTCCCAAAGATAGCTAATTCGATTAAAGAACATTTTGAACCTCTCGGATTAAATCTGCTTAACAACAACGGCGAAATTGCAGGGCAAACAGTATTTCATTACCACATGCATATTATCCCTCGCTATGGGAAAGGTGACGGCTTTGGAGCAGCATGGAAGCCACATGGAAATGAATATAGTCCGGAGGATTTACAACAAATTGCTCGTACAATCGCATCAAGCATAAAATGATGTCTGTTAAGTAAGTCGATATGGTAAACATTCCAATTAGACAGAGCTAATAACATATGTTGTATTTTCTACAATGGTTGTTTTTCATATTAAGAAATAAACACGCACACAACTAGAGTTCGTGGCATCTTTTCTACTTTTACAATTATTGAGTTCTCATAAAACTCAGCATTCTGACATTATTAGTAACAATAGCAACAAAATTTTACGAAAAGAGCCTCTACAATTTAAAAGGTAATCAGCTACCATAATCTGTCCTATATAGGATATTCTATATAGGACAGATTATGGTTCTTATTATAAATAGGCTCATTACGTAAGGCTGTTTTCGCATTGATTGTCTTTAGGAAATAAACACGCATACAACTAGAGTTCGTAGTACCTTTTATTCTGAAACATGATAACTAACATTTAGAGCCACTTCCTATGGTACGAATTTGGTGATAATTGCAACAAAGTTTACGAAAAGAGCCTTTTTATTTACTAAATTACACTAAATGCAATTCTATGAGTTTGTCATCGTTTTATTGTTTTCAAATTGTATTTAAACTTCATTCAACGATAACAACAAACCCCTATATTCAATAATCGCTAAATTTTCTGATCATTGCACGAACTGGTGTTATTTCTGATATTTTCAACCAATCCTCGTGATCAAAGAAATCTTCATACTGAGAAAGAAACCCTTCTACTGTTCTATGAAAAGAATCATTCCACCTTAATAGATGAATAAACTCTTCTCTTGTTCCAGTAAAACCGTATAGATCTTTTATTCGGTTTATCATATCCGCTTGCCATACTGATGGAATAGTAGAAATGCTGGAAATATCATTAAAACGATAATATGTTCCATCTAACTTCAGAGCATATGGATAATAATATGCATATACTTTTTCAAACGTTTCTCCTGTTTGAAGTGTTAGTTTTCTATTAAGATGTTCTCTAAGTTCATATCCGGTTTCTGTTCTATCCATAAGTTCAAGTTGATCCTTATCCAAGAATGTTAGCCATATTTCCGTTTGTGCACCACGATTTGGTGCAATTACTGCTGGTAATGCCCCGTAAGGAGCTAAAAATGGGCCAAAAATAATATCTGAATCAACCATCGTCCCTTTCATACAAATGAGTATTTGTTTCGAGTTTTGATTTAAGCCAAATTTGTACACAAGTTGTGCAATACATACGTTTGATCCATAAGCAACGACAGGAAATCTATTATCGATAGAACTTACTCCTTCTGACTCTAACAATTCCCCAATGTTGAGTACCTCTCCATCACCCGTTAAAAATGAACCTAGTGGGTGACTATTATTTGCAACATGAACTGAAAGTTGTTCAATTTTAGTATTATTTGCTTCTTCAATTTTATGGACTCTACCATTCATAAAAACAAATGAGCTAGGTGGTCTTGGTCCTGGATAAATGTCTGGGTGGTCATAAGGGCTAATAATAAACGGCTTGTTTTCACGGTACAAAAATATATCTCCCCTTTTGAATTCATGTAAGTTCATATTTGTATTTTGTTAACTAATCTTAGCTAATTTTCGAAAACTTTAAAATAATAGCTTACTTCATTACCGTTTCATGGTACTATATAAACAATTTAAGCAATTAACGTAACAAAACATTTTTGAGGAGGATATTACGTGATGCGTGCATACAACTTTAATGCTGGACCATCTGCACTACCACTAGAAGTTCTACAAATCGCTCAACAAGAGTTAGTCAATTTCCAAGGAACTGGGATGTCTGTCATGGAGCTTAGTCATCGTAGCAAAGAATATGATGCCGTTCATGAAAAAGCAAAAACTCTACTAAAGCAATTACTTAACATCTCAGATGAATATGAAGTATTATTTCTTCAAGGTGGAGCTAGTCTTCAGTTTACAATGATTCCAATGAATTTACTTTCAAAAAATACAGTTGCTAACTATGTTTTGACAGGATCTTGGTCTGAGAAAGCCTTAGCTGAAGCTAAAAAAATCGGGCATGTCCATGTATCTGCATCTAGTAAAGATAACCAATACAAGTACATTCCATCTATTAATGATTTAGAAGTAAGTGATAATGCTGCTTATTTACATGTTACTTCAAATAATACAATTTATGGTACCCAATGGTCGGAATATCCACAGTTAAACAATGTTGAGCTTATTGCAGATATGTCTAGTGATATTTTAAGCCATGAAATTAATGTGGAGCAATTCTCAATGATTTATGCTGGTGCACAAAAAAACCTTGGACCATCTGGTGTTACGGTTGTCATTCTAAAAAAAGATCTACTCACTAACGTCACTGATGAATTACCAACGATGCTTAACTATCGTACACATGCTGACAAAAATTCCTTATATAACACTCCTCCTACATTTGCAATATATACTTTATCACTTGTTCTTGAGTGGTTGGCTAATAACGGTGGTGTGAAAGGAATAGAGAGAGTTAATAATGTAAAAGCTTCTCTTCTATACAGTTGTATTGACGATAGTAATGGGTTTTATGAGCCTCATGCAAAGATGGATAGCAGGTCAAAAATGAATGTAACATTTACATTACCTTCTGAAGAGTTAACAAAGAAGTTTCTCTTCGAGGCTAAAGAAAAAGGCTTTTTCGGTTTGAGTGGGCACCGCTCTGTCGGAGGGTGTCGTGCATCAATTTATAACGCTGTACCACTAGAAGCTTGTGAAACCTTAGCAGATTTCATGAACGGCTTTTATAAGAGGAACCAGCTCTAAACTCACAAATAATTTTTATTAGAAGAAATTTATAAAAACCCCGATCTTTGGTCGGGGTTTCATCATCTAAAGTAAATGATTGATAGAGCTAATAGCAAACAAACACATCCACCTCCACCTAGGACAGCTGCTTTTTGACGAAGTATTTGTTTAGGTGGGTAGGCGACAGCTCTTTGTATTAGTGAGAAATAATTTATCATGCCAACAAAGAATAATAGACTTAAAACAAACAATAACAAGATTAACACTGTCAATGCAGTCCCCCCCTTAATTGATATTATGGTGTTTTCAGAACAACTATGTGTTTTGATTTAAATAAATTTCGTTTATTTTAAAATTTCCGAAATTTAATCCTTTATTAATTTTTATTTTATTGGCATAATAGATTGTAATAAAAAATCCAAAGAAAAGTAGGTGACTAGTTGTGACGAAAGAAAATAATTTTTCTATGAAAGAAGCTATGTTATTTAGCCAAAGAATGGCTCAACTCGGTAAAGCACTATGGAAGACTATCGAAAAGGATTGGCAAAACTGGATTAAACCATATGATTTAAATATTAATGAACATCATATATTATGGATTGCTTACCATTTAAATGGTGCCTCCATCTCAGAGATTGCAAAATTCGGAGTCATGCACGTTTCAACTGCCTTCAACTTTTCTAAGAAATTGGAAGAACGAAATTTATTGCAATTTTCCAAAAAAGAGAATGATAAAAGAAATACCTATGTAAAAATTACTAGTCAGGGAGAAGAAATTTTATTAGAGTTAATGGAGAGTTACGACCCAACAAGACATTCTACCTTTCAGGGTGCACTTCCAATAAAAGATTTATATGGAAAATTCCCTGAACTTACTGATGTAATGTGTATCATTCGTAGTATTTACGGAGACGATTTCATGAGGATTTTTGAAAAATCTTTTGAGAATATTGAAGAAGAATTTGTTGAAGTGGATGGAAAAATTAGAAAGCACAATCAGCTACAAGAAATTATTGAAGATAACTAAAGTCTATTTTAATAATTTCATAAATTCTTCCATCAACGGAGTGTACATTTGTTGTTTTAACATAGCAGTTACTGTATCTTTTACATTCATTTTGAATTGGATTGTTTTGGAAAATTCAATAAGAAGCGGGGTAAATACTAATAGGCCTTCCGCTTTTTGTTCTTCAAGTTTTATGCTCAACTTTTCACAAATTGATAGAATTTCATCTACATCTGCTTTTGATAATTGTTCCTTAATAACCATTTGATAAAATGGCATATGATCCTTTTCAACCATTTTCAGTAATAGTGTTTGATAATACTCTATCTTTTCTATTCGAGCAATAAGTTCATCCATACTACTATTCCCTTCTATAGCATTTACTTTTAATTTTTCCATATTTCTAATACAATAATATCTAAAAAGATACATGAGTACCAACATCTTTTCATAAGTTCTCTATAACAACTATTTTTAATAAAATTTTTTTCGTAACCTTGTTGCTATCGTTCCTAAATTAGAAGATTGCGTAAGAGTCGTCGTTTAAAGAAGAAAAGAAGATTCCAAGTCTATTTTTATACATGTTTTTTAATACTAAAAACCTAGTCTAAGCATAAATATTGATAGTTTTGTAACAGCTATTGATTTTTTCAACAAATGAGCGTAAAGTATGTTTGTAAGTTCGTAGATTATAGATTATAGATTTTATATTATAACTCATTTAGGACTGCAATCTTATAGTTCGGAAGGTGATTATATGAATTGTTGGAAAACAATCAATTTTTCTCGAGATGTTGGATTCCATCGAATCATACTCATTTCACTATTAACAATGTTAAGTACATTTATATTATTTTATTTACCATTAAATTTATATTACTCTTCAACTAAGTTGCATGGGGATAGATTTATTTATTTTATCATAGCATTACTTATGACCATAGTATTTCATAAATGCTTGCATGCTATACCTCTTATACTTATGAGAAAGAAAGTAAAAATTGAATTAAAATGGGTTACAATCATTCCGATATTCACAGTGCGATTTTGCAATATGATATCTAAAACAATGTCTATACTGGTGTTTTTAACACCGTTTGTCATGTTTACATCCATATGCTTGCTTCTAGCTGTGATGTTCCCAAGCTATATCCACTATTTTTCAATTATCGCAGCAGCTAACTTAGGTTTGTGTGTACCAGACTTTATATGCTTAAAGCAATTTATAAGTGCTCCTAAACGCTCAGTTATTGAAGAAATTGAAGACGGATATGATATTTTAGTAAAAAGTAATTAACCGTACAGCGACTTACTACAATAGCTTTCTTAAGGGCATCCAACAAATATGGATGCTCTTCACTATTGTTAAGGCCTCAAATACAAGGTAGTTCACTCATTCACGTATGTTATCAAAATAAAGCCTGTTATTTCGTTAATTATAGCTTTTCTTACTAGGCTGTTTTCACATTGATTGTTGTTTTTCGTTATTAGATATAAGCAAGTATACATCCCTACTTTTACAATTATTGATCTCTCATAATACTCATCGTACAGTCTCTTTTTAGCAAAATTAGATATAAAGTTTACGAAATGTGCCTCTTACTAAGACATAAACGTGGATTAAATTAGTGTTTACGGTATCTTTTGTTCTTAAACTTAATGCCAATCGTATAAACCACTATTTAGCTTTATAAAATATATAAAAAGCAACAAAGTTTACAAAAAAAGCTCAAAAATGACGTGTGTATTAGACCGTTAATCAAAAGCTTTAATACAATAACAAAGTATAAGGGTATCTTTTTTGCTAAATTTTTGATATTGTTATAAACATATACAAAATGTTCAACTAAATATTAAATGATGTTGAGCATCATCAATTAAATTCCAGGGAGGGAATCTCAAATTGCTAATATATTTTATTCCTTTCGCGATATTTGTCCTATATTATATTAATAAATTAACAAACACTTTATGTATTCAAAAAGAGATTCCTGAAGAGCGCCAGCCAAAAGTATTTCGAACAATCAATGTCCTTATAACTATCCTGCTACTTTCATCATATGTTGAAGTCATGTACACTTGATAACTCATTACCCGAAATAAACGATCAAGCTGACTTGTAAATTATTTATCGTTTTCACTTCAAAGCTGACAGATTAATTTGTCGGCTTTTGTTGTTTTTAGTACGGTTTATTTCTTAATACGAAAAACAACAAACGTTGCGAAAACAGCCGTTAGATAAGATCCTTACTAATACAAACACAATATTTGGAGTCTATCCCCTTATCATTTCCGGTGTTTATAATGTCACTGGAACTATGTATAGATTAATGGTCTGAATTCTGACTACAGTAACGACTAATGATCAAACTACCATACAAGATCTTCTATTTTTGTAAGGGCTGAAAAATAAAATAATTTCTTTCTCATTTCAAAATATGTTATAGTAGTTGTTGTGGCTTAGATATCATTTAATTTACCGATATAGGAGTGTTTTTAATGAAGAAAATGTTTATCGCATTCACAGCAGCAGCAAGTATATTTGCACTTTCTGCATGTAATAATGCTGGAGATAGTGAAGTGATCGTAGAAACAAGTGCAGGAAATATTACTAAAGATGAATTTTATGATGTAATGAAGGATCGAGTTGGTGAAGATGTTTTAAAAGAAATCGTATTTACAAAGATCTTAGAGGACAAATACGAAGTGACAGATGAGGAAATTAATGAGCAACTTCAAACAATAAAAGATCAATACGGGGAACAATTTGAAATGCTTCTTCAGCAATATGGTTATAAAGATGAAGAGCAACTTAAAGAAACGATTAAATTAGGACTTTTGACAGAAAAAGCTTCAAAAGAGCGTGAAGATGAAATCGAAGTTACCGACGAAGAAGTCAAACAGTTACATGACAGTATGGAAGGACAAATTAAAGCTAGTCATATATTAGTTGCTGATGAAGAAACAGCAAAAGAAGTGAAGGACAAGCTTGATCAAGGTGAATCATTTGAAGACTTAGCAAAAGAGTACTCTACTGATGCTTCTGCTGCAAACGGTGGAGACTTAGGCTGGTTCGGAAAAGGACAAATGGTACCAGAATTTGAAGAAGCTGCATTTGCACTGAAAGAAGAAGGCGAAATAAGCGATCCAGTACAAAGTGAACACGGATTCCATATCATCAAATTAACTGAAACAGTTAAACCACTTGACGAAATGAAAGATGAGCTTACTCAGCAAATTCGCGAATCTAAAATGAGTCAACCAGATTTTGTTGATAAAGTAATTTTAGAAGACGTAGAAGCTGCCAAAGTAAAAGTGAAAGACGCTGATTTAAAAGATTTATTTAAAACGAATGAATAATAATGACAATGTCTCATATAACAATAGCGAATCGCTCGTAATTAATTACGAGCGATTCGTTTTTTCTTCATTAATTAACTCCCGATTCAAGTTTCTCTGCTCACGCTCTTTCTTCATTCTCTCCATGTAAACATTTCCTTCTCTTTCAATATAGGTTTGTTCTATTTTCCGCTCCTTCATCGTAATATGAAAGGACATATACCCAGAAAACAAAATCCCTAAGATGACCAATAATACCCACCAAGGAATGATAAACATGCTTTATCCCCTGCCTTTAACTTAAGATTCAATGACTGTTGTCAAATGAATCGTTACTTAGATACAAATCATTAGTAACGATTGTACTTCAATAAAGAGCCTACAAACCTGACGTAGACGCTCGCATACGCTCTAGCTGTGCTTTCAACTCTTTATTGATTATATGCATAGGGACAAGCATTTATCACTATTGCAATAGACAAGATATTGTGTTTATTGTTAATGAAGGTGGGTATAGTGAACAGCTAACTTTGAGCATAGTTGTTAAGTGTTAGGCTTTACTTGTGAAAAGTAGGCTTGTAAAATGATCGATTGTCAAGCGCAAAAACCCTTTCGCTATACTCTCCTGGCTTCACACGTTCTAGTGCACGGTCCAACATATTCATTTTGGCATCTATATTGTCAATATAATGCAATATTTCTGCTTCCTTTATCATTGGTGGCTTTGGACTCCCCCATTCAGCTTTGCCATGATGGCTCAAAGTCAAATGCTGGAGTACCATTACTTCTTCACCATCAATACCGAGCTCATCAGCTGCTTTACCTATTTCATTTACCATGATTGTAATATGACCTAATAAATTACCTTCTACAGTATAAACTGTTGAGATGGGTCCAGATAATTCAATTACCTTTCCTAAATCATGTAAAATTACACCTGCATATAACAAGTCTTTATCTAGAGAAGGATATTGTTGAGCAATTGCTTTTGCTAAATCAAGCATGGAAACGACATGATATGCTAGTCCAGAGACAAACTCATGATGATTTTTTGTAGCAGCTGGATACTCTAAAAAAGATTGCTGATATTTTTTTAATAGATGTCGAGTAATCCGCTGGATATTAGGGTTTTTCATTTCAAATATAAATTGGGTTATACTGTCTATCATTGACTCTTTTGACAGAGGGGCTATCTCGATAAAATCAGACATTTTAACTCCATCACTTTGATTCGCAGGACGAATGTTACGAAGCTTTAATTGATTTCTTCCTCTGTAATTATGTATATCTCCAACAACTTTAACAATATTTTCACCTGCATATACGTCCTCATCTTCAGTGGAAGCATCCCACAGCTTTGCTTCAATATCACCACTTTTATCTTGTAAGATTAACGTTAAAAATGGTTTTCCATTACTAGCTATACCTTTTGTTGCAGATTTTATCAATAGAAACACGTCAACCTGCTCGCCAACATCAAAATGTAAAATTCCTTTCGACGACATGTGTTCACTCCCCCTCATTCACTTATATATAAGTTCATTTCATTATATCATGATTCATTAATCCTCGACGTGAATAGTAACTTTCCGCTGTTTATTATATAACCAAACTTTCATTGAAATCATCCCAATTACCATGATCAATGCTCCAAAGAAATATGGTAAATGTATATTTGCCTCGAACAAATTACCTGCAATTAATGGACCTGCAACATTTCCTAAGCTTAGAAATGAATTATTTAACCCCATGACCATACCTTGTTTATTGCCAGCAAGCTTAGAAATAAGGGAGTTTAGTGCTGGACGCAAAATTGAATTCCCAAGGAAGAAAATACTAGTTGTCAAAATAACCATGCTATAACTGTTAGCAAATGTCATGATTACGAAGCCAATCGCACTAAGCAACAACGACCCTGTTACTACTCTTTCATCTCCAAAACGATTTACTAACTTACCTACTAATACTCCTTGTGCAATTGTACCAATTAACCCGACAATGAGTATTATCGTTCCTACTTCACTTGGACTGTATTGATACCGTTCCATAGAATAATATCCAAAGATTGATTGAAAATTCGCTAAACCAAAGCTCATGATAAAAACAAGCACTAATAGGAAACCTACAGGACTGACAAGCGCTTTAACTAATAGTTCAAAATGGTTAGCAGATTTTTCTTGTATTTGAGTCTGAGCTCGCATATCCTTCGTATACGATTCAGGTAAGATAAGCATTGATACAATACCTGCTATAGTCGCTGCAATGCCAGCAAATAAAAATGGATAAGACAAATCAAATTCTGCTAACCATCCTCCAATACCAGGACCGACTACAATACCTAAACCCATTGCGGCTCCTAGAATACCCATTCCTTGACCACGTTTGTCTTCACTAGTTACATCTGATACATACGCCATTGCAGTTGGCATAAGAGCAGAACCAAATGTTCCAGCAAGAATTCTAGACAGGAATAGCATCCACAAGCCTGTTGCATAAGCAAATATAAATTCTGCTACAGCAAATCCAAAGAGGCCGATTGTAATAAGGGGCTTTCTGCCAATTTTATCAGAGAGGCGCCCCCAAAGAGGTGCAAATAAAAATTGCATAAACGCAAAAACAGCAACAAGCATCCCTAATACTCTAGCATTAGCATTGAATGCTTCTACGTAGAAAGGTAATATTGGAATGACTAAGCCAATCCCAACCATAATAATAAATAAATTAGTACTTAACAACAAAAGTGGACCACGTTTAAATGTAGAATCGTGTGTTGAATTCATATACCTATCCTTTCAGCCTTATTTTCCAATAAGATAATTTCGTTTTCATGAAAATAGTCAAGTATATATTCATGGCATGTAAAAAATAAAACCTGATGCTTTTTAGCTATAACTCTAATTAACTCGACTGACTTCGCTAACCGATCACGATCAAAATTTACGAAGCTATCATCAATAATAATCGGAAATTTTTCTCCTTTTCCTACTTGCTCTGCAAGTGCTAGACGTAGTGCTACATACATTTGTTCGGCAGTTGCTTGACTTACTTCATTAGGTTGAAAAAAAAGGCCATCCTTACGTTTTAATAAAAAGTTATTGTTTTCATTTGGAGGCAACACTTCGATATACTCTTCATTCGTTAATAATTTCATATATGCTGTCGTGTTTTTTAGTACATTGGGTAGACGTACATGACGATAATGATCAATAGTATTCGTAAGAATTTTTTTTGCTAATGCATAGCTCGCCCATTTTTTCGCATCCTCTTGAAGCTGTGTCTTTTCACTCTCAAATTTATGTAGTAATTCAGCATATGTTCCTCCCTCCTCAAGTTGAGAAAGAAGGACCTTTAATTCTGAGAGTTCTTCAATAAGGCTTTGTTCTTTCATAATTATGCTTTTGAGCTCGTTATCATACTTCTCAACCTGCTCTGATAAAGGGGCTAGATCTCTAGGGAGTTGATTAGTTAACTCATCTCCACGTTGAGTTAAAATTTGTGCCTCAACAATTGCTAGTCTCTCTAATATTTGTTGACTATCTTTAAATGCTTTCTCTTTCAAACGAAATTGCTCTTCATCTTGGACTTCAGCAAGTTGGAATAGATGCACAATATCATTGTGTAAGTGATTTTTTTTAGTCATAATCTCATGCAGTTCATCGTCTAATGCATTTATGTTTTTTACTTTTTCTTGCAACAGCCTTTTTTTATCCTTTTCTTTCATTAATCGCTTATCAATATTGTATAGCGTTACACTTATATCGTTATCATTCTTATCGATTTGGAATAAATCTGCTATCTCAGCCACTTTAGCATCAAATTCATTCATATTATGATCTAACAATTGTTTTTTTTCAGCTATCAATTGCTTTCCTATTATCAATTCTTTTATTTTCTCTATAATAAGTAATATTTCATATAATTGCTTAGCTGAAACATCCTCTTTAATAGGAAATCCTAAATCTAAATTATGCAACTTATTAGAAAATACAAACTTGTCATGTTCCCAATCTGTAAATTTCTTAACGATCTTTTCATATGTTCTACCACGTTGTTCAACTGCTATTTTTTCGATCTCAAGTAATTGCCTATAATGGTCATCTTTCGCTAACATTCGTTCTAAGTCTGAAAGGTGATCATTTGACAAATTTAAAAGTTGTTGCTTATTTTCATCAATTGCGCTTATTATCTCAGCTTTTTCTTTCTCGAGCTCTTTTAACAATATTTTATCGGACGGCTCATTGAATCTAAGTAACAGTGGGATAAATAGGATAACAATTCCACCTAATAACATGATCCAGTTACCAGTATAGAACGCTCCGCCAGCAAGTCCAAAAAGCAACAAGATACTCAAATAACTGACTAAATTTATCCGTTGTTTTTTCTTCTTTTCAACAACCTTAATCGTATCAACTTTTCGAGTTAAGCGAGCATAACTCTTTGCTAAATGTTCCTGCTCATGCTGTAACACTTGCAGTGAACTATGCTGTGAAATTTGTTTCTCATACTTGTCACGCTGTTCATCCTGTAAGGTTTGTTGTTCGAATTCAATGAGCTTTTGTTCACTATCTTCTAAATCTTCCTTTGCACGATTAAAACGCTCATCTAACACTCGTTTGTCATGAGCCAGTTCTTCTTCAATTTGTATAAGGGTAGAAAGTTGATCTTTTTTTAGTAAACCAGCATCGATTTGAAGAATATGTGTTTCGTCAAGATCAAAAGGTAACTTTGCAAGCTCAAAATGAAACTCTTTTTGCTGTTGATCAATTTGAACAGATAATTCATTTTGTCTTTCCAACATAGCTTGAAATAAACTATAATTCGACTTGACCTCTTGAACTTTTTCTTCAGCTATTAACATGCCTTCAGCTACCGCTTCATTTTGCTGCTCTTCAACAAGGTCTCTTCGTTTTGCAAATAAAGTATGATATTGTGCTTCATAAGCTGTTTTTTCAGCATATAGTTGTTCAAAGCGGATAAGTCCATCAGCAGGAAAAGGAAGATATGTCGGTAGCTTGTCTAATTGTGTACGATATAATGCTCTTTTTTCAAACAATGGCTGTAGCTCAGTTAGTTTTTTTACGATCACTGTTTCTTGTTCAAGCTTTTTTTTATTTACCTTTATCGTTTGTAGTTCTTCCTTTATTACTGTTGTACGATTCATTAAATTTTTGTATTGATTACTTTTTTCCTGCCATTGTAGAAGCTGTTTATTTTGTTCAGCTAGTTGAGGTAGCATCTCGTTAATTAACGGCTTTCTACCATTTGGCTTAAAATACTCATCTATCTTTTTTGAAAGCTTTTGCTCAGCTGAAAGAATGGCATCTGTTCCTACAGCGCCAGATGAAAATAAATAACGACCCAAATCCTCAGCTTTCATTGTATGTATATTTTGTAATCCATGAATATTAAATGAAAATATCGATTGATAGTTTGCTTTATCCATACCTTGAACAATCATTTGCAATGCTTCTTCTCCAGCCTTTGTACCATCAGAAAACGTAACTGTAACAGCTCTTTCACCTTTTCTTGATAACCTTTCAACAGTTACAACACCATACTTCTCTGTTTCAAGCACAAGGCGACCACCATACTTGCTCCCTAATCTTGGCTTGTATCGATTTTCACTCTGTTGCTTAGTAGGAAAACCAAATAACATACTATGGATAAATGAATGAAGTGTAGATTTTCCTGCCTCATTTTTCCCATAAAAAACTTGAATATCACCAAGTGGCTGTAAGTCTATATGATCAAGCTTTCCATATCCATAGATGTATATACCGATAATTTTCATGTTCAATCACCCGCTTATTTCCATGATTAATATAATTCTCTGAATAATAACTTCTGAGCCTCGTTATGAATTTCACGAATATCTTCTTCAGACAACTCTGTAAGGTATTTACGTGCTTGAGAATGAGAAAATAGCGGTTTGAGAACTTCCTCATATTCTTCGAACTCGCTTATCATAGTAACTAAATCTTTGAGAAAAGGAGATTGCGCTATGTTCTTATCCTCAATACCTTCACTAGTATTAACGATCGTTTTGTCAACCCAGATAAAATCTTGCCTTTCCTCTTCACCATCAACTATGATTGATAAAAAATCTTCTAACTGTGCTTCATTATGCAATACTTTATGTAGTGGTCCTGATCCAATAAACTCAATAGATAGTAGGGTTCCATTATTCCTTGATCGAATCTCTTCAAATTTTGTATAGCTCACGTTTAACAACTCCTCAAATGTTTCAAGTTGCGCTATATTAATTTCTAACTGATCCCAAATGAGATCTGTAGTTGGATGAAAAGAATAAGATACGCCTGTTGTAGATAGGTTCACTATATAACAGCCTTTTTCACCATACTCCTTTCGATGCCTACCTTGAGTATTCCCTGGATATATAATTGGAGGGTTATCACATAGAACTTGACGTTGATGGATATGACCTAATGCCCAATAATCAAAGTCTTTTTCAATGAGTTGTCTAACCGTAAACGGGGCGTAATTATTATGTTCTGTTTGTCCTTCAGAACTGCCGTGTAGGATTCCAATATGAAATTTTACTTCTCCATGTTTGTTATACAGGTCAGTCATATTGTTACGTACGGATCTGTTTAAATAACTAAACCCATATAAATTGACAAGCTCTTTTCCTTCTTTTTTATAAGTCTTACATTCAACTTTTTCATCAGCAAAAATATGTACATTTTCAGGCCACGTTATATCTATCCATGTGCCATTAATATAATCATGATTCCCGTGCACAATATATACCTCTATTTGTGCTTCTTTCAACCTTTCCATTTCTTTCCTTAATCGAGCTTGAGCTCTTATGCTTCGATCCTCTTGATCATAAATATCACCTGCTAGAATAACAAAATCTACTTGTTCTTGTATTGCCATATCAACAAGATTTGTCAATGCAATAAATGTACTACCCATTACTCGTTGAAATATTTGTGTGGGAAGCTTTTTTAATCCAACAAAAGGACTATCCAAATGCAAATCTGCTGCATGTAAAAATTTGATTTGCTCCATATAAACTTCCTCCTTTTAAACAACTATTTACTATTATTATAATTCTATTTATTTTACCATATGTTGCTCATAAACCCCTCTTTTTCGTAAATCACGAAAGTATATGTTGTCTAGCTCTAATCAAGCATTTCTTGATTAATTATATAACATAAAAAATGCTTTCACTTTGATTGTATATTTTCTATAGTAAAAGTAATTTCATAGTCATTGTTACAAAGCGTTTGTTGCTGCTCAATGTAACGGATCCTCATTTATGTCACTATACCCCTACTCAAGCAATTTACAACCCAAATATAATATCATCCCAGGCTGAGTAGGAACTACTACAGAGGCATTAGCTTTCCTTGGCAAATCTATATAAATGTCTATTAAAAAGCATTTTCAAAGTAGTAGTTACATACATTGTGTATATGTAGATCATCATGCTTTATCATTCTACTAAGTCTAAATTCAAGCCAAATGATATAACGATTAGATGCTATTCTACTTCATTCACATAGGCTTTTTTGTAAACTCTGCTGCTATGATTATCAAATTCGTACCATCGCCTCGTTGTACAGTAGAAAAGATGCTACGAACACAAGTTGACTACGTATTTATTTTATTTCTTAATGCACAAACAGCATTACTAAAGATGGATAGTATGATGAGTCTTATGAGGGCTCAAAAAGTTCTAAAAATAGAAAAGAAGTCACAAACGCTAGATCTAAGTGTATACGTTCATATATGTTAGAACGAACGTAATGAATCAATGTGAAAACAGTCTTCACATGTCATTCTATATTTTACTTCTTATTCTATCCAATTAGGGGAACATTCTATTCAATTCATGCAAGATTTTATCTAGCTGATGATGGATTCTATTTTCCATTAGTATTACATATTTCTATTAAGGGGGAGTTTATTTGCAATTCTATTATGGGCAGCAAATGCCCTTGCGCATACTTGATGAAGCTGAATTTTGGAAGCACCAGGAAGAGGAACATACTGTAGTCATTAGAGAGCTTGTTAAAGATCTAGAATCTGAATATGTAGATCAGTTAAAGGTATGGGAACAAACACTTAAAGAAACACATCAACATATAGTCAGGTTTATTGAAACTGTCATACGCTCAGGTAATCAAATATCTGCTAAGCTCCATGAAGACATTATGAAACTAGTACAATTTTGCTTACAACAGAGTGAAGAGTTTATTAAACTGTGCAGGTTCCTCCAAAGACATAGCAAGCCCATTCAAGAAAATCAAACTGCAATTGTAGTAATTGATCATATCATTCGTGAATCTGAGTACTTTATCGGTATTTCGAAAGCCTTATTATACAAATAGACCACTGAAAATGTCTCAGTGGTCTTATTATTGTTTTTAAGCGTTATGTTTAACGAACATGAATAATATCAGATTGATATACCGTTATTTTTTTGTTAATTGTAACGCCTTTTTAATATCTTTAAACGAGCTTGATTTTCCGTACATTAATACACCACCACGATATACTTTTGCTCCGAATAACGCTAACGCAACAATTGTTCCAACTAGCAATGTGATACTTAAAGCAATTTCCCACCAAGGAAGATTTAACATGCCTACACGTAAAAACATAATCATCGGAGTAAAAAATGGTATATAAGATGTAACTGTAATAAAGGGAGCTTCAGGTACTCCTAATCCAAACATTGCGATCATAAAAGCTGCAACGATTAACAGTGTCATTGGCATAATCATTTGCTGTACATCTTCAATCCTGCTCACTAACGAACCTAGAACTGCAGCAAGTGTTGAATATAACAAATATCCAAGTATAAAAAATACAAAACCATATATAATCGTAGATGCTGGTATATTAGCAAACCCAAAGAATTCTAATACCCCGCCACTGTTTTTAATATTATTTACATTGCTTGATAAAGAAAAATATCCTATTGCTAGTATAGCTGCAAGCTGCGTTAAGCTAAGAAGAGCAATACCTAAAATTTTCCCAAACATTTGTGTAACAGGAGAAACACTCGAAATAATTATTTCCATTACCCGTGAAGTTTTTTCTGTGGCAACTTCAGTAGCTATCATACTCGCATACATGATGACTGAGATATAAATAAAGAATAATAACACATAAACAATGCCTCGTGCTTGCATTAATTCTTCCTCTGTTTTTGCATCCTCTGCAAGCGCTATTTTTTCGAAAAATACTGGTTCATATAATTTCTCCACCTGTGATGGTTCAAGTCCTATTTGACTCGTTGCAATCGTTGTTTTCAATTGCTGTAAAGCTTGTTCTAGCTTCGTATTTACATCATTATCAGTTATACTCATCGCCTTAAAGGTTCCTTGAGGTAAATTTGCTTCATTATAAGAAAGAATGATAAATCCAGTATAATCTTCCTCTTCAACCTTCAATGTCGCTTCTTCTTCTGTCCCACTATATTTCTCAACTGTTAACTCTTCACTAAAAACATCTAACTGGGCTTTAAAAGGCTCAAATAACTCCTCAGTTTCGTCAATTACAGCAATCGTTGTTGCCTTATCTTGTTTATCAAAAAAATCTATAATATTTTGCATATTTCCTAAAGCAAATACTATTAAGCCAATGATAAGAGTTGATATAATAAACGATTTTGTTTTTAACTTGGTCATGTAAGTATTTGACACAATAATCCAAAATTTATTCATGATAAGAAGCACCTACCTTTTCTATAAAAATATCATTTAACGAAGGTTCTTCTAGCATAAACTTTCTAATAAAGCCCTTATTGCTAATTTGTGCAAGAATCTTTTGTGAAACATTCTCATTTTCTACTTGCAGCTCCACTCCTAGTGCCGTATCCTTAGCTTTGACTACACCAGGTAACGTTTTAATGTCAGATAAATCAAAGTCAGCGTCGATCATTACATTCTTTTTACCAAATGATCTTTTAATATCTTTTAGGCTACCATGGACGACAGGTTTACCGTGATGCATAATACATAAATGCTCACATAATTCCTCCACATGTTCCATTCTATGGCTTGAGAAAACGATTGAAGTACCTTCATTTTTCAAGTCGATGACAGCATCTTTCAGTTGTTCAACATTTACTGGGTCTAAGCCACTAAATGGCTCATCCAATATAAGTAATTTAGGTTTATGTATGACAGCCGAAATAAATTGAATTTTTTGCTGGTTACCTTTAGATAACTCTTCAACTTTTTTATTCTTGTATTCTGGAACTTTGAATCGTTCAAGCCAGTAGTCTAGTTCTTTTACCACCTTTGCTTTGTCCATTCCTCGTAGCCTACCAAAGTAAACAATCTGCTCGACAACCTTCAATTTTGGATAGAGTCCTCGTTCTTCTGGCAAATAACCAACTAAATGGCTTGATGAATAATTAATTGGTTTTCCTTCCCAAGTGATGTTTCCTTCAGTAGCATCTAACAATCCTAAAATCATTCGAAAGGTTGTCGTTTTTCCAGCCCCATTCGCCCCTAAGAAGCCGAACATTTCTTTCTCTGGAATATCAATTGTTAACTTATCGACAGCTGAAAAACTGCCGAAACGTTTGGTTACATTCTCTAGCTTTAATCCCATAGTCTACCCCCTCCTATTTTTCGATACTATAATTACGAATAAAAAAACTAATAAGTTTCATATTTTTTGCAGAATTTCGATTATTATGTAAGAATAATAGTAATTATTTAATAAGGAGTTGTTGAATTGTGTACACTTTAACAGTATATGATGCAAGCGGTGAGAAATTACTAGAAAAGACATTTGAAGCAAGCGGTGACAAAGAAGCAAAGCTAAAAGGAGAACAAATGTTAGTTAAAGCAAACTACCAAGATAAAACACACCGCTGTACGTCTTCGCAAGGAAAATTAATTTTGTTTCACCGCTAATAAAAATTTCCACAAATAAGTCTGTGATATGTAACAGGAAACGCATATCGTTAACAATCAATGTTAATCGACTACATGTACTGATTGTCAATTATGCAATTTTATCGGTCAAATTTACTGTTTTTCAGGTCAAATCTACTATTTTATCAATTTCAGAGTTTTATTCAAAACCAAAGCGCAAGCTCACTATTGATATGTAATGTGAAACTTGCGCTTTTTTACTTACTAGAAAGTAAATTGTTTATGAAATCGTTTTCAATTTTATGATTATTTTCCTGTAAATTGAGGTTTTCTCTTCTCAATAAATGAGATGATACCTTCTTGGTGATCAGCCGTTTGGCGCATTTTAAATTGGGCCTGCTTTTCTAACTCAAGAATATTCTTTAATGTAGGTAAATGCATTTGTTTAAAGATATTTTTAGTCTCTAACATTGTTTTCGTAGGTTTGTTTAACCACTCAGTAACTTTAGCTTGAACTGCTTCCTCGAAGTTACCTTCTACAACTTGATCGATCAGTCCTAGTTCAAGTGCCTTAGCTACAGGAAGTTTTTCGCCTTCCCATATAATTTCTTTCGCCTTTTGTTCACCTACACGTCTTTCGATAAAGAAATGTCCCCCACCGTCAGGAACTAAAGCGATCCCGATAAAGTTCATCGCAACAATTGAATGTGCTTCAGCCATTACGTAGTCACTCGCTAACGCAAAGCTTAACCCTAATCCAGCTGCAGGACCATGAATTGCACTAATCGTTAACAATGGCAACTTATAAAGCGTTTCCATCATTTCGTTTATTTTGTTCATCATTTTTTCGAAGTCTTCTGGGCCAGCTGATGCGGCAGTTGCTAGCATTGATTTAATGTCACCGCCTGAACAAAAACCTTTCCCGCTTCCTTTAATAACGAGTATGTCTGCCTCACTGTCAGCAACTTCATGAAGCTTTTCTACTATACTAAAAATCATTTCTACGTCCATCGCATTTAAAACTTTCGGACGATTTAGTTCTAGTGTTGCCACTCTTCCTTCGACTGTTAATAGAACTACTTCAGTAGAGCTTTGAGTTGTCATAATTATCCCCCTTTTATTTATTCTTTATAATTGTACCAAAACTATACAATAAAATAAATATTCTGAAATTATTTTTGTTTATAGTTTTTGAAAATGCTCCTTTAACTGCTCCCTCAATGCTCTTTTTAAAAATTTCCCAACCGATGTCTTAGGTATTTCTTTCATGAATACGATATCATCAGGAAGCCACCATTTGACAAACTGAGGGCGTAAATACTCGTAAAGCTCTTCCTTCGTTACAGTATTTCTTTCATCCTTCATTACAACACAAGCAATTGGTCGCTCTTGCCACCTTTCATGTGGAACTGCAATGACAGCAGCCTCAAAAACTTCTTCATGAGCCATTAAGGCATTTTCTAAATCTACAGATGAAATCCATTCTCCACCACTTTTAATAAGATCCTTTGTACGATCTACAATTTTAATTACCCCTTCTTGGTCCACTGTTACTACATCACCTGTATGGAGCCAGCCATCACGAAATGCCTCTTTACTTCTATCATCATGATAATATTCTTCTGCTACCCACGGACCTCGTAAACAAAGCTCACCCATTTCTGTTCCGTTCCATGTTACTTCGCCATCTTTACCGATCACTTTCATTTCAACACCCGGCACAAGATAACCTTGCTTAGCTCGAATTTCTAAACGCTCTTCCTCTGATAAGTTAGTTTGATGACTTTTTAGTCTAGACAAAACAACAAGTGGGCTCGTTTCAGTCATTCCATATGCATGAATAAATGGGATGCCATATTTGGATTCAAATGCTTTTATCATTCCTTTTGGTGCAGCAGAACCACCACATAAAATTCTAGTTACACTATTTAAATTGTAGTCTCCTTGCTCAAGAACCTGTAATAACCCTAACCAAATCGTAGGAACACCAGCTGCTATTGTCACTTTTTCTGACTCCATTAATTGTGCTAATATCTTTGGGGTAAAAGAAGGTCCTGGCATAACCATGGTTGTTCCAAACCATACCCCCGCAAAAGGTAATCCCCAAGCATTAGCATGAAACATCGGTACAACTGCTAATGATACATCACTCTCAGAAATTGCTGCACTGTCAGCCAATCCTAATGCAAAGCTGTGTAGAACAATTGCCCTGTGAGAATAAACGACACCTTTTGGATTCCCTGTTGTTGCTGATGTATAACATATACCTGCTGGGTCATTTTCATCCAAATTATTTTCAAATGGAAATGTTGGGTCTGCATCAGCAAGTATTTTTTCATAGTGGAAAGCCGGCTCAAGTATTGTTTCAGGTATGTCTTCTTGATCTGTCATAATGATATAAGCACGAACGGTTGGAAGCTCATCTTTAATTTTTTCTATAAGAGGAAGCAAATCATCATCTATTAATAAAACTTTGTCCTCCGCATGATTAATAATATAGACGATATGTTCAGGAGCTAGGCGAATATTAATTGTATGAAGAACGGCTCCTAGCCCAGGTATGCCAAAATACGCTTCAAGATGGCGATGGTGGTTCCACGCAAACGTTCCAACACGTTCCCCTTTGTTGACCCCCAGTTTTTGCAATGCACTTGATAAACGTCTAGTTCTCTCACCTATTTGCTTATACGTATGCGTTGTTTTTCCTTGTGCAGTTCGAGAGATAACCTTCTTGTTCGGAAAATATGTTTCAGCGTGCTCCATCATCATTGACAAAAGTAACGGTGAATTCATTATGATACCAGCCTCCTATTTGTTGGTTTAAGGAAAGAACGAGCTTCCAATTACAACTTTAGTCTCCACTTCTCCATAACAAACACTACAATCATCTAAGTTTCATATCCCCAAAGATCATTTCAAAGACTTACACAACTAGAGTTCAGGGCAGCTTTTCTTCTGTGACATAATGACTAACAATATAAAACCACTTTTTTATATTATTAATTTGATAACAATAACTACAAAAATTACGAAAAGAGCCATATAAAGAAGATATTTATACTTGTGTGTTAGTCATTTCCTCTCGAAGTAAAAACTTTTGGATTTTTCCACTCGCATTGCGAGGTAAAGCATCTATAAAAACATATTTTCTAGGTCGTTTATAATTTGCAAGCTGATCGCTATTTAACAAGTAGTCTTCTAACATCTCTGCCGTTAGCTTTGGATTTTTTTTGACTATTACAGCTATGACTTTTTCTCCCCATACCTCATCTGGCTCACCAAGCACAGCAACATCTAGCACTCCGTCATATGCATGGAGTACGTCCTCTACTTCTCTCGGATATACGTTCTCTCCCCCACTTATAATCATGTCATCAACTCTATCTGCTACATATAAATATCCTTCTTGATCAAGATAGCCTAGATCTCCTGAATGATACCATCCTTTATACATCGCTTTATCAGATGCTTCAGCACGATTAAAATATCCTTCCATCATACAAGGACCCCTAACAATTATTTCCCCTACTTCTCCAGGAGACAGAACATTCTCCGGATCTGCAGGGCCATCATCATTCGGCAGTACTATACGTATTTCGTGATTTATGCATGCTCTGCCAGCAGACCCTGCTTTGAGTAATTGTTCATCTTCCATAAGAAACGAAACCGCAGGACCCATCTCCGTCATACCATATGCTTGTATTAAATCAATTCCCATTACCTCTTTTATTGACTTTACTAATACAGGAGCCATTGGCGCTGCACCATACAGCCCTAAGCGTAATGAAGTGAGTGATTTAGATTCAATTTGTTCCTGCAACAGCATATTCCACATCGTAGGTGCTGCAAACAAAACTGAGATTTTCTCTTCTTCAATTGTTTTTAACACACTTTGTGGATCAAAATGGTGGAGTATGACATTAGTTGCTCCGACATGTATCCTCGGTATGAAGCAACAATGTAATTCAGCACAATGAAACATTGGGGCCGTGACAAGACCTCGGTCTTTATCCGTTATTTTCAGAGCGGTAAGGCAAATAATACTTTGTTCAACCATATCACGGTGACGGTGAAGGACACCTTTAGGCCTTCCTGTCGTACCACTCGTATACATAATTGCATAGAGATCATCTTCACTAATTTTTACTTGGGGTTGTTCTGGAGAAGCTAGCTTTAATCTTTCATCATAACTTACTGCATAAGAAGGAGTATCTTCGTTAATGTACCAGAAGGAAGTGTTTGTAAATTCTTCATGAATTGCAAATATATGAGGTTCTAAGGCTTGCTCAAATAAAACTACTTTCGGTTCTGCATCTCTTAAAATATAAGCTACCTCTTTTGGTTGCAGCCTAAAATTTATTGGATTAAATATAGCACCGATTTTGGCACAAGCTACAAGGGTCGTTGCTAGTTCACTCGTGTTAAAAAGATAGGTCGATACTCTATCACCCTTTTGCACCCCTGAGGAAAGTAACGCATTTGCTAACTTATTTACCTCGATGTCCCATTGTTCATAAGTTAACCTACAACCTTTAGCAACATCGACCAACGCTTCCTTCTTAGGAAATTTAGCGACCGTTTGTTCAAATAATTTGGCAATAGTCATGTACAAAAAAAATTCCTCCTTTTTACTATTAATTAAGTAAGTCATTCCAATATATATTTCATCAAAAAAAAGTAAAACACCTTTATTTTTGTGAATATTCTAAAAATATAATTCACTAAAAAAAGTTGCCAGGAAAGTTAAAATTTCAAGGGCAACTTTTTTAGTGAAATAATGCAATTTTTCAATCAGAAAATATATTTGAAAGGATAGAAATCTTATCATGTGTATACTTTTCGTAACCGTCATTAAACGTTTTCGGGTCTTTAGGATTTGCAAACCTAGTTATTTTTCCGGTTTTTGGGTGCACAAATTTACTCGATGCCCCGCAGCCTAATCCAATAATTGTTTGCTGTTCTTCCATTATCATAATATTATAGATGCTTTCTTGGTTGGGAAGAGCATATCCAACGTTTTCTAAATTTCCCAGGATATTTTTTTGTCGATACAAATAATAAGGTCTATATCCTTTTTCATTGGTCCATACAGTAGCCATATCCATCATTGCAGCTATTTCTTGTCTATCAGCTACTGGATATTTAGCTTTGTTTTTTGTCATTTCTGAAGCACGTTTAAATGATAAAGTATGCACCGTTAAAGATTCTGGCATTAATTTTTCTGTTTCGGATAATGTATGGTGAAATTGTTCTTTACCTTCTCCAGGTAATCCAATGATAAGGTCCATATTAATGTTATTCATCCCCATTTGTCTAGCAAGATGAAATTTATCAATCGTTTCTTGAACCGTATGATGGCGTCCAATTGCTTTTAATGTTTCTTGAATATACGATTGTGGATTGATGCTTATACGATCAATTTTCCATTTGTTCAACACAGTGAGCTTCTCAGGTGTAATTGTATCAGGACGACCAGCCTCTACCGTTATTTCTCGCACATTTTCAACATTCGGAAAGGACTCATACATTTCCTCGTAAAGCATATCCATTTCTTCTGCAGAAATACTTGTAGGTGTTCCACCACCGTAATATATAGTCGTAATGTTAATACCATTCTCTTTTAACCAAGTTCCTACTTTACGCATTTCATAGTGGAGTCCCCCCAGAAAGGAATTTACTGAGCCCTGCCTACCATTTATCGCATAAGCAGGAAAGGTACAATATGCGCATTTCGTTGGACAAAATGGAATACCGATATAAATGCTTACTTCGTTCTTTAATTGATATAGATCTGGCACAACTGAAAGCTGCTGATCCACAATTTGCTGCATCAGTTGTATTTTTTCATCTGAAATCATATAGTTGTCACGAAGCTCGTTATGGGCTTGTTTTTTAGCTATACCTAACTGACGTTTTTTATGAAGTAATTTCGTTGGGCGAATCCCAGTTAATAATCCCCATGGTTGTCTCACTTTTGTATGCTGCTGTAACAATGATAAATACACATATAAAACGATATTTTTTATTTGGGTAAACCGTTCCTTTTCACTTTCAAAAGAAACAAGCGATTTTTCCATCTTTGCTTCAAATATATGATTTGTCGCAAGTACATGTAATTTAGCAGTAGCTGAAGCGTTTTTGCTCTCGTCTAAATCAACCGTAACAATTAATGTTGGATCATCAATATTATCAAACGAGAGTTCGCTTTGTTCAAAAAATAAATCTGTAATTAGTTCCATTGGACGTTTATATCGTGGATCATCCAAGCCATTTATTAATATTTTCATATACATCACCTTCTTATTGTCCGATCCAAACTTATCTAAGTGTACAGAACATATGTAAATTGGTCAATCATGAGATGGGCGAATAGATTTTCACCTCAAAAAAGATTATCTCTACTTAGTATTTCTCTCCTGCTTGGAGATATAATTTCTGTTAAATGATCCTAATTAGAAAACTAAAATTATTGAATATGAGTATTTTGTTAGCAGCGTGCAAAATTATAGAATCTCTAAAACTATTGTTTGTATTTTTATTTATAATTTAATGATATTAGTTTTCTAATCTACCGAGATTGTTTTCAGTTAAGAGTTATTCAGTGGAGGAAGAGAAGTATAATTGACACATGGTTATTTTTTCACGTGTAATCAGATGTCGTATTACAAGGTCAACCAGTTACCTGGTTGACCTATTAACTAAGGGTAGTCGTGATAGCCTTAACTACATTTTTGTTCCCTTTTTACGAAGACTTGATATTAAGAAGGTTTCAATAAGGCTTTTTTTACATATGCTTCCCTATAATTGAGGATGGTGCTATAAAAATCTATTTAAACTCTGAATTAGAAGGATGAAAGAATTTTCTTCATTTAAAGCTCTTCTGTTATATCATATTTCAACAATTGCCGTTGGTCATAAATTTTTTCAAAGAAAACACCTAGAAAATAGGAAAACAGTAGACCAAAACTAATATGAATAAGTGTAAACTTAACACCGAATGAAGACAATTCATATACAACAACTGGTAGTTTTGCAGTTGACCAAACTCCTAAAAAAAATACAATATACCGCAGACTTACTCCTTTTTTTAAAAAAAGTACTGCAATGGGAAACGCTACGTATAGGGGACCAGCTGCAATTACTCCTAATAATAAAGTGAACAAGGTGCCATAGAATCCAGATTCTTTTCCCATATACTTAATTAGTGTATCTTTCTTCACCCATTGGTCTAGTAAAGCTACGAATATTAAGACTGGAGGGAGTAAAAACAGCATATCTAATATACTTTTTCCAGTTAATTTGAATGCATTCCATCCCATCGATTGGTTAATACAAGTAAGTAATATGATCCCAAATAATAAAACAAAAAAGAAACGGTATTCTCTTAATTTATCCATGTTATCACCACCCAAATAATAAAAGAAAACATGACAGACATTAACACTGAGGCAGCATTTCGATAAAGGGCAAAACTTCGTCCAAATATTCTTTGTTCCATAGGTAATGTTACGATTCCAACTGACATTAATGCCGACATTAATGCAGCTACTTGAGGGTAACCTGCACCATTTTGGACTAATGTAGATCCGAGAGGAAATACTACAAAACTTGGTATTAGTGAAACTGAACCAATTATTGTCGAATAAACAATACCTAACAATCCAGATTTTTCTCCAATGATTGAAGAAATTAAGGATGGTGTTAATATAGTTAGTGATAGTCCAACAAATAGCATAATTGATAACACGTCAGGTATAATATTTCTAAACATTTTCCACGATTTTAACAAAGCAGCTTTTGTTTTATTTTTATTTTTTTTATAAGAAATACTAGTAAGAATGATAGCTATAACGTAAAGAATAGCACCATTAATCATAATTAGTACTCATTTTTCCATTCTTTATATTTGTTTAAGAAGAATGATAAATTTTTTAACTTTGCTTCAATATCTACGTGAAAATCTTCTAATTTTCTTTTTCCAACTGTAGTAATCTTATACATTTTGATCAGCTTATCTTGATCAGATGTACCCAAATAAGACTCGACAGCACCTTCTATCTCTAACTTTTTTAGTGTGCGATAAATAATTGCACTATCAATCGGATTGTCGGAAAGCTCTTCCTCACATTTTTGTAGAAGTTTCCCTCCATAGCTATCCCCCTCTGTTAAAAACAACAAAAGGAATGCACCTGTATGTCTTCCTGTATGTTTCATTAAACATCGTACCTCCTTAGATAAAATTACGTCTATCAAATAACTATTAATAACATTATACTGTCATTAACAGTAATGTGTTATTAACAGTTTAATATGGATATAATTTCAAGTCAACTTTAAAACCTCAAATACACATAATTTAGGGTAGCCATTATCGTTTGTGTAAATAAGCTCTTACATTGGATCTATGTCTTATTAAAACGCAAAACAACCTTCCAAAATGTATATTCGGAAGGTTATTTGTTATGGACAGTTTTAGTATCGCTTAATTAAATCAAGTCTTTCATTGAAAAATGTTGACAAACCTTAGCTGGTTTTATTGAGTATGGATATCATCTTAAAATAAGTTATCATGATTTAACCATTTTCCCTTATAGATGTCGGATCAACCCCTACCTTAGAATTAGAAAGTAATTGCCGATGTATAAATGTCACTACTTTTCAAAAAGATAAGTAAACACAAGAACTGCCCTACTTTAATCAAAGAGTAGGGCAGTTTCCATGTCACCATGCCAATGTAATACATAATATGTTTTCCTTATTTGTTGGTGCATCAGATAAGAATAATAGTTATTCAACACACTTTCTATTATGTTTCACAAAAAAATATTCTTTTATGTCATTTGAGAGAGCTTGTGCTGAAATGATATTGAAGATAAGTTCCCTATGTTCAACATTAGTGTTACTGCCTACAATGTACATGGCTTTTTTTCTAATATATTCTTTTCTATTGTAACTTTATTAATTTTAATACTATCTTCTGGGGTATCAGTCAAAATAATTTGGATTCTATTATAGAGGACATCACCATGATGAATGTAAATTAACGTACTTACATGAACAATATGTCTTCTAGTATCTTCACATATTCTTTCTATTTTTCACACACAGGATAAATTCAAAGTAAATTTTATCAAGGTAGGAAAAATATCTGGTATAAAAAGTTTGTTTTAGCAACTCATCATTATTGGCTCCAACGCTATCCTTTTCAACAGGATTATATCATTTACATAACTACGCATGGTAGTTGTTCACCACAATGGTAGCTATTGTACTTATGATCTTAATAGTTTCAAGAAATGGTTCATTATATCCAACAAGACAGACCCCAATTAAGTAAGTCCATAATTCCCATACTCATAAATTCGAAGTTCCTACTGAAAATTTCTTTCAACAACGTTAGTTACCTTCTACACGCCAAGAAGAGCGATAGTTATACTTAATTAAAATAATCTTGCAACCTCTTTTGCATTGTTAGCTGCTTCAAGGTATATCTCTTCAGCTTTTGAATGATCTAAATTTACACCCTCACACAAAACAACTTTAAAGTTTTTAACCCCTAAAAAATTCATGACAGTTTCTAAATAGCTTTTTGTATGTTCGGAGCTTGCTCCTGAACCTTCTGAATAAATCCCCCCACGTGCCTCAAGTAAAACAACAGCTTTATCTCCTGCTAAGCCCACCGGCCCATTCTCTGTGTACTTAAAAGTTTTGCCTGCAATGGATATGGCATCAATATATGCCTTTACCATAGGTGGAAAACCAAAATTCCACATAGGGGCAGAGAAAATGATTTTATCTGACTCTAAAAATAGGTCTGCTAGTCGGTTTATTTTATTTATTTTCTCTAACTCTATTTCATTAAGCTCTTGTTGTAACACGACCTTCCCTCTAGCAGATAACACATCACCATCAATAAAAGGAATCTCTTCCTTGTACAAATCTAACTCTATAATTTGATCATTTGGGTTCTCCGTCTGGTATTCATCAATAAACGTTTTTGCTAAGCGTAGTGAATAAGATTTTTTCTCTTGTTGTGGATTTGCTTTGACTAATAGTACTTTTTTCATTTTACTTCTCTCCCTATTATACTGAGTTTACTTAACTACTTATTTGCTGAAAATATTGATAAACTTTTTCTAGTTTTTTTGTATGTTTTCCTTTCCGGTTCTCCATATTACCGAATTCGAAAAATTTTACATCTTTAATTCCTACAAAATTGAATACTAACTTTTCCATTGAACGTTTATGGGAATTTCTCAATATAAGTAACGGATAAAGAATTTCCGGTCCTTTCATTGTTGAGATACAAACAACCGACTTTCCCTTCAATAGCCCTTCTGGCATGATTTTTCCAACATTTTTATATGCAAAATTTGTTGAGAATATTTGATCTATATAGCCTAAAAGCATTGCTGGTGGTCTTCCCCACCAAATTGGATAAATAAAAACAATTTTATGTGCCCAAATAATTTGATCTCTATACTTTTTTAAATCAGGATCCTTATGCATGTCCCTTCTTCTTTTGTCCTGATTAAATACAAGCGCAGGATTAAATCCTTCCTCATATAAATCGAGTACTTTTATTTCCTTAATATTGGCATTCTCTCTCATTCCTTTTAAAGTTTTTTGCAAAAATGAATAACATAAACTGGAATGATTCGGATGTGTATAGATAATGAGTGTATTCATATTTTCACCTCATATTTTTTTGTATTTAATTTTGTATTATTTTTCAGAACTAACCCAAGTGAAAGGATAAGACCTATGATTGAAAAACACAGTAATAGTAAAAAAAAGATTGTATTGCCTATTAAAATAGCAACTACCACGGATGCCATTATTCCACCCATATATCTAAAAGTAGAGTAAATGCCAGAAGCAATTCCCGCTTTCTCTCTTGGTACAGATTTCAAACTATTGATCTGCATAGAGGCAATTCCAATTCCTGAAGAAAAACCACCAAAAATTAAAGAAATTACAACAAACAAATAAGAAGATTCATTACTAAACGTGAAATAAAGTAGTGCTGTGATGCAACATAAGAAAAAGGATATAGAAATGACTTTATCCTTGCCAATCTTATTGGCCAATGTCCCCCCTATCCATGAAGATAATGACATAGAAAGGGCAAAATAGAATAACATCATACCAATTGTGCTAATACTAAACTGATTCAGTGAAATAGGAATAAAAAGAACCGTACTGTACATGAAAAAGTTATTAATCATAATAAATAAGTTTGCAGTAGTAAAATGGATATTTTTAAACATACTAAATTCAATTATAGGAGCTTTGCTTACTAGCTCTTGATAACTAAATAAGGCAACTAAGATAAATAAAACAAGAGTCGTCCAACCAGTTATAATTTCATTTTTGGTTGCAAATAATGTCATGAATGTCAATATTGCACCAAGGTATAAAGTACCTGCTATATCCAAGGTTTTGTTATTAGGTTGGGAATCGTTCACATTAGGTACAAAAAGCCAAGTGGTAATCACACCAATGACCAAAAAAGGAATATTAACCCAAAATATAGCTTCCCAACTGAATGAACGGATTAAAAATGAACCCAGTAGGGGGCCTATTGCTGCACCTAAACCCATCGTAAGGCCAAAAATACCAAAAGCATGACTCAATTTTTTTGTTGGAATGGCGAAACGAATAATCGCGGTAGCATTTGGGGTTAATAATGCACCGCCTAGTGCTTGTAAAGAACGGAATAGAATAAGAGAAAACAAATTAAAAGAAAAAGCACAAGCGATCGATGAGATAAGAAACACAATAAACCCGATCTGCATTACTTGTTTATTCCCATATAAATCCCCTAATTTACCCGCAATGGGCTGCACGACTGCCATAACAATTAAATAAATAGTAACCACCCATGATATATCAGTAATTGAAACATTTAAATAGGATGCAATACTAGGAAGCCCAACAGCGATCATTGTTGAATTAACAGGGACTAAAAACGTCCCTATTAATATAGACAACAAAATCAGATTTGTTTTATTCAAGAATGGTAACTTCACCTTTAGCACCATCCACTTTAACCACATCTCCGTCTTTTAGTGTAGAGGTTGCAATTTTCGTTCCAGTTACACAAGGAACTCCATATTCTCTTGCAACAGTAGCAGCATGTGATAGAATTCCACCTACATCTGTAACAATAGCACCTGCTAAGTTAAACAATACTGTCCAAGGTGGTGTAGTCGTTTTACAGACAAGGATATCTTCTTTTTTCACCTTATCAAATTCACTTTGATCACTAACAACCTTTACTGTTCCAGTGTGTACTCCTACGCTACTAGAATAACCCGTAAATGTTTTCTTCTCTTCATTTAAGTCGGCCATTCTTGTACCAAACATTCTTTCTGCGATTGGATCTGACGAACGCCCCTCCGGTGGATTACCATAGAAAGGAACAGGAGTAATTGCTTCATTGTTCTTATGTTCTTCCTTTCTTTCTTTGATCAAGTCAAATACTGACTTAGGTTGTCTTAATAATTCAACTAATTCGTCTAAATAAAGATAAGAAATATCTTCTTTCTTTTCGATGACAGAATGATTAACTAATAAACTTCCAACATTTAATAAAAATAGACGTGCTTTTGCCGGTAACATCGCATCAATATAAAAATGATGGTCTTCATTAATTCCCCACATTCTTAGTGCCATACCATAAAGCGAAATAAATGTTTCTTTTAACTCCCCATCAGGCATTCTAGCTAATACTTCATTCACTTTCTGTTCTCTCTTATTGATCCCTTCTTGCAGCTCAGCTTTGAAATCAAAGTCTTTTTCAATATAGTTTTTAACCAATGTTAAAGCATGATTTGGATTTTCCACCCATGTTTCTTCATTAAATTCATGATTGCTCGCACGGTAACCATATGTTTCTAAGAAAGTTTTGACAGTAGTTAAAAACTGACGGCCTTCATCCACATTATTAAGTGATTCACTTAAATGAATCACATCTGAATTATTAAATATTTCAGATAAAATTGCTGAATCTTTTACAATTAAAGAGAGCCTCCATAGTTCTCGGTCTGTTTCAATTGATTTATTCATGGTTCCTAATAACAAATCATATACTTCTGTTGTGTCTTTGGTATTTAACAATTTCTCGTATATCTCCTCAAGAGCTAGCCCTATTGACATTTTTGGCATCACTACTTCAAAGTGTATGGACCAAATTTTCAAATACATCTGATAAAGTTCTAACACTCTTTCTTCTGCTTCTTCTAAGGTTAACTTTTGTTTTTTTGCTTCATCCAGTATGCTGTAGTATGGAAGTAGAGTATTTTCTACATATTCAAAAAGAATTTCTGATGCTCTTGGAAAAACTGTTGTCATCACTTCTTTATGTTCCGCTACTCTCGTCTCAGGGTTATCATGTACTTTAACTGTTTGGTAATGGTAGCCTTTCGAAATTTTAAATTGAAATTGTTTTAATGGGAGTTTCAATTTTTCAAAAGCTTCCAAGGTCCCACTAGAAACTGAAGGGCCCATGAATGAAGCAAATAAGGGAGTAAGTGGCTTAGAGAAATGCGTATCATTGTATTCCCAAAACCATTGCTTCTCTTCCTCTGATATTATTAAATTTTGTTTAAAATCCTTTAAATCTACATGATATACATTGGATGTCATTATACATTTTCTCCTTTTAAAGTCGTAATAGGTCTTGCTTGCAAAATATAAATGATGTTATTTTTTATAGCAAATTCTATATCTAGCGGATTTTCAAAGAAATTTTCTATTTTCATTGTTATATCAACTAGTTCTAGAATTTCTTCGTCACTCAAGCAAAATATTTCTTGTTGATCCGCAGAAACCACTACGGTTTCATTTCCATCTTCCATAGCAATTATTTGTATCTCTTTATCACCTAATTTTTTTACAATGTGTTTGTTTTCTTTGTTAATTACATACATATCTGGAGTTACACTACCATCCACAATCGCTTCTCCTAATCCATAACTTGCATTTACTAGTATTTCATTTTGGTTATTCGTTACTGGATTAGAGCTGAAAATTACTCCCGATACATCTGCGTGAATCATCTGTTGAACGAAAACACCCATCTGAACATCGGAGAGAGATATATTATTGGTTTTAGCATAGTCTAGTATGTGTGGTGAAAAATACGAAGCCCAACAACGTTTAATACTATCCAATAATTGATCTAAATTTTTCACACTCAAAATTGTTTCATATTGCCCTGCGAAAGATGCGTTATTTAGGTCTTCCATTGCTGAAGAGGAACGGACGGCTATCGTTACATCAGGACTGGTTTTTATATCCTTGAAAGATTTTGATATTGATAATTCCAGTTCCCTTGGATATTCAGCAGTCAAAATTTCTTCTTGAATGTGTCGGTTATTCTTGGACCTGATATTGTTATGTGTAAGAAATTTTTTAAAAGAATCTGAAGTTAATACAAACCCATCTGGTATTGAAGGTATTGTTGATTTTATTTTAGATAGGTTCATCGCTTTTGAACCTACCAATACTTTCTCTAGTTTTATACAATCTGTTAAACTTACAACATTCATTACTTTTTGCTTCTCCTTCCAAGGGCACAATTTAATAAGTGTATATTACCCAACAACATGTTGATTATTTAATAACCTGTTGTTTATACTGTTATTATATTTGAATTTTACGATGACACAATAATCAATGTTTCTTCATTTGTTTTATACACGACATCGTAAAATGAATTGTTGTTTAAAATAATAAAAAAAACGATTGGATTGGTGCATTATGGCAAATAAAGAAGATTTACGAATCACTCGTACGAGAAAACTAATTGGAGAAGCCTTCTTAAAATTACTCCAACAAAAAGGTTTTGATAGCATTACAATCCAAAACATTGCAGATGAAGCGATGATTAACCGCGCGACATTTTATTTACATTATCAGGACAAGTATGATTTATTAGAGCAGATGATGGATGTAGTATTAAAAGAACTCAAAACATCTTATGGTGATTCTAATAATCATATCGAAGAGCAACAGTTTAAAATAAACAACCATCAAATGACCATTCAGAGAGTTTATGAAAGTGTTGAAAAACATCGATTCTTTTACCAAGTAATGTTCGGAAAACATGGAGTTTATGAATTTAGAAAAAACTTAGAGGAAGTCATGATTGGTAAATTCGAAGAAAATTTTAATAATCTAGGAATGACAGATGCTGATTTTAAAATTCCAAAAGAAGTACTTCTTCATTTTTCTAGCTCAGCTTTTGTCGGAATAATAGATTGGTGGTTAAGAGAGGAAAATTATAAATCTCCAGAAGAAATGTCCGTTATGATATCTCAAATTATTTTGAGAGGACACACGAGTGCTGCGGGAGTTGAGATTAGATAGAACTGTTGTTCTATGAGTGGTATGAACAAATAAATTTGTTTAATTCTTAGCCTTCAAATTCATTAACCCCGTCCTAATTTTTTTGAGACGAGGTTAAAAAAGATCTTTTGTAATCTAATTGGTTGTTTCATCAGAACTAATAAAAGAGTGAAATAAATATAAATTGTAAAAAAACATGTGTGCTAAAATCGCATATTCAAAACCTTTCTTCCAAAATAAGTATCCGAATAATAGTCCACCAATACCATTTAGTATGAAAGATCTAGTGATTAGATTAGTTGTTAACTCTCCAAACATTGCATCAGTTTTGTACGTCTATCCTAAAAATATACAATTAATTCTTAATCGACTCAATGGACACATACTAAGAACAAAACTAAAGGCCGGAATCAGCCCCTGTAAGCAATAATTTATGCAAATACTCAACTAATTTTAGTTTAATAATCTAGTAAAAAAAAGCTAATGATCCTTATAAAGTTAGACAAGTTCAGGTTTAGTATTGAATCTAATGGAACAACTTTATGTCAATTAACAACTATCTATTCAAATATTATTTTCATTATAAATACACCCCTTTAGATAACCATATCCAAAGGGGTAAACCATCGTATTTTTTTGTGTACACCGTGACTTTATCTTATCCAAATCTTTCTTATATACATCGTAACTTTATTTGAAATTAACATCAAAATGTGTTTTGAGCGCGATAGCTAATCATGTTGTTTTGCAAAAAACTATTACTTTTGTAACTTATAGCTTCTCCTAAATATTTGATATTATAAAGTGTCGCGATCAAGTTAAAATCACTTATCGGAAAGTTTTTTTTATAAGTTTGTAAAGTAAGGTATACCCGATTTGACTTGACTATCAACACAATAATTAACGTGACGGACAAGATTCTATTTAGTTTTCACCCGAACGACTTACTTCACGGAGAAATTCTTTTCGTTGTTGCTTACGAAAATGTTCTTTAATCATATATGTTACACCTTGTTGATTACTCGTACGTGTAATCCAATCTGCTGCCTTTTTCACCTCGTTAGGTGAATCCCACATCGCTACACCTAAGCCTACTTGTTTAACTATAGGTAAATCATCTAATGCATAACCAATTGCAACCATTTCATTCAATTGAATACCAATATGCTCACCTAATTTCTTCAATCCGTTAAGCTTTGATACCCCTTCTGGAATAATTTCAATTTTATTTTCAATATGTGCAAGTATAGAGAGTGTTGGGAATGCTTTGCTAATCGTTTCTTCCACTTTCTTCTTCTCATCTTTATTGGGAAAATACACTTCTATCTTTAGTGCTGAGACTGGATTATCACGTACATGGTCACCTAATGAATCAACAAATTGTAATGGATAAAACAAAGGATCACCACTATTTAAAACTGCTTTTGCAACAATATTTTCTGTTGCTTTTTTTCTATTGCCTAAAGAGAACTTTTCATGAATTAATCTTATATTGCAATCATAATTTTCTAACACTTGCACAATATTAAAAGTTCTCTCCTCTGATAAACCATTTACATAGATTGGACGATCAATAGAATTAGCAATAAAAGCCCCATTAAGAGTTACAAGTACGGAATCTATTTTTAAAGCCTTCGCTACTTTTTGAGCCGACAAAAAGTTTCTGCCTGTAACTAGTGTTACATACACATCTTTATTTTGAACAAACTGAATTGCTTCCTTTACACCTTTTTGTAACCGACCATTTGACCGTAGTAGAGTTCCATCAATATTGATAGCGAGTAAGCGGTAATACATTACTACCTCTCCCTTCTAGCTGTAACTATGTTTATCTATAATACTTATGTATTAATAAAAAGAAATAGAACACTAAAAATATATTGACAAAATATTAATTGTGTGTTATAATAAAATATTTATTTCTATTCCGTCGTTTCTGTGTTAGAATATGATTAGCGCTGATTGAACTAAGTAGTTAACTACTTAAATATGTTAAGGAGATGTTTAAGTGAATAACAAAGCAAGCCTAACCGCAATTGTTAGTGCCTTTGCTAGGTCCTATCATTCACAACACCATTACCCCATCATCTTTGATGATTTCCTTGCACAAGAGCTATTATCAGACGAAGAAAGTGCCATGATTGGACATAATTGGACTAAGGCCATATCATTTTTCAATCCAGAAAACGCATTAAATTATAGCAATCAAACAGACGCATTAAATTGGGTTATGAGTACCCAATGTATTCCACAAACTGTGAGCCGTGCAAAATATGTGGAGGATTGTTTAGAAAATGCTATTGCTAGAGGGGTTGAACAATATATTATATTAGGAGCAGGCTTTGACACGTTTGCGTATCGCCGAACAGAATTAATAAACCATTTACAAATTTTTGAACTTGATCATCCTACAACTCAGACTCTCAAAATAAAGCGAATGGCTGAACTCAACTGGGAGATACCTAATAACGTGCACTTTATTCCTATAGACTTCACAGAAGAAAACATTACTAATGTGCTTATTAAATCTTCATTCTCACCTAAGAAATTGACGTTTATCAGCTGGTTAGGTGTAACGTATTATTTAACGATAGACACGATATTTGAAACATTAAAAGCATTAAAAAATATCATACCAACTGGAAGTTCAATTGTATTTGACTATTTAGATGATATTGCATTTGACCCAAACAGAGCATCAAAACGTATATTACAAATGCAAGAAGTAGCTAAACAAGCACAAGAACCTCTAAAAACTGGCTTAGACTCAAATACGATGGACTTATCGCTTCAGCAAATAGATATGCTACTTTACGAACACCTTTCTCCTGAGGATATTGACAAGCGATATTTCAACAACAGACATGATCTATTAAGCGCTTTTGAGCATTTCAATTTTGCTCACGCTATATTTTAACAACTTGTAAAACTAAGATGATTATATATCATCCTATTATTAGAACATAAGAAAGGCTATTTGAAATTGTTCTTTTCAAATAGCCTCATTTTTTTCTATAACAACTAAACAATGTTAAATTGGTTTAAAATTTGACAACTTGAATGAAAACAACGCTGCTATAATCGTTACAATAGCACCAATCAGAAAAATAATCATAGATCCAAACATTGTCCAAACTACTGCTCCTAGAATTGGGATACAAACTGCAACAACGTGCGCTATTGTACTACCCATTGCTAACGTCGCACTTAATTCATCCCTGGGAACTAGACGTCCTACGAAAGATGAAATACCGATATCGTCAAAACCAACTAACACATCATCAATGATAAAAAGAAAATAAATAAGATAGACATAATCGAACAAAGCATACCCTACGAATACAAACGTAACTAGGATATAATTAACCGCAAGTGCTCTTCCTTCACCCCATCGCTGTATTGCCTTACCAACTAATGGACGCGTAATAACGGCGCATATACTGTGAGCAGCCATAAGTAGTGCCATTAATTGTACAGATGTATTAAATGTTTCAATCAAGAGTAATGTCCCAAAAGTAATAAAAAACATTTCCCTTGTCGCAGATAAGATAGTCAACAAGTAATAAGGAGTATACACCCTTTTAAAAACTAATTTCGCTGTGGGAGAAGAGTAACTTTTAGCTTGCACGATCTTCCCCCCGGCAATTGTGCTAATCAATGCAAAAATACTGCTTATAATAAAAATTGTTTCAAATGAAGATACCGTACTAATTCCCCACACTAAACCCATTCCTAATAAACTTGCTACTGCATTATAGCTTGCAATTAGTCCAAATTTATAGGAACGATCTCGTTCTGTAGAAAAATCAGTTACTAAATAATCTCCTTGTATCGACCTTAAATGTGTTCCTGTACTATAAATTAAAGTAAAAATAATAATGAATAATAAATTGTCAGAGACAGTATATAAAACTAACCCTGCTCCAATCACTATTAGAGAGCAAATCCACACAGCTTTTGGGGTAAACCGCGATGCAATAAAGACAATTCCAACTGCAAATAATCCAGGCAGCTCCTTCATTCCATCAACCCAACCATATTGAGTCGGGGAAAAGGACAAATGATCTAGTAAGTAATTTTTATAAACTCCCTGATACATAGCGACCGCTACACTTGATAAAATAAATGAATATAACAGGATGCGAAAATTTTTTTCTTTCATTTCAGTTAACACTCCTTCAACTTTTTTGCAAACTTATACGTTCGTCAAATAAAAATTGAAGGAGCTCTTGGGTAGCAACCAATTAATAAGTTAAGAGCAGATGTTCAAACTCATTTAATTCATATAAAAATAAATTCATACCCCATTGACCTCATCCTTTCTATATAGCTTTAAACACTTCCCGATGCTAACATATATTATAGAAGATAAAAATTTAGCATTCAATATATTCATAATAATATGATTTTTATAACAAATAAATCATATATATCTAACTTATTCACTTTTTCGTAAACTTTGTCGCTATAGTTCCTTATATTGAAGATTAGAAAGTCATTTTACTCAACAGTCATCGTTTTATAGAAGCAACAATAAATGCATATGCAAACAGCTAACTTATTTTTCAGCTATAATACGAATCCTTTTATAATCCGCAACCCAAGATTCTTGATGAAACAATTGAGGTTTTATTTTCTCATTAATTAATCTATATAAATGCAGCTGCTGTTCTTCATTAAATCCAACAAAAAAATCGCTAGCAAAACTATCTAACCAATGATTCAACCCTTTTTCTTGGTCGGCCAGTAATGTCGGTCGATCAAAATATTGAGCGTAATGAACTGTAAAACCGTGCTCTTCAAGTAAAGTAGTGTATTCTCCTACACTTGGAAAAAACCAAGGGTTTCTTACTGAAGCATCTATCCCAAACTCACTATATAGTACACTTGATATACCTTTGATAATTGTTTCTACATTGTATTTACCACCAAACTCAGCTACAAACCTTCCACCCGGCTTTAACGCATATGAAATATTTTCAACAACTTTTGATGTCTGCTTCATCCAATGAATAGCCGCATTAGAAAATACAGCATCGTATTTATCGTGAGTGATAAAGGTTTCACCATCTTGGATGAGAAATGAAATGAATGGATACTTGCTTCGTGCTTGTTGAATCATTTCTTGAGACGAGTCAACCCCAACTATCTCTGATCCAAATTGAAATATATCATGTGCAAGGTCACCTGTTCCACAACCTAAATCAAGAATTTTCTCTCCTGCTTGTGGGTTAAGAAGTTCTATTAGTTCTTTGCCAAAATTTGAAACAAAATGTTGCTTGTCATCGTACAAGTTTGCATTCCAGCTATTCAATGGCTTACCCCTCCTCTAGAATTTATTAAAGGTAGTTTCATCATAGCCAATGGAAAAGTATTCGTCTAAGATATATAATCTATTATATTAATAGCTTTTAGCTATGGAGGTTAAATTGTTGGAAATAAGATTATTAGAATACGCACTGGCGATATCCAGGAGCAGGAACTTTACTAAAGCAGCAGAGAGCCTTCACATTGCACAACCATCCTTGAGTAAACAAATTTCTAAGTTAGAGAATGAATTAGGGGTACAATTATTTATTCGTAAGCACGGTAACATTACTCCAACTCCTGCTGGAGTAAGATTCTTGAAAAAAGCGGAAAAGATTGTCCTTATGCGGAACGACTTAATTCGTGAAATGAAAGAAGTTAATCAAGGAACAAGCGGGGAGTTAATCATCGGTTCAACAGCAGTCACAGGTGGTCATGTGTTACCTCCACTTCTTCAAGAATACAAACAAAGATACCCAAATGTTCAAATTAAGCTAGTTGAAGAATCAACAAAACAGCTTACTTCCTTAACTGCTAAGGGGGAAATAGACATTGCTATATTAGCTCTCCCAATAGAAGATACTTACTTAACTACTAAAATAATGTTTACCGAGTCACTTAACATCGTTTTACCTACAAAAATAACCTCTTGGATGCCGAGCCATATTCAAAGTCTATTAACACCATCACAAATAAAGCACACCCAAACTCTTTCATTAGAAAGCTTGTCCCAATGTCCATTTATCCTGTTAAAGCAAGGTTTTAGGTTTCGAAATTCGGTATTAGAGTTATGTGCAAAGAGCGGGTTTCAACCTCAGATAGAGTTTGAAACAAGTAGTATTGAAACAGCGCAGTCACTAGTAAAAAATGGCCTCGGCGTGACGATTGTACCGAATATGGTCGTACATCAAAATTCTAATACACAACTTACATACTTTAAAATAAATTCAAATCCAACAAGGACATTAGTCTTTGCTTATCATCATGAGCGTTACTTAAGCTCGCCTTCTAGAGCTTTCATGAGTGTCTTTGATGAATTAAATAATCAAAATTAATATGTTTTCCTTTAATAAACTTTGATCTAAGTTTTATAGGTAGAGTAGAACCCCACCTATAAAACCAAAACCCCCACTAGATGTAAAAGTGGGGGTTAAAAACGACTAGATCAAATCCTAATTTTCATTCACGTATGTATCGTTAGCCTAGATAAATAGCTGTTTGAATTAAATGATATGTTTGCTAATTTTATCAGGTACCATAACAACTTCTGTAGCTATTGGTGTTTGTTCCTCTTGAACAATACATTCTTCCCAATACTCCATATGCTTCTTAATTATTTCATTCTTATTGTTTATTTCATCTTCCGTAAGTTCTACATTCATTTCATTATCACCTTGTATTGCATACCAATAAAGAAATTCACCATCAGCATTTTTTTCACGAAACATTGTTTCAACATACAAGTTTTCATTTTTCAATATAATAAGTACCTTATCCATGTTTTGATTTAACATGTCCATCCATTCGTCCACACGCTTCGTTTTTCCTTCTTTAATACGATATTTACTTAATCGAACTTTCATTTAGTTTAACCTCCTACATTAACTTCCATCCTAATTAATATATCATACCTTTTCAAATAAGTTTGTGTTTTACTATTAAAAACCAGCTCCCTTAAAGGTAGCTGGTTTATGGACAATTAATAACCTTATTCCTCAATGAATACAAACTCAGTTGGACATCTTCGAATACCCTTACTTATAAGCTTAATCGTCTTAGGAGTGTTCTCGATAAACTGAAGATGAAAACGATTAAATTTAGTAACAAGTTCTTTATCATTAGCTAAGTCTTCTCGTGTAATATGATAATATTCTAAACTACTAGGGTATTGATGTTGTAGCAAGACGCTTTCGATCTCTTCAAGTAACTTGAACATATCGATATCATGAAAGTAATTAACACTAGCTTTTATTGATGACCAAATTTTCGGTTGTGCATAAAAATATGAACTCCACCAATACAACTCTACTATAGATTTTCTTGCATGATCATAATACATATGAAATACGAATAAAGCTTGTTGTCCACTAGTTAGCTGTTCATAAAATTGCTCTTTAAACACGGACATGCTTTGTAAAGTTTGCTCAGCCATACTATTTTTATAGGCTATGATCAAAGGTTCAAAGCATTCTTTACAAAGCTCCTCATTAGCTAACGTGTCAAATTGTTTTCTTGTCATCTTAACTATCAACATTTATCACTCCTCCAACTTATTATACATTAATTGGAAGAGATAAATAATTTAGTTGTCAATGATAGTTTTTACTATAAAATATAATTCCAATAAAATTGAACAAGTGTAGGAGGAGTTGGTTACCCTCACCTACACGACCTTAATATACAGCAGGTACCCAATAGTCTCTAAATCTTTAAATTCCACCATATTTGCAAAAAGAATTTAATATAATAAGTAGAAAAGATGCCACGAACGATAAATGTATACGTGCTTATATTGTTGTACGAAAAGCAACAATCCCTTTCATCAAGACTGCAAGCACATAGATTAAGCTCACATTTAATCTGAAAATAGCTCCTCATTTACATTAATTAAATTAGATATAAGATCTAATTGTAACTTTGTAAACTGTCACTGCTGTATGACTATAGAGTCCCTCTCTCTCAAATAGCACCTCTGTACTATTTTTTCACTCAGTGACTATCACTCTCTCCATATGTTGAATTGTATTTCTTCATTAATAAGCTCTGCTACTTTTTTCATTATACGTGATACTCGCATTTGAGAAATATTCTCTATTTTAGCTGTTTGAGTTTTATTATATCCGTCAATCCTATAATCTAATATCCTCTGTTCTTTTTCATCGAGATATTCCTTAACTACTGAAATAACTTTATCTACATACACTTTATCTATAGCTATGTTCTCAACCTTTTCATTAGCTTCAATTGAATCTAGTAATGTTAGATTTTCACCATCTTCTGTTGCAATAGGCTCATCTAAGTACTTCACAGCTTGACCTACTTGCAGAACCTTAGCTATAGTATCTACAGGCTCATCTAACAAAGTTGCTAGAGATTCACAAGTTGGTGTATAGCCTAACTCTTGCTCTATTTGCTTAATTTTATTGATGATATCATTCGCTGTTCGTGTGGGCCTGAAAACCCGTGCAGAATCACGTAGAAAACAACGAATTTCTCTCACTATAGCTGTAACACTAAATGAAGAAAATCTTAAACCTCTGTCTACATCAAATGCTTTTACCGCCTTCATGAACCCGAGTCTACCTAATTGTAAAATATCATCTTTTTCAATACAGTGATTACGAACAATCAAATCGGGATCACCGATATATTTATGCACACTGTGCCAAATTAGGTTCTCATTTGCAATGATTACATCACCTAAATAATCACTATCTTCTTTAGCCATGAGGATATTTTCTTTTACGTCCATTGAATAAAAATGATGATCAGAAGCTAGATTATTGCTAATATGTTCTGGAAAATGATTTGATTTGCACATTAGAAGAATTATAACCTCCTTTCTTTATAATTTAGTGTCACTACGTAATATCATCAGAATATTTTCTAGGAAACTCTTAAAATTGGAATTTAATTCATGTTAAGATTAGTTGAACTTTTCTTCTCTATAATTTCTTCCATTTGCATATTAACCTTTAAAACCTTTGTATAGTATCGAATGTTATAGTTTCCCTTTTTCACATTACCGATACCTTGGTTGTAAGAAATTGTAGCCATTTTTAAAGTACCTGTCTGATTAATTAGTTGTCTAAGATAGCGAGTTGCTAGTTCAACATTTATTTCCGGATCAAATAGCTGCTTTTTAGTTACACCAAACATACTTGCAGTACTTGGTAAAATTTGCATGAGGCCGATAGCATTAAAATAGGATACAGCTGTTTTATCAAATGTGCTTTCAACCTTCATAATAGATAACAACCATAAAAAGCTTATATCATATTCCTTACCGTATTCTCTGCACAGTCGAATATAGCGAAAGGCACTTTCTTCATCTGTGTAGCTTGATAAAAATTTAGCTAATTTATGATTTTCTATTTCAACACTTTTATTTTTTACCTTTAAATATTTTTCTTTCACCCTAATCTTTTCTGTTTTTCTAGCACCTTCTACAATTGAATAATATTCGTTTATTATAAAATTCTTATATAAATTATTTGGGAACAAGTCTGAATGTTTAGCTGCTTCTGAAGGTGTAAAAAACGACATAAAAACTAAGATAATTAATGAGTTTAAGATAATTATTTTTTTCAACATAATCCCCATGTTCTTTTTTTTATTTGAATACTATACGGACTTAGATTTATATGAAATTACTGTTTAGTTCATTTGTGGGCAATATTATAAAAGATTATCTTGATCACCGACAGTAAGATCAACTTTTTCATCACTAACGTTTGTAGCTTGATGCTTCGTAATCAATTTTTTCCACTCTTCTTCAGTTATTTCCATAATTTCTGAATCATGCACTGCAAGTTGGTAGCCTATACCATCAGTCAATAAAATATTAAAATATACTTTTTCCTTTTCAAGAAACTTACCTCGTTCGTAATCAAACTTAATGTATGCTTTTTCATACCCAGCCACTTCCCCAGCAAACCATGCGTTTACCTCTGATTCCTCTATCTCACCTGAGTCAGTAGCTTGTTTAACCAAATGTTTGTTCACTGGTACATGAATTATTTTTCCTACAAATGACTTCACCAATTCTTCCGTCAAAATCATATTGCTATCTTTTATTAGTACTGACATAAAAAACCTCCTAGTTTTCATTAAACTCACATTATCCTTATACGTCTGAGAATAATTAAAGTTAAATAAAAAAGAGTGCTTTCGCACTCAAATTTACTTTCTTTTTATATAATTACAAAGTAATCGCTTTCTAAACTACACGCACTACATCTTTTTAGTAATTTTTTTGTATATGCATAAATAATGCTTCAAAATCTCGAAACCAATTAGTAATAGCAAATGATAATACATCACAAATACTTGTATTTCCTACACAAAATATAGGTTTTTTCATAGTATACACAGTATCTATTAGAATAACTTCGTCATTCGAAAAGACTCTATTATTATCGCTTTGTAAAATTAAAATATCTGTATAATCAGCCATATTTTTGCACTTTATATAATACTCATATGATGACATCCCATTTGCTATTCCGGGGGAATGCAATACTACAACCATGTTAGATGATTGATAAGGAATATTTTCTTCTTGTCCCCCAAGCATTAATAAATTTATCATAATTCTAATTCACCCTTTTCCAAAGGACATTAATTCTTCTATAAATAGCTCGAAGTATTGACTTTGTATGTAGACCGAAGCTCTAAGCATTCATATCAACAAAGCTTTTATTTGCTAATTCAATAGATACTAGTTTTTAAACCCTTGTATTTCTTTATTATTAAACATATGTTTTTCAACAACTAAATTCCAGATACTAACGTATTTTGCCTTTTCCATTACATTTATCCCCAAATTTTAATTTAGCTCGTTTTGGAACAGGTATAACACGTGTTTCTACTAATTTTTGAAAATTTCTACGGATCGTTTCTGCTGGAGTGGCATTCACAATATCATTTATCTTTTCACATCCATCATAAATTGACCAATATGCTGCATTTAGTTTGTTGTAATTTTCCCCCAGATCAGGAAATTGCTCCACAAGCACCTTTACTTTTTGGCGCACAGTTTGATGAGTATTCATTCCCTTTCATCTCCTTCATATATATTAAATTACTTACAAATCTATACTTTCTTATAAATTTATAAGTTAACATTTAGATTTTTTTCTTTAAAAGATCTATTTCATTTTCATCCATCTTTTTTCCCCATTTACGTCCTACTTCTATGTCGGATTTCAGTCCACAACTCAAAGGAAGAGCGTTACACATAACATCAGAAATTCGTTTTAAATTGGCATTACCAATGCCTTCTGGTACATCAAAAATAATCTCATCATGCACCCATAGTAAAATTCGACAGTCTAACTCCTTTAAGAGCGGCTGTAATTTAATAGATGCTAGTTTAATCATATCGCTCGATGTTCCTTGAATAATCGAATTAATCCCCATTCGAAATCCACGCTCTACTAACCATTTTTTTTGGGATTTCACCTCTTGGTAGACACGCCTTTTTCTACCAATGATAGTTTCAGTAAATTCAACTTCTATCATCTGTTTTTTCATTCTTTCTATCCAGATCTTTACCTTAGGGTATGTGTCAAAATAACCTTTAATATATTCCTTCGATTCATAAAGTGAAATTTCTAATGTTTCAGCTAATCCCTCCTCACCCATACCGTATATAATTCCAAAATTAACTACTTTAGCTAATTTTCTGATTTTTTCAAATTCCACACCATTTATAACATCCTCTCTCACATCAACAAGGTCAGTTGTATTAATAATTCCATCATTGTATAAGTTTCCGATAAATTTTATGTCGTAAAAACGTTCTTGTATAAATTCACCATCTTCATCTTGAAAGTGTCTAGCAATTTTTCTACAATACTGAAAATAATTGTAATCAAGATCTCTATTACTATTCCTCCTATTCAATATTCCTACAGCAGTCAAACTATGAACATCACCATCATTTTTAAAAATAGCCAGCAATGTTGGATCATTTGAAACGTGCGCTAAAACCCTAAGCTCCTGTCCGGAGAAATCAATACTAGCCAAAAGACGACCTTCATCGGCTACAAATGCATTCCTAATTACCCCTCCGACCTTAGATGGAATTTGCTGAAGATTCGGTTCTTTAGAACTCATTCGCCCAGTTTTAGTACCAACTGTTCCATAGGAAGTATAAACTCGTTCATCTATAGCGCTTTTTAATAGATTATCCGCATAAGCTGTTTTTAAGTTCACTTTCTCTCGATAATCAATTAAAAGCTGTATAACCTTATGCTTTGCACGTATTTTCTTCAAAGTCTTAATATCTATAGAGTTTGGTTTTTTCACATTCACTCTAGGCAATTTCAATTTATTATAAAGTGCATCTGACACCTGGACAGTAGAATTCAAATTAATCTTTCCTGTATGAAACCATATCCTTTGTCTAAGTTTCTCTATTTCATTAGTTAATGATCTTGCCACTTTTCCTTTAAGATACTCAACATCAAGTTTTACTCCATACCTTTCAGCTTCAATAACTATTTTTAAGAAAGGCATTTCAACATCGTAAAACAAAGAACTTAATTTATGTAAGTAATCTCTTTTAAACACCCCTACAAAATATTTGGCCAACTTACAAATCAACTCTGTATTTCTAATAGCACAATATGATACTAACTTTCCCGTTGGATCGCTATGATGCTTAATAGGTATCTTAAATGCAGTTTTTTCAGTCATCGTAACAAATTTATCAAATTCAATATTTAAGTAGTGTAAGGCAAGATGCTTTATTTCATTACTCTGATTTTCATCAAGTATAGCTGTAGCAATCATTGTGTCAAAAAAGGGATCAACATTAATGCCCAAAGTATTGTAAAGAATATGACAGTCAAACTTGGCGTTGTGAAAAATGAATTTATATCTTTTATCTTCAAGGATTGATTTTAATGTTCTTCTAATACTATTTTTTGATAAACATGTTACATCTTCTTCAATGTGTTTTAGAGGTAAGTAGTAACCCCTTGCCGATTTATGAGCATAAAATGAAATACTTACAATATCGTCTTTAAACACATTGCTACCCATTGTTTCTGTCTGAACTGCTACAGCAGTTTCTCCTTTCAAACAACTAATCATTTCCTCCATATTTTCCATTGTCCATACTATGAAGTAATTATCGGGAAGTACTATATGGTTGGCAATTTGTAAATTTTGTCGTTCATTCTTACACAGGCTTAAGGTTGGCTTCAGTTTCATATCTATATTAGTGTGCAATTTCACAGAACCTTTCATATCACAATCCCCTAATCCCACTACATAAATGAGCAATTGAATATATGTTAATTTTTCTACATCCCTACACCATTCTTATTTGACGAATACGTGTTTAAAGTGTATAAACTCTTATGCTGTACAATGTTTGGAACTGTACTCCGGCGCGTTTATAAGTAGATTACAACATCTTGTATATTTAAATAAGCTTCCTAACAATTTCATTCCATATTTGTGTAAGGCGTGATTTTGATAAACCCAATTCATTTGCTATCTCCGCTTTTGAATATCCACGGTAATGCAATAAAAAGATCTTCCTATCTCTATCTGACAGATCATGACAATACTCATAGTCAATTAGTATCTCATTCTCTAGGAAATTTATGTCTTTTCTACCAACCTGGATTCCAGATCCCATAGAACCTTTCTCGAAATCCACTTCATAATCTTCTTCAATTGGAACAGCATTTACAAGGCTAAGGTTTTTGTCTGTTCCACAATAACGGAAACAATCTTTAATCATATTGTCCATGATACTATTAATATAAGTAGAAACCTTCGCTTTTTCACTATCATACTTGTCTAACTTTCGATAAATCTTAATTAAAATTTCTTGTATTACATCTTCCTGTTCCATTCCTGCAAAATGTTTACCGCGTACTTTCTTCTGACATTTCTCCTTAGCTTTGTTTAAAAATGCGTCCACATCACCAGCGTCAAATAGTTTATCAAAATCAGCCATAATAATTGCCCCCTTGGTATGTATTATATAGTTATCAAATTTATATTTATTGCTTCAGCATCATAAATCATATCAATGAATTCTTCTGCAGGAATAAGGTCAATATCTTTTAATTTTCCAGCTATTAATAAATCATTGGCATCTTTATAAATGGTTGTTTCTACTTCATCGATTCCAAAGTGTCCATTAGGATAAATTACAGTATTTACTCTAAATGGTGTTAGTCTAGATAGTAAAAAATAAGATTTAATCGTACACTCAACACCCTGTTTATCGTTATCGAAAAATAAATTCACGGTTTTCATTCCGGATTTTAACAGTTCAAAAACCTGATCTTTAAATAAAGTACTTCCTAATAGTGCTCCCGCCGGTATACCTGCTTGATAACAAGATAATGTGTCAGTTTCTGACTCATTTAAAAATATTTCTTCGACTATTTTTGGACTTTGATTGATGTAATACAGCCCGTATACAATATCTTTCTTATCGATACCACTCTTATTTAAAAACTTTTTTTTTGATATGAATCTACGTTTTATGAATCTTATATCTCCACGACTTGTCCTAATAGGGAAAGTAATTGAATTAGTTTCTTGGTCAAATCCGATTTCATATTTATTTAGTGTTCGATCATTAAATCCTCTATTGTAGAGGTATGCAGGTCTTTTCCCAAAGTACTTATTTATATCTTGTTCATGTAACCCTACTTTCCTATCTTGTCCGCGATCATCCAAAATTCTTTCTATATTAATTGGTTTACGCTCTTCCATAGAGGTTTTAATATAGTTTTTTAGAAGATGTTCTCCCTGTAATTCAGAGTTGAATCCAACAACATATGTAATTAGTTGTTGTAAGTTTGTTGAATGGTTACACCCGAAACAATTAAAGGTATATGGGTAGTCTAATCTTAGCCCTGCGCTAGGGTTGGTTTCTTCATGAAAAGGACAACAAAACATAATATTTCCCCCACTTTTTCTAGCTTTCGTAAAAGCATAAGTGTTGTATCTATTATCTGTTTTCATCCATAGGTACCTTAAGTCACCTATTAAATCTTCAATTTCGATACTATAGCTTGATAAAATTTTTGACATATTCTATCCCTCCACAAACACTTATACGAATTGCTAGGTAAGTAGTTTAAAATATTTTAGATATTTTTTTACACCTCCATTTTGTAGGCTAGTTATATGTACCTCAGCCAGCTTTCTATTAGCTCAACATGTATTTTATCTTGTTAATATCATGACTAGTTAGAATTATTGGTAACATTTCCCGAAGTCTATTAAATTTTCATTTATAAATTTTCGTAGACTTCATCAAAAAAGCACTGAAGACGCCACCTTTTTCGGTAACGTCTTCACAATAATCCTTATCTTACTTTTTTCTCATCAGTAGACCTTTTGCACTAAATCATTAACCTTCAATTTTAACAAAATTCCAAGGATGTAGAATGTGCCCTCAACTATTAAAAAAGTCCTTATAGTTGTCATGTCATAATAGTTTAAAAATTAGTATGTATAACTATCAATTCCATCAATGTTATAAATACTTTGTATAGCAACTTTATTTTCTTCTAGATGTAGCAATGAGTTTTTAGGTAAAGAACCGAATAATCGATTTCCTTTTTTTCTTACGTAATTATTTAGTGATAAATAATGATAGTCCGGATTATTCGTAGCAAGACCCCTTAACCACAACTGTTGTGCATTAGAAGGACCCTTTCCTTCAAGTTCATCTAGTATTCTTAACCCTTCATTATTTCTTCCGTTTTTAATTAACCAGAAAGCCTGATTTTGTTTATGTATAACATCCTGTAATAGGATATCTAACCCCCAGTATATTTGAGTAAATTGGACTTTCATTTTGATTAATAATGACATATCTACTAAACCTGTTTGATCATAAATAGAACATGCTTCAGTAAAATATTTTAGAGCATAATCAGGGTCGTTGAACATCCATGATTCAGCTAAAGTAGTGAGTGACATCGCATGAATAACAGGACTTTTAGACTCTTCTAAAGTTTTATACGCATATACCCTAGCAGAATCAACATCAAAAAATTTCTGTAAATATAACATTTGAAGGAATTCATATAGTTTGATTCTATAAAATATTTTACTCGGCTTTGCTGGGATTTGATCAATTAATTTATCAATCTCTTTCAACGAGAACAATGCTTCATTGTATTTTTGTAAATCAGAATTAATGAACGCTATTAATAACTTTTGATAGACAAGATTTTCTAGTTTTATTACTTTATACCCCTTAGCCACCTCTCTCAAATTCAACAGTTCACTACGATGTTTTCTTTCTTGTATCCATAAAGGGGCATTTCCAATTTTACTAAGTTCTCTAAATGCGTGTATCCGGAAATAATTGATTTTAAACAACTCTCCTGATTCTCTTAAGCCAACATTTTGATGTGATTTTGCTAAATTAGTTAACATGTTTTGTAGGTCAAGATAGTTGTTTTGATCACAATATTCCATCGCTGCTTGAATTAATTCAGGTTTATTTTCCCTATTATCTATAATTTCCATTACGTACTTTAACATCAAGTCTGTCTCATGAAAAGTATTAGCAAGAGAGTCAAAAGCTCGAACAATACCCAACACAGAATAGAACTTACTAACATTCTCACCTTTTAAGAAATTAGATAAAAAACCTTTTTTTACGCCTGCTTTTTCTCTTAGCACCACTTGAGTTATTCCATATCGTTTCATCATTTCTTTTAACTTCTGGCCCGATTGTCTTTTAATAGCTATAAACCACCACTCCTCTAACAAATAGAGAACGTATGTTTGTGTTTTGTAAATTGATTATACCACATGATTTGTCCAGATTTAATAGTGAAATTACGTCAATATTCGACATATTTTTATCGCGTGTAAATAATCTCTATTTTATTAGCTGATTTTTAAGATTATATATAATGTAACTTTTTGTTTTGTTTATATAATTTAACTATTTTGTATATATTTTTTTCGGGCAAGTTTCAAGTTTTTTTCCATTTATATTCTCACCATTAATGACCTTCCATGCTGCACACTTTTTTTCATGAAATAACTGGCAATCCCTACATATATCTTGAATAACATTTTTACACTTCATGCGTAAAAAAATTTGCTCTTTAGCAACGTGTACTTTCCCTGCATACTCAAATGTTTTTGTACATTGCTTTTTATAGTCACAGGTTTTACATGTAGAATTTAAAATAGCTTGATTACTCATGTTCAACCAACTTTAAAATACTAAAGCCTTGCAAACTTAGTGATTTCCCCATCCCATGCTCAATTTCAATATAACTAATTGCTTCTTCAATGGCAGCAAGTACATCAGCACAATTAAAGTCACACTGTGTGACGAAAATATCATCATGTTCATTAAATGAATAAGTTAATTGACACTTCATTTTTCTTCCTCCTCAGCATCTAATTCAACCTCCACAGTCGTAACATCCTCAAACCTAACAATAATTAATTTACCCGTAGATTGGTCTTTAAAAGAACGAACCTCACCAGATTTGATTAATTCATGTACACTATTTCTAATGGCATTTTCTAACTCAAGAGTTGTAGCTGTTCTGACAACTTTATCCTCACCTTCACCTTTAACGAATTGCGGATCATCTTCTATCCAAGATATAGTCTGATACAAACCATTTCTTAGTAATATATTTAGTATGACTCTTATATTTTTCATACTTCTATGCCTCCTCTATCAAAATACCAGTTCTTCGATTGGTGTTTCTTCCCATACTCCATTGTCTATATCAGATCTTACATAAACATCTTTATCACGTACGCCACCCCGGTTTTTCTTAAGACTAAGCTTGAATGTTGTGTCAACCTTCCTAATGGTTATGACCTTCGTAGCTTTTTGGGCTGGATTATCAGATTCTTGAATTTGATGAAGTTCTGGACTCGCTTTTGCATCTTTTTTTGCATCTTCTGCACTTGTTCTACCAGCTTGAGCAATTAACATAATAGGTGTTTTAGTTGATAAATTAGTTTCACGAAGTTGGTTCGATATATTAATAATTCTTTTACGAATATCAGTCTCGCCTATTCCGTCACTCATGTCATATAATTGATCGATTACTATAAATACAGGTTTTTCATTTTCAATGATTGCTCTAATATCATTAGGAGTGAATTTTCTTCCACCGTTAGAATCCTGGGTCATAATTAGAAAGCTTGGGTTTTTTTTCATTAAATTCTTTGTATAATTTTTAAATTCCTGAGATTTTTTTAGTCTACCCTCGTTCAACTCTCTATTACTGAAATGTCCGTGTAAAGTATCTAAACGGTAAGCAACTTCTTGTTCCGGCATTTCTGTTGATATATATATTACAGGGTCATTTATATTAGCTTCTTTGAGAGAAACCCATACATGATACGCGAAATAAAGACCTACCAAAGACTTCCCCTCGTTTGTTCGTCCTGCAATAAGGATTAAATCATCATCCTTCCAACCGCTAGTTAGTTTATCTAATTCTTTTAAACCAGTAGTCAAACCTGCTATACCATCTGTACCATGCTTTTTCATGTACATTTCAAACCGATCCTCAGCATTTTTAATCCAATCATACCGAGTCATTTTATTAGTGAATTTTTTCAATAAGGTATCAAGAGTATTTCGCATTTCATTCATTGCTTCGAGTGTTTTTCCACTATTGACAATCTTTGAATTATCAACTAACACAGGCCTATAGTCCATATAAGCCCTTTGTTCTTTTAAGACACTTACTACATATTCAATAGAGTCCAACTCTTTCAAGCTACTAAAATCTTCAAATTGATTTTCTACGGTTATAATCGTTGGCAGGCTCCCACCCATTTCGTCTCGGTATTTTTCTATCCACTCAACTACATCTTCTAGTACTATAAAGTATGTACTGTCAATACTATGATTTCTCATAAAAAAAGGATCTTGAGATTGTAACCAATGGTTTAAATAATGTAATTCTGCTAACATGCTTGTCACCTTCTATCCTTTCCACTAACTTCCATAGCAACACATTTAGAATTCATCCTTGATACAATTCTAGAATTGAGCGCTTCTACTAACTGAATCTTGTTTAAGTTAGTACTATAAATGGTTGGCAAGTCTTTATTATAGCGGTAGTTAATTAATAAATATGTTTGTTCATTCGTGTAATTGGATGTTGTTCCTGAACCTACATCATCTAGCATAAGAAGTGGCACTTCTTTAATTGTATTTAATAAACTTGTTACATCATCATCATTTTTCCTGTATCTTAAAGCCTCCATCAAATCAGCATAGTTAATGAAATATGCCAGTGGTTGTTCAAAGTCAAATCTACTAGTTAAACAAGTTTTGTATATATATTGATTTAAGAGCATGGTTCCATGGAAAGTTTTTCCTACTCCTGATTTCGACCCCCAAAAAAGAAAGTTGTGTGCTGAGTCTTCTACAGTATTTAGAATGTTCAGTATATATAACTTCAATTTTTCAGCAACTACCTCATTACTGTTATCTTTAACATAATTATAAATATTCGCTTCTCTATAACGCTTAGGTATATTTGAAAGAGATAACGCCTTATCAAGACGATATTTTGGACTACAAAAAGATGTATCCGGTATAGGCACTTCGTTTTTATATCTTCTACACCAATTAGTAGCAATACATTGATTACACTCATCAAATGGTGATGATTTCATAACATTCCAGCTCCTTTAATCGAAAAATCCTCTTCTCTTCGTCCATTTAATATTGTTGTTTAAGACAGCTTTTGTTTTGATATTACAATAAGTATGTTTAATTTGTGTGGTATCTTGTTTTGTTTGAACTAATCGCTTTCGTACAACTGAGTGTGGATATTTTATTACTTTCTGTTCCCCACATTGTTGTTTTTCATCAGATAAAAACCACTGGTTAATAACATCTGTGTAATACAAAGGATTTACTGATCTACTTACTTCCTTATAAAGATTTGTTTCCATATATTGATCTTTTAAAGTATGAAATTTCTTTTCTAAATTTTGAAAATATCCAACTCTTATTTTATGAAGTAACTCTGAATGTACTATAATTGGACACTTGTTTAGTTCAGTTAATTCATACACATTTGTAGTACCTTGACGGGGAACACATAATAATAGTTCCTTTTGTTCAAGCGATTTAAGGTGCTTCTTCAAGGTTTTCCTTGACCAACCACTATATGCCATTAATTTCTCAATTGAGGGGTAACAAGAGCGCTTATCACCATATACAAAACTTCGAATCAGCCCATATAAACTTTTTTCTGGTTGATTAAGAAAATAACAATAATTTAGTTTGTTTGGGATAGATGTGAAGCCATTGTTAACTCCGCTGTTGTGTACAAAATCAGTTTCACAGTTTGTACATTCCTCTGAAAGGATATCTTCCAAATCAAACACCTCCATGTAGTTTTTCCTATTCCCTGTATACGAAATAAGCCAAAAGAAGTTAAGTAAAATCTAAAAATATCTTAGATTAAACAGCAAAAACTAAGTTTTTTGTGTTAATTGTGAATAATGGGTCGATGATTAATAGTAAAAAAGAAGAGGTTTTATACTAAAGAGGGAAAGAAGATGAAATGAATGTGGGCCTGATGAATCTACATAAAAAAAGTATCCCAAAAACATGGAATACATACTACCGCACTTTGAAAACTTTAGTTTTTTCTGTTGACGATACAGACTTTTATATCTTTACATTTAGGTAATTGGAAGGTCAAAATATATAATGCTTTTTATATTTACGTATATAAAAAGCATTATATATAGTAAGGGTAAAGGGATGTCCGAAAAGAAGATTCAAAACTAACAGAAGCAACACCCAAAAATTTGATGAAAGCTCATATTGAAATCGTACTTTTTAGACAGCCCTTCAGGTAGGCTTTTTACTCATTTAATGGTTGATCATTCTTTTTTTGCCCATTGTATATCGCTGGGTGCCAGTTCGATGGAGATATACGTGGTTTGAACGGAGGTAACTCAACGTAACCTACTCCATATTTTATTCCAAAATGAGTTTTATTAACAGGTGTTGAACCATAAGAACTATCTCCAAAATGAATAACAGATTCAAAATGTCCTTCTTGAGTAATTTGTAGTGAACCTCTAAGGTCACCAGATAAATGGTTTCCTTCATGTACTTTATACGATGTCCCTCCATTGTGTCGTACAAAACCAATTAACGGACTAACAACGGAGTTACCTTGTACTATCATTGAATCTCTAGTTCCAGTGGAGTAACTATGACTGACTAAACCAGGAGAGATATAAGGAGTTATACTTCCCGATAATGCTAAGACATTAGACATTCCGCTATCTCTAACACCTCTAGTACCTTTAGTATAATTACCTTCTTTACCATTTAGTGAAAGGGGAATAGTACTTCCTGATGCTAATAGAGTATAGTATAAACCACCTTCATTAATCTTACGTACCCCATAGTCGAAAGTACCTTCTTTAACACCACCCAAACCAGTTACTATAGATACCTTACTTAATGAAGGAGTAACATCTTCTATGGACGATGCTAAAGCTACGGCTATCCTTACATCATTATAAAGTCCCTTCTGCGCCCAATCTTCCACTGAAATACTTTCTAAACTGGATTTATTCATTCCTGACGAACCTATACTATCTAAGTCTACAGTTTCCCAGTTAGGTGTAATTAAAGGTAACGGAAATAGTTCAAACTCACCCACTGCCGTGTACGAAGGATCTCCGTTATTACTGTAAATATCTAACCTGTAATATCTGTACTTCTTATCACTAGGCGTGAGGATTGTAAATAAACGCTTTTCATTAGAATCCCAATCCGCCTCTTCAGTGACCGTATGTAAGATATCAAAACTTACCCCGTCCACACTTCCTTGTACGGTCCAATCTCTAGGTGCAGTTTCGGCACCATTAGATGCATTTCTACTTGTAATACTGTATTGGCTCACAATTAATTCTTCACTTAAATCAATCTGTAACCAACCCGAAGTACGGTGTATATAAGTTATCCAACAATCAGAGGCATCTATATTTGTACCATTAAAGGCTTTGTATGCACTGAAGTCAGCGGTTGATACGAATGTCGATGATGCCGAAGAAACTAATTTTTCTGACTGATTAGCTTGCATACGTAAAGGTAAAGCCCTACTAAGGAGGGAGGGATTATTTGAACCATCAGGTTTGTTGATTTCCCAAGTCTGACCACCGTCAAAACTGACAAGGTACTTTATATTAGTAGAAGATGGCTTTGTTTCAATTACTTCTAAACGTTGTATATTCCGTCCTTCTACTTTTCCTTCAGGACTTCCTAAGGTAGTTATATAATCAGTATCTAATTCATAAGCTCCCTCTGCTTTTGATAAAATAAGTCTTCCCCCCTCAACGGAAAGGGGGTGGGGGAAATCATATTCTGTAGGGTCGTTAAAATTAAAATCTACCACTTGATTTCACCCCTTTAAGGTAACTTGAATAGAACTATTTTATGAGGGAAGGAACAGTTTCCCCAGTCAGTGATAAGGATAACTTTATACCTAACATCACCTATAAGTATCTCATCCTCGTTAACTAAGTTATCCGGGCGACATACATATACCCCCTCCAACTCTCCTCGCATCCCTTCATATATCCCTTCTAAGAAAACAGGGGACACAAAGACATAATCACCCCATACTGATGGCGAGTAGTTATAGCTTACGTACCTTTGGTAGATCGCACTGTATAAATTTTCTGCTTTATCCCGCATAACAGTGGGGTAACCGTGCCTAAACTGCGTACCTACAGCAGTTACCATACCACTATTATTCCCTTCGTCTGTGTACCTTTTCATTAAACCTAGATACGCAGCATTAGTAGCTGGTTCATTAGCAGAAGGATCTAATACTGTCGCAAAAAATAACCTATCCTTGTTTATATCCATATACAACGTAATAGGTATATCAAGGTGATTATTAAACCTATTTGTATCTTTAGATGTATAGTACATCTGTTGGCCTGGTCCACTTGCTTCGAGTGTGCTTGGATCAAACGATTCAACACATGAAACCCACATCCAGTTACCACCTAAATCCCCATCCTGTAACTCCGTATTATAAATCCCGTCATTATCTAAATAAATAATCACGTTATCATTACCACTTGTACCTGAACTTTGTAAGAAAGCAGCACTAACCTGATCAGGTTTAGTATCTAGTTCACCCATATCATAAAATTCCAGGTGCTTTAAATAAAGTGGACCCGAACTGAACCGTTCGATTGTTAGCTTGTAATATCTGTATGCATCACTGTTGGAGAATTTAAAGAATTTTTTCTGTCCTTCTCTCCATTCTGTTAAATCTTCTCTTATATCTAATGGAGTGAATTCAGAGTTATCATTTGACCCCCATAAGGTAAAGGATTTTGGGTAGTACGTAGCAATATTTTCTTCTCCTCCATTGTCAAAGGCCCCTATAGAGTATGCGTTAACGACTTGTTCGTTACCTTCACCAAAATCATATACTATTAATTCGTTAGTAGAATTACTATAGTGCCAGTGCTCATTATCCTTAGAAAAAACTTCAGCAGGGTAATAGCTAGATAAATGATGACCTCCAACAGCTTGATGAGGAACCCCATTCTTATCGTTAACAGAATTGATATAAGTTAAGCGTATAGTTTTTCCATAAGGTATTTTGGTTAGTGCGTAACCTTCGGTTTCAGCTTTATCTAGGATAGCCTGAAAAAGTGTACCTAAAGTAACTGTTTCTTTAAAAAAAGTCATTACCTCTCCTCCTTAAATTTTTGGAAATAAATACATATTGGTTTGTTTAAAATCTTCAGGGCAGAAATTATTAAGTCTGTTACTACCATCAATAGTAGAAGACGAGGGAAGTTCAACTGCTAAATACTCAATATCATCGATTGTAATATTATCTATCTTTCGAAACGACCCATCTTGTTTACATACTAGTAGGTCTAGGACACCCCTAATACCCCAATGAGTAAGAAACAACTTTGACGGATAAACTGCCCCTCCCCATCCTTTAGGGTTATTGGATAAGATGGATTTTATAATCATGTGTTGGGTACCACTTTTTTGCATGTGAAAACCAGTCTGGTACACTCTTCCATTGTAATTGTAGCTGTGAGCGATTCCGGTACCCATAACAAAGCCTTCTTCACCTGGGTCAGATGACCAAGCAGGTTTTCCTAAATACACAAGATTGGTACGTGAGTGTAAAACATTCACATCTGAGTAATAAGCAATGATTACTCTTTCTTTTGTGATACTCATATAATAGCGCATAGGTAAGTTATTAGGATTATAGTTATTAAACCACTGATCTAATAGAGGCATAGATTCATTCTTTTCAATATTGAATGTACCATCTTGTCCAGGTGTTTCACTTGGGGTATACGAATCAGCTGTAAAACAATAGTACCCTTTTAAATGATCGTCTAGGTCGTTATCTTTATCATAAAAACCATTCTTAAACCCTATACAGCTGTTACTAACACTTGATTTAAATACCCAGCCATCATTATTATTTAGTGAGTCCCGTACACCTATATTCGACGAAACCATTAGCCACAAAGGTTCACCTGATTCATCCGTTGCGTTTGTTATATGGTCGGCAATTGTAGGTATTAGGTCTTTCGCAAGACACTTACCTTCAAAATACATGAAACTCAATCCCTTCTACTTTTTTTCAATAAAATAAGCGTATTTCTTGCGGTCTTCATTAAAGTTATCGTGAACGCTTAAATGGTACTCTGGTTTGTAGACGCACAAATACTCTTTTCCATCTATCAAAACATAGCCGTTGTTAGGGACTATTGGACCTTGGTAATCTGAAGTAAAGTTAGTGACCAACATCCCGTCTAGTTCACCCCGAAACCCTTCGACCGAGTAGGTGAGAGGGATATTAGTCGCTAAAAATTTACCTCCATACCCCTTTCTCCCTGTGGATATTTCAAATGTATTACTGTAACGAACGTTGTAAACTGGAGCAAAAACCTTTTGCCTACTTCTTAGTAATCTAACCGAATTAAAGTAGTTTTTATCAGCACCGTAACTTGTTGCTATACAACCAGCTGAACTGTCGGGTTCATTACTGTATCTTTTTATTAAACCTAAGTAAGTAACTGGATTGATTCTATTAACGTCAGTTATGGGTAGTATATTATTGGTCACGATGATAACTCTATCTTTAGTGACGCTGATTTGGTAAAATATTTTCGCTGTTTCTTCTGTCACCCTTGCATATGTACTGTCATTATGGTACCGATGACGTTCCGTTATATACCTACCCCATTCTCCGTTTGTATTAGGCTCGTCAGAAGGAATGTACGACTCTGTGATAAAGAAACGATGACCAAAATACCAATTAACATCAGGGAAATCGGTCTGTACCCCTATATAGATATTGTCCTCCCCACTTGTCCCCTTACTATAAAAAACATAACCGTCGTCATCTACTGTTTCTCCTACATTACTTGAAATCATTTCCCATAATGGCTCATCCTCACCTTCAGGAATTGTCTGAAGAATCTCTGCAAATTTCGCAGGAAAATCAACTACTCTAACCTCACCTTCAAACCACATCTAATCCACCTCCATCATTGTGCAAATAAAGCACTTATTCTTATCTTGTAAGGACCTGATGTACTACCTACGTTGTTTAGATTCAAGTGTAAATTTCCTGTCCCATCCTCATCCACGTAGGGAATATCAATCAGGTCGTATAATGTATTTGCTGATATCGAGTTTCTATAAAATAGAAATTGATCTTCACGATTAATACAAGATACAATCTCAATTTCAACAGCAGAGCCTTCAGGCCCCTCCACAAAAACTGTTTTCAACAGTAACTTATCTGTTTTGGGTTCAATAGGCAGGGAAACTGTAAGAGGTGATTCAATAGACACTAGTTCTTCATCGTGTCTAATTGTCACAATCCTACCAATCTTCTTTTCTAGTGATACTACTTTTCCATAAACAACTGCATCCACCCACTACTCACCTACCTTCCTTTTAGGTTAGACGGAATCATTATTTAATACCTTACGGATACTGATTTTTTTGATTAAACCCGTTTGTTCATCGTAAGAGTAGGTTTTTGTAATTGTTTTAGATCCCACCGTCAATGTTTCTGATTCAACATTTCCGTCTTCATCGTATACGTACACAACCCTCTTAAGTTGTGTAGGAGAGTTGGTGGACATATCATTGATAGTCTCACTTAACACTTGTCCATCTTCATTGATTTCATAATCGATATCAACGTCATCATTTTCAATGTCTAAGGCTCTTAGCTGCTCGTATAATGAGTTAAATCCTCCATCGATACTCTTTATCTGAGAAGAATGTATTTGAGTCACTATCTCCACCCCTTAGTAGTTAATTTTAAAATCACCATTTTTATATAAAATCACACGTAATTTATCATTCCGTGGGTATTCATAATCGTAATCCGTACCGTGTACAGCAGTTTTCCAAACTCCTAACATATTAAACTCTGCTTCGACACCTTCTACAGTTACATCACTAGGTGAATCATGTTCAATATAATAGGCGAACCTTATTTGATCTTTCCCCTCAATTAACACGGACCACTCAGCATCTGTTAAGTTGTTGAATGTCTCTACATCTGTACCTTGCTCTTTTATTTCAGAAAGGTTTTCTATATCCACCCCTACCCAGTTTCGGAGGGTAGTATTATAAGCTAACCAACTTTCCCCACTGTCTACACTAGTCAGAACTTTGATAATTGAACCTTCCTCTTTACTGAATGAAACATTAATATTATTTAGAGATTCTACGTAAGTGAGGTCGATGTCAGTAGAGGATTTTATAACATCTGCTTTAGGCGTAACAGATAGTTCTATACCTAAACTACTTTCTTCAGCATATGCGAGTAATGTAGGTTGGTCACTAGATAACTGGTTAACAAATTCCTCGTTAATGACAGATAAATCACTCATTCCATGTAGGTTAAACATTTCAACTGTAGGAGGAGCTTCCCCTACGGTATCCCAACTAGATTGATTAATTGTTTTTATTACCCCGCCATCGTCAATTAACCATTTACCGTAAAGAATCTTATCTATTAATAAGACGGGTCTAAATGAGGATGTCATGCCTGTAAAGTAAGAACTTACAAAAGAAAGATTACCTCCTCTAGCTGTTCTTACGTGCGAGTCATAGGTGTTAGTAGTAGAAGTCAACGTGTCGTTGTTGTTCAAATTCCAAACACCTTCATCCCCTGGCGTAATCAATCCACCTAAGTCACCATTAGTGATATACTGGTCCCACTCATTGTCTTTATCATCTTCTGAAACGCCCCCTGTTAGAAGGCGGGTTGTAAATTGGTGACCGATGTACTTATTCTCATATATATTAAATGTGTGTAGTATAACATTTGCCCCGTAGTGAACAACGTTTCTGTAAGTAGAAAGAATATATAACACTACATACCTCACTCTACGATTAGAGTTAATTACGTACTTCCGTTTAACGCTATCGTCAGGGTTTTTTTCTTTAAGAACTGTACTATACGTACTAAAATCACCACTATCTTCTGTAGCAACTTTGATTTCAAAATCTTTTAATCCATAACGTGAGATATCTCCTCCAGCTTTCAATTCCACACTTGCAATCTCGGTTTCTCTACCTAGATCTACTTTCACCCAAGCAGGGTAGCCACTTAGTGATGAATTTAAGATACCAAATCTAGTTTCGTCGTCTTGATCGAATAGATTTTCAATCACTCTATCATCAACATGACTACCACTAAAAGAGTAATTTGATGCTTCATTACTAGCAATATCCACTATCTGCTCGAATTTAAAAGGCAAACCACTACCGCTCGCAATTCCAACATTATTCAATGTGTCCCAACTAATTCCGGTCTGTACGTTCCGATCAGCTATTAACTTCAACCCACCTAGACGGTCTTTATCAACACAAATGTAATAAAAATCACCGTCAGGTGAAGGTGCCGCTGCACTTTCAGGAGGGATTAAGTCACTTGTCTGTTCCCCTAACCCACTGAACACCCCCACCAAACCTGATTCAGCAGCGTAGTGACATCTAATGCGTTTACCAATCGCTAACTCAGAAGGGTCTGTTACTTCATCAGGATGGAATAGGCGATCACCTTCATTTATAACTTGAGAAGCCTCCATCTTTTAACCCTCCTCCCTATACTCAAAGACAGGTCTAAACCCTTGAAGTTGGTCTGAACTAATACCGCTAAAGAATTTCACGTCACCTAGTCTTCCTCTCAGTACTCTATATATACTGCCCATGATCTCAATCGTAGGTGTGTCCTGTACCCACGATGAAAAATTACCGTAATGAAATACATCTTCTAATGTTTTTTCATCTTGGATTAATTCTGTAGGGAAGTTCACTACATATTTGTCCCACTCATTATTTGTAGGCCATCCACCAAAGCCTTTATCTTCAGTGGACTTATTACCGTACTCATCAACATAAGATGCCCCGCCAGTGAGAGAACGGACAACTACATTCCCAAAAGCCGTAGGGCCTCCCTGAATGAGTTTAAAGCTGTTTAAATAATCCCAACTATTCTTATAAATAACCCTATCTGAAATCAGTAAACCTTCAGTTACTTTTACAGCGTACCAAAAGTTTTGCATGGGATTAAATGGTAAGGGGGACGGCATTTCACTCTTCCCCCCACTCCCTAATGCAAATACCCATCCAGTATCGACATTTACTTTTACGTAGTCACCAACCTGCATATCCTCTATATTTTCCCTTAATTGCCCTGTTGTAGCAGGAGCACCCATACTATCACCTCACCCTTATCTTGTTTATAGCTTTATACTGTGTTTTATCTAGTGTAAGGGAAAGGATATTCCCTTCCTCAAAAGAATCAATTACACCCATCCTCCCTAAGTCAACGGATGTAGTTAATTTAATAGACTCACTAACTGTATTTCTGATATCACTATCACCTTCAAGGTACTCCATAACACTGACAGGTAAACGGTCTAGCCTTGAAGATGGAGATATATCAAACGTAGATGTAAAAGGCTGTTCTCTTGATGCAGTATCAACTGATTGCTCAATTTGTCGAACATCACTCCCACCGCTACCTTCTTCCAAAACGGCTACACGTCCCTCAATAGATTTAACTTGCTCTATCTTTGCAAGACCGTAGTCATTTTCTTTAGTAAATAAGAGATACCCACCTTCAGGTAAATCAGCTAGGAATGTAATAGAATTATCGTTGTTTTCTATATACCCTTTCCCTATATACGATTTAACTCCATTAACGTACACTTCTACTTCATTTCGGCCTGCTGTAAAATCAAAATCATTTAATTTGTAGGTATCTACTCCTTCTTCCACCCTCTGAATCTCCTCGAGGAGGAATCGATCAGGCTGCTTATTTTTATCAATAATCTGAAAGAGTAAAAGAGAACCTACGACAGGTGAAAATAATAAAGTGACCTTATTATCTATATCAACGGAATACTCTTCCCCCGAATTTAATAACTGTCCGTTATAATAGACCTCAAGATTTCTACCAGGTGCGTTAAAATCGTGTGATAATTGGTAAGATATTTGATCAGGCAAAGTGACCAAGTGTTCCTCTAATTCTAAGGAAAGAGGTAGAATTGAGCCCCATCGATCTCTACGTCTAATTACAACTACTTCTGAAGAATTCAATAGGCTGTTAAATTCGATTTTAGTGGAGTTGATTTCGCTATAATCAATATCTCTTATCTGACGAATACCACTACGGAAGACTTCAATTTCATTTTTACCTACTGTGTAGATACCGTTATTAATAGCTACTTCAGACTCTCCACCAGTAGCCTTATATATTTCATAAAGATAACCAGTTAATGATGTACCCCCACCATTACCTTGCTCATTATCAAGACGCTCTTTTAAACTACTAAAAGTAAAGCCATCTTTATTTGTGCGTGCCTCGATTACCTCAGTACTTGTAGAACCAGTACCTCCGTCACTTCCGTTAAGCTCTAATTCTGTCACACGTTCTTTTAGATCATCAGCCTGTTCGCCCAAGTCGTTTATACGATATTCATGGTCTGTGACTGTAGTTACTATTTCCCTTACGGTACCTTCAACATCGTTAATTTTATTACTGTTAGAAAGAATTTCAGATCCGTGCTCATCTAACGTCCTCTTGAAAATTGTTAACTTATCGTCCTGTAATGAATTGAGTTCATCAATGTCACTAAGTCGGTCATCCTGCTCTTTATTTTTATCTTCTATGTCAGCTATGTTCGCATCTTGTTCATTATTTTTATCTTCGATCTTTTCAAACCGTTTAGATAAACCTGTCTCATTACCTCGAGCGGTATCTATCTCACTTAGATAACTATCTATTTCACTATGCGTTCTAGTACCTCGATTTAATAACTCATTGTGGTCTACTGAACTTATTGAAGATTGTTTTCTAATCCTGACTGCCATTCTTTCACCTCCGCACCAAACAAAAAAGCGTAGATAACTACGCTTTAATTACACATTTAGTATAGACAAAACCCTATAAATCGTAGGAAGAGAATACCTTTAACCCAAAGTAAACGGATGATGTATACTTAGTCTCATCAAATTCACGTTTTAACTTTACCCATACTTTATGATCATTTCCGCTTAGGAGTTCAGGTATATTAACAGCATCCCTCCACTCACCAGGACTTCCATCTTCATCGTCTGCAATATCAACTAACCGATCCCAATGATCATCGTTTTCATAGGGTACTAAATTAATCTGAATATCACTAAAGGTACCAGGTAGCGGGTTCCGAATTATTACTTCACACTCCTGCTCCATATTGGTAGTTGCTAAATGACCTAAAAATTCCTCAGTATTTACGGTCAAGCTAATAGGGTTTTCTGCTTCACCCATATAAAATAAAATATCAGGAGTGACTTCAAAGTAATAAACGTCACCGCCATATATGTTTATAAAACTGTTGCTATCTAGTATATCTGCACCTGTATCTATTACTATCTTTGCATTAAATGGAAAAGGTAAATCAGCAACATCAAACACAACTTTATTGTCATGCTCTCTACAAATTTGAGATTTTATTTCGGCACCTTCTCCATCAACTAAGGATACCTTCATCCCTGCTAATAGATTAGTAATTGAGACTTCTGTAGAAGAGAATACCCTTACTTTTTCTACCCCGAGAGGATTTTCTGAAGTACCTTCGACGAATAACCCAATCTTAGGAGCTGCTGCATCTAATGAAGATGACCCAATAGTGTGCCACTCCACTCCATCTTCTGACCAGTATGCAAAGTAATTCTTGTAGTCACGGACTAACCTTATCCACGGAAATGTATTTAACACACCGCTTTCTGAATCAAAGTACTCTTCCACAGCAATAAAATTGTCTCTATCACCATAAGCAGTTATCCCACCTACCCCTCCATCAGAAGGGTTATACGTATTTTGAACATCAAAAACAAATGATTGTGTATCAGTTAATTCGTTTAAAAACAAATACAATGGGTTATTCCCATGAAAGATATTTAGCTTCTCACCGTCATGACTTAATCTTGACGGTGAGTTAGGTGACATTTCCCAACGAGAATTTACACCTGATGAAAAATCATCCTCATATATAAAACCACGTTCAACTAAAGAAACTAGTCCCATTGTTATTCCCTCCTTTCTAAGTAAATAACCAAATTTTCTTTCCAATCTTACAAACGAGTGGATTAGGATCATCGGGATCATCAGGATCATCGGGATCATCAGGGTCATCGGGATCATCGGGATCATCAGGATCATCGGGATCATCAGGATCATCAGGGTCATCGGGATCATCTACTATCGGCAGCAAGCATTTAATTAAGGCCTCAATACACTTGTCGCCACCTCCTCTTTCACAATAAGGAGTGACCATGATTTCATCACAAATCCAGTTGGTTAACTCAATCCAATCTATTTTAGCCCTATCCCACGGGTATATGAATCTATCATCCACCTGACGTACTACCCATTTAAAATCGTGACAACCTTTATCTACAGGGAAAGATAGTTCAAGATAATCACCTATATCAATAGGGTCATACGTCCCCTTTAATTCTCCGTCAATATAGAAGTCTAATACTGAGTTAAATGGGTCAGGTACCCCCTCAAACTTCTCCCAAACTTCAAACTTACTTATATGAAATGAGTATGGATTGTACGCTAACTGTCCCGGATGTAGTTCCTCATACCCTCCGCCCTGAACAGTCTCTATAACGACTCTATAATCAGGGTTTGGGTGAGGGGCAATATCTGTAAACGAGAAGTTGTAATCACCACTTCCGTTGAACGTACGTGAATCTACTACATCACCGTTACTGTCTAGTAATTTAACATAAATGAAGTTATCGTTATTGTATTCATCGCACCCACCTGTCCAGTGAGGAATCAATTCTGTAACAACAAAGTCACTGATATCAATACTTATAGAATCAGGTACAACAACATCTTCTGTTTCTCCTGGCTTGGCGATATAAACAACACCTCTATTAAGCTCTACATGATCAGTCGGACAATCCTTGTTTAAGTGACCTACTAGCTTGTAGCTCTCCATTACATCTGATGTATTTGTAAACGATACATCAAGATGTCCTCCACCTGCTGAGAAGGTTTCATTATAATCTGTGCCCGATACAGAAACAGTAAAGGTTGGATTACAATTACTTGATTCATTGTCGTTTGAATAATGACTTCTCCCATCATCACTATAAATATTCCCATCTTGGTCTATGCAGTAATTATCGAAAGAACTAGTGAACGTCCCTTCACTCACAACCATACCGCCACCATTGCCTAGAAGGCCCTCTTTATATCCATTCCCCTTATATAAAATGTATATAATCTCAAAATTCCTGCCTTTAGGAATGGTAACGTTAATATCAAACTCACCTTCTTCTCCTGTTGATTGATAATAATCATCAGTAATGTATGTTCCAGTATCTATATCTTTAACAATTACTCTTACCTTTGTATCATCGAGATATAGCGTAGGTTCAGTAATGTCACCAAAAAGGATATTCCATGTTTCTTCATCGACTCTCCCTGTAACTGGAAGACCAAAATCCCTTTGGAATGCCTTAACAGCATCTTCAGTTTCACCTGTGCCGAAAATACCATCAGCTCCGTATATAGAGAAATCATAACCACGTTCTATTAACTTTTCTTGAATGGATACAACCCATCCACCAACAGATCCTACTCCGATAACATACCCGGGATATACTGTGTAATCAGGTGGTGAGGGAGGTGTGATAATTACATCAAATAAGACGTTCCATGTAACAGGACCTACTATACCGTCAACAGCTAAACCATTCCTTCGCTGAAAATTCTTGACAGCTTCAAGGGTCCCTGCCCCAAAAATCCCGTCTGCGGTTAGCCCTAACTGGAGTTGGATAGATCTTATATAACTACCTCTCATACACCTAATCAAAAAGTAACCTGGGTACATGGTAGGGTCATTACTTCCAGATTCCCCTAAATCTTTATCGACTCCACGGCAAGGATCGTGATATGATCCTCCTCCAACACCTCCACTACCAGGATGCGGTAATGTTCCGTCCCTCGGATCTGTTGGATCAGTAGGGTGCGTTGGATCAGTAGGGTGCGTTGGATCAGTAGGGTCTGTCGGATCATCGGGAAAAACAGTTGGATCATCCCCTGGATACTCTTTCTTAAGATATATGTCAGAATACTGAGCATAACCTGTTACCTTCGCTAGATCTCCCCATGCGTCAATAGCGTAGTAGTAGTCATCATTCCAATAATCCTCAGTTACTATTTCTACAGAGTAGCGCCCTGAACTAACCCAACCTCTTAGGAAAAACCTTTCATTGAATCTATCCTCTATATGTTTTCTTGGGGCTTCGCCAGTGTCGTAAAGAATATTAAAATCTCTTCTTAGCCCTGTATCATTAACTAGCCATATGGATGTTTGCCCGTGTAATTCATCGTCATTAAAAACTTCATAAAGCCTTGCGTCTAATTTATAATTAAGTTTATAGTATCCCTCTACTAAAAAGAATTCTTCACTTACCCATACCTTTTTACCTCGGATATAACTGAGTTTGTGCGTTATAGTCGCCCCTTCTGTAACATCTATAGTATACCGTCCTTCACTATCGTAGTATTCATTACTAAATATCTGTAAATCCATCGGTAAGCCTCCATACTTACCCCTATGAACCTTCAGTTTTTCATTAAAGTGTATGTCACCAACTTCCGAAGCAGATATCTTCCGGTGTAGCTTTGACTGGTCTTCGTTAGAATACTGGTACGTAGGGGTAGCTCCTCTATGAACACCCGTAGATTCATCCCATTCAAACCCTTCTTTCCGCTGTGTCGTAATAGCTTTTGACAGAAAACCATAATCTAAATTCTCTGATTCTGTTCCACTTGGGAAACACAAGTCATTGTTACTTACAGGCGCACTAGGTTGGGAACTAGGGTCACCTTGTACAAACTTTACGTTCTCTTCTAATCTAAATGTTTCTCCAGGTGCTAAGTTTACGTCTATTAGATAGTCACCACTATCTTCAGTAGTATACGCTCTTGCTCCATCCCCCTGCATCCAATGGTCTCGGAAAACTGATACGGATGATCCACTGTCAGTAGTAAATACAGTCGGACCCGTCATTAATGATGCACCTTGTAAGGCATTATAATTAAACTCTCGCTCAAAAATACTCCCTCCTGCTACAGGTTGACTAACTACTGCACCTTCTCCACTAGTGTCAATTTGGAACAATATTTTGTTGTTCCCTTCATCCAGCTCTATGCTGACTTGTTCCGACACGCTACCTCTTTTAGACCAAGCTGTTCTTCCATTAACCTTTATTGATATTTTATCCTTAGTACCCATAAAGAGGTTCACGTAAAAGGAGACGCTTCCACTATGATCCATCCAGATAGTCGTCTCAGCTGTTCCACTTTTTGCTTCAAATTCTCCGCTAACACTTAATCCACTCGAGGAGGTTTGCCATAAGTTACCTGTAACCGCCCAATCAAGGTCAATAGATTCGGAAGAAACAGGGTCATAGTGATGGATATATCGAGGAGGGCACTGGATTTCCACTTTCCCTTGTACTTCTAACCTATTTCTATCAAGTAAATAGTCATTAAACACATGTAAGTCATATGATGTACTAGTGGATTCTATTGTTCTAGCCTCCCCGTCGTAGTCAAAACCCGAGTGGTTTGAGGTCGCTCTGTTCCAATCACTACTTCCTCCACTCCACGCATCTTTTCCCCAATTACCTGTCTCGTTTTGGTCACGGTTATGGAAACGGTCAGTAAAAAATGCTCCATAATAATCACCTGTTGGTTCTTCTACGTCAAGAGTATAACTAAATGAAAACTCACCATCACAATCGCTACATATAGTACTTTGGTGGGTGCGTGTAGGATCTACTCGATCTCCACTTTGTGCACCTTCCATAACACCCTTCATCTCATATACATACCACTCTCCATGACTTGCTTCATTAATCTTTTTCGGAAAGAAGCTATGCCAAGAAGGTATTACTTCTGAGTACTTTACATCTTTTATGTATATAGCATTCAATCCCCATTTTTTTGTGCTTTTTCCACGTACCATCCATTCGAATTGATATGTTTGACCTGGTTGGACGCTAAATTCTGCATAATCCCAATCACTTTCCTGACTCCACTCCTGACTAACCTGTCTACCGTTAATAAAGAAGACTAGACCGTTCCCTTTATCAGAACTGGCGAGGAATTTGAATGAGACTTTTCCCTTCTCTTTAAACTTCCATATACTAGTTATTTTAGAAGTGTTACCATAACTTAACCTTGAAACATCAAACTTGAAAATGTTCTCATCACCTGATTGCTCATCGTTACCAACTGAATGGACTATCTCCCACTCTTGATCTTCGCTAGATGCAACATACCTGAAAAAACCAGGAAAATCGTCCATTTTTGGTAGCTTAGAGGAGTTAAATAGCTCAACATCCTGCTCAAGTCCATCGAAGTGTGAAAAGAAAGCACCGTTGTAATCAAGCATGTACGGAGGGGGGCAATAAGGTAACCCCATTTCCTCATATTTTTCACTTGTCTTATCAGTTTCGTGTACCTCTACCAACTCAATATTCTTTAAAATAAATAGTGATTCTCCTGAGCCAGTTGGTTTAACTACTACTTTAACTCTACGCTCACCCATAGGGAGATTATCTAATCGAATGTACTCTGAACCATGTGTCTCACCAATTTTTCTCCAAATCTCACTATTATCTACAAAGACGATGACTGTACCATTTGAATACTCCCAAATGTCATTTATAGAGTACTCAAATTGTAAGTATGACTCATCAGTAGTTACGTTGATCACTTTTTCAACGTACTGTTCCCCACCAGGTAGAATTTTAGCAGAGATTTTATCATTTTCAGCTGCCCACCCGTCAGAAAGCTCCATATCGAAAAAATCAAAACCGTTCGGAGTAAGGTTAGGGGGATTCATCATGTCGACCAAGCCTACGTTATACTTTGAATAAATAGGCTTATCCTCGTATACTCTTACTTCTTTTATAGTGAAGAATGGGTCGCTAATTTGCCCTTTAGACTCATACAACAATACAAAAGAATGAGGTCCTGAGTTAATATCTATACTTACATTCCCCTCTGGGCCTTCCCATATCTTTTCTCCATTGTCATACAATTCAATAACATCTTCATCATCAAAGTTCCCATCATAACTAAACGAGATACTTCCCTCGTAATGAGTAAAAATACTGTTTATAGTAAAATAAAACTCGCCAACTTCGTCTGTTACCCCTAAACCATAATCATTCCACATATACTCAGGAGAAAATGAAACCTTATCACTATATTTAACAGGATCATTCAATAACTCCTCAAATATGACTCTTTTCTCAATCTTTTCGGGGTGCTCTATCTTATAAATACAGTCCTTTATTAAACGTAGAGCTTGTTGGTATTTATCAACATCTTCCCCCACCTCATATTTCACGTACCATGCTAGCTTTCGGTACATGTTCCACATCGCTTCCCTGCAACGGATACCCTTGTACCAATTTTTGTCTTTTAGGTACAGTTCTATCATTTGATCTACTAAATTTTCAACGGCATCAAGTTTAACTTCCTGCCATCTACCTATATTTCCATTACCTTCATCAGCTAGAACTGGATTCTGGTACCCTGATAACCTATCGCTATTTCTAGCATAGTTAGGGCTTTGGGGATTACTTGGATGGTTCTCCCCTGTACGGTCATAATTCACAATATCCGCAGCAACATTTCTGAAGCGTACACCTTTTTGCGATTGTGTAAATACACCAAAGGTATGTCCGTTTACCGCCATAAAAAATCACCTCTACTATCTAAATACGATAAAAGAGGCGATTAGTTAAGTTAGTGATCATACATATCATACTGAAGTCGTTCGTTTACCCATATCTTTATTTGTTTATCTATATACGAAACACGAATATTGTACCATTCATCCTTTTCCCATTTGTGAGGAGCGAGAGCTGTTCCTAACGGTCTTTCGATGCCGTTTTCTACTTTAAACAGCTGCATGTAGTTTGATCCCATATTCATGGTGTTGTTTGGACCACCTGCTATCACAAACTTATAATGGTTTTTATCGTCTACATACTTAAAAACTACTCCAATACCTTCATCGTCACTCTCCTCAGGGTCAACTTGAAAATCTATTGAAAATACATAATCTGTACTATCGTAGTTATCTAGTATATAACCGTTTGGTGTTTCGTGATTATCATTAATACGGAACTGAGCCTGCCTTTTATCAAAGCTCCAATCCGCTCCTCCAAATGATGTCCAATCCTCTAGTTGAGCCAATTCTAAGGAAGAATAAAAATCAGAAGTCCACGGATAAAATGAGTTATATGGATCATAAGGATCATACTTCTCAGGTACCCCGAACCCTAAGTCAATCTCCCAATCCTCTATTTCCATACCCTGCTGTAATAGAGGGTAGTCATCATATTTATATAACAACCCTTTTCCGTGCTCTAAAGAATCAACTAAGGTAGATTTTCTTTCTTCAAAACCCCCAGTGACATCGTTATCGCCAAATACAGCCCCTTTTCGTTCGACAATATCCCCAACCAAGCCATTTAAAAGGGAGTAGTGTCTTTCCTGAATGACGCCTGATTGTTGTAAATACTCAACGTACCCTAGTGCTGTACTTTCTTCTGCGGTAAAGAGTAGATTAGTTAATATACTGACCCATTTTAATTTCTCCCCTGTTTCCTCTGTGGGAGAATCTACAATTCCATACCTTTCTGTTAAAGGTTTTCCCGCGTCCAAGTCAGTTAAAAATAAAGCATCGTTATTATCTGGTCTATAAGCTTTATCCATAGAAGTCATAACAGTGCTAAGTATACTTCTGTTGTTACCTTCTAACCCTCCTGAGAAATCTATGTACCCTCTTGTAGAGTCGGCTTTACCTGAGTTAAAACTAGTAAATACAGTGGATTCTTTTTCTGAATCTGATCCCGAGTAAACGTTAATTTCTACTGACCCTGTTTTACTAGATACGCTTGCAGTTAGAAAGGTTTCTACATGGACTCCTGACTTTCTACTATTAAAACCTAAAATATCCTCTACATTACTATTCACTGAACTTCTTCTGCTCTTATCTGCATCGTATATACTACTATTTACGTAACCAGGTCTTTGCTTGTTAAGTTTGGCAACCTCTTCAACAGGTAAAAATTCAGACGGATCAGCATTTATGTAGCCAAAAGAAGGGTCATCTTCCTCCTCAGAGATAATCGACGCATTATTTTCTGAAGCTCTGGTAAAAGTATTTATATTAAACGTAACAACACCTTTACTATTATTTATAGTCGTACCTTGAAGTAAGCCTTTATCTAAAAAGTACTCTATTTTCTCTTTAGCTGAGTAAATATTCTCGTCTAATAGTGAACCTTTTAACTCAGGTGGCCTTTCGCCTACCTCTACTGAATCAATAACATCAGCTAGACCCGTAACGAGTTCCCCGAAAATCTCATCATCCATCAACACAGCACGAAGTAGAGGGTAAAGTAACTCGGCACCATTGGTAATTTCGTTAGGATGCCTGTTACCAATCATTTCTTTGACTTTGTTACGGAGGTAACTTCCTATAAAATCGATAAGTGTATCTTTAATAACTTCTCTTTCATATTCTGTTGATTGATGTAATGTCATTAATTTATTTTTTGCCTTCTTAACTGGACTGGACTTTTCTATCGAGAGCTTCTTTTTACCCTTCCTCGACTCTTTTTGTGTACTCACATATAAACCACTTACATTATCACGCTCGTAACTATCTATATTAAAAATTGAAGTACTGTTACTGAAATCTCTCTCTGCATATATATTTCCCTCTAAATTTATGCTCTTTTCACTATCACGGCTAGACTGGATTGAATCACCAGGTAAGAAGAGGTCATTAGAAATATCCCGCTTAAACCTTAGCGTCTCTTCAATCAAATTTAATAGATTATCGCCTATGATACGGCTGCTACTCTTATGAATACCCGGAACATATAAACTACCGATGGTATCTCGGTTATAACCCCCTAAAGAATAAGGGACGTACATATTACTAACGTTATTACGTACAAATGGTCTGAGTTGGTAGAAATTACTCAAAGAACCTACATCAATACGATTACTTAGTATATAAGGGTGAAATACACTCATATAGTTCCCTGTGTCACGATCCGACGATAGGAGGGAGTACGGTACATTTAACTCAGTAGCACTATCTCGAATTGACCTAACCATTAGTTGATGTATGTATACATTATCTACTACGTCTCGTTGATATCCTCCATGCTGTTGTATACTTAAATCTCCAATGAAATACCTTTCATAGTGTTGGAGGAGTCCTATGGTTAATCCACCCTGTATTAAACGTTCCAAATTCTTGGTGGATAACCGATTCAGCCCTTTGGAGTTATCACGGCTACCCACAAGTGTATGGTGAATTAATGAAGGCCATTGACGTGCTAATAGCCTTCCATCTTCCAATAAATACTCAATAATTAAATCCTTAGTGAGCTGTCTTTCATAAAAACCCCCACTACTGACATAAAAATCGTCCTTTACTTCTCTTTGGGATAATGTATGCTTGCTCATACTTAAAGGGGATTTTATATCCCTATCGGAGAAAATTCCTCCTTCCACATACCTATCTTGCTCAAAAACTCTTAATGATTTACTGTGTTCCCACTCTACCTGAGCAAGGTTTTCGTAAGGTCTAGGACCTGTATAATGCTCTCCTAAAGAGAGTTCAAAAACCTTATCACGATCACCCTTAATACCGTAACCTAAGGACATACCTTCAACACAGTCCCTGAAAAATGACTTTTGTTGGGAAACAGAAAGACCATTCTTGTTCACTCGAAGTGAGTTCGCTAGAAAGTCTCTTACATAAGTTTCTGTGACATTTTCTCTATATGAGCCTAATGCTTTGTGTATTTCCATAGCGTGAGTGTAATCTTTTAAGCCCGCCCATAAAATGCTTTGTTCCATCCTTTTTTCATTATCCCTAGTCCAGTTACTAGAAAAAGAAATACCAAGATGACTAATGTGGTCTCTTAAAAAAGGAAGAGAGGAATATTTAATAAGCCCTCTACGACTTAAGTCTTTAATAAATAAGGAGTTCTTTGAAAGTGACATGTTTTTAGTTCTATTACGCCAAAAAGAATAAAAAGAATCCAGTACTGACATGTCTTTAACATTATCACGCTCAACGGTTAGTAAATCCTTACCTTCTATACCTTCTCGTTCCCCTTTCTCCACTATGACAAGACCTTCTTCAAAATTAGCTGTCTGTTCTTTGACTGCTGAAATCAACAGCTCCTTTGTCAGAGGATTTAATTCCTTTTCTGGTTTAGCTAAAAAGTAATCAAGTAACATTAGCGCAGGGTACTGTGATATAGGAGCATATTTTAAGTGATAATTTTGAACAATTGCAGGTATCTGACGGTAATTAATAGGGAATAATACACTCGATGTAAAGGGATCATTAGTTCTTAGCATATAATTGACGCTTGTTCTCATACAATTCACCTCCGAGGTAAAAAATATAGGGAACCTCCATATGAGGTTCCCTATTAAATTTTATTCAATTATTCTCCTGGGTAACGAACTTCTTTTAATATTGCTACCCCTGTATCAATATTTGCAGAATACTGAGTGAATTGCTGATTAGCATTAATATCGAAATACTTGTATACTTCTTTCTCCCACGGTTTCCCCTCTACATCGATAATTAATTCATCTAAGTGAAGGATGTTGTGATTAGTGACACCGATTACCTCAGTTAGTTTCCCCCTATATCCTTCGTATGGGTGCATAATGTAGATAGGGGATAGATGATAGCGGTCAGTCCATTTACTAGCTTGAAACCCTTGTTCATCCAGGTGTAGTCCTGTGTCACCTAATACATTATCTACATAGGAGTTACCCGGCTTAGGAGCCTGTGTAATGAAAGAAGGATAATGTTTTTGGAACTCTATGCCTGAAAATGTTCTATACATCTGAAATGAAGTGTTCCCCATAGATGTGTACTCCCCAAAGTAAAATTCTGGAGCATCTTCAGACACTGTAGCCATCGTAGGTTCTTCCAACACACATCCAGCAGTAACTAATATATTACCGTCAATATCATTGTAGTTGTATTCAAAAGGTGTGATTGCTCCTGCATACATAAAACTCTTTCGATAATCGGAAAAATTAACGGCAGGGTCGGCAACTGCAACCATTGAAATACGATTATTAGTAAAGTTTAAGTACACGTAAACAGGCTTTTTATTTGAACGATCAGTAGGCTCAAATGCTTCGTCAGCCCATGCAAAAAGCACTTCCGGTCCTTCAATTCCAAACGAATCATTGTCGGAATCGAAATCCTCTAGTACTTGAATTGTCATAGAACAATTCTCAGAATTCTCAGGTGCTAAAGCGTTAACTCTAGGCTCAAGTGAAAGATTAGTAAACTTTAAGTAGATATCCTTGTTTACCGGTTGGTTAGGATCTCCTAATGCAGCTGTAGTTTTTAATACCATAGAAGAAACTAGCTCACCGGCTGTCTCCTCCGAGAAAAGAGTCCAATTATTAGCTGTAGCAGTTTCATGATCAGAGTTAAAATCGTACTCACTAATACCTGTTACTTCTTCCTTCAAAAAATTTAACATTTTCTCTGTGGTTGTTGTCTTTTCAACATATTTAAAATGTGCCATATTATCACCTCTTATTTTATCTCTTTTAATATTGCAGCTGATACTGTCCCTGGAGCAGGGGAGTATTTTGTAAATAAGTTAACTGGAGTATTGCAGCTAAAAAATTTATATACCTCAGTCCATGTTCCTTGTGATGGGTCATTTTCATCTTTTAATATCTTCGTATCTACTACAAGCTCGTCCCCGTTAACGATGTTATGATCTTCTACAACAACAACGCCATCTAGATAACCTCTGTACCCCTCTGATCTGTGAACTAAATAAATTGGACTACCGTGATACTTACTTGTCCATATAGAAGGTTGAAATCTATCATCATTTAAAACTAGTTTCCTTAGCTGAGGAGGTATCGTACCGACCTCGCTGTAATTTGGGAGCTGTGTTAAAAATGCTGGGTGGTGAGCCTGAAAGAATACATTTGATCTTGTATTAAACATAGACATGGACCACATTCCATTCGATGTATACTCCCCCCATATTCCGTAATCAGGAGTATCCTCTTTAATATCACCTTCGATAAAGCCAGTCTTATCTCTATCTAAATCACCCATACCGACAGTTACGCCAAAGTTCCCAAGCAAATCATACTCGTTAAAGTTCTTGATTCTCCCTATGTACCCAAAATTACGGTAGTAATCAAGTATACTAGGTGCAGGGTCACCTTCAATTACTAGAGCAACTCTGGCATTATTAACACTGAGCCAATACCGAACTAGATAGTCAGCACGCCTTTTCTTATTTATTACCCAAGGCGTAGTTGAGTCCCGACCATAGAAAAAATGAGACTTGGGACTCTGTAGTTGCCTTACTCCATCTATGTCAACTTCCCAACTATACAAAGGAGGAGCATAGCTAGGGTTACCCGCCATTAAATCAAGATAGTAAAGGTGGCAGGCTAGCTGATCTATCACTTCAGGTATGTCTCCTTCTTTATTTATTGTTTGGGGATCACATATTCCAATATACGAATCTTCAGGGTTACCTAAAGAACCTGAATCCAATTTAAAACCAACACCATATGAGATATCGCAATAGTTAAAATCATCGTGACTTTGTTCAAAAAGAACAAAGTATTCACGGGGAGTTATACCCTCGATTGTGTCTGGAACAGATTTTAACACTACCATTCTAGTTGACTGTACTGTAGGTTTTGCCGTGTAAGTCGTCTTACCATATGTGTAATTAGTAAATACATCAGAAATATCAACAAAACGCTCATAAAGGGTATTATCAAAACTACCGCCATAATAACTATTGACCTTCATTCGAAATGATGGCATAGCAAAATCTATAATATCTTCTTCTGTGACCACGGCAACACTGTAAAAACCGTCCCAGTTTTCATCGTACACAAATACCCTTTCGTCCCCTTCACCTTTCCAGTACCCTTGCTCTATAATGTGCATATCATAACCCTTAGGTGACAATTCGTTAGGGATAAATGTAAATAAAACGTGATCAACAAGTAATTCGTTACTTTTCTCTTCACCGTTCATACTAGTGTACGTAATCGTCGGATTTACGTTTATTTCATAGCCAGTAGGTGTCCCCTCAGAATTACTATTTGCAGCCTTATTTACCTCCGCTAAAATATAGTCACTTCCACCGTAAGTTTCTGCATAACCGGTTAAATTAACAAAATACACGGGGTAGCTATTTCCATCTGTATGCTTGTAATAGGCTGTTGTATTAGGTTGACTTTGTTCATACTCTACATGAAGACCCCCGTCGTCACGGGCAACCTCACTCCATTTATTTTCTGCCGTTCCTCCGTCTTTTGTAGGTATGACAGCACTTGTGATCTCATCGGCCAGTGTATTGATAAAATCTTGGGCCTCTGACTCACCCTCAATATAATCACTAAATGTTGCTAGATTGTAGGTTTCCAATTTTCATCCCCCTTACCTTAAAAATTTAATGTTGTACCATACCTCTTTTTCTACACCACTGATATTATGGAAATCAAATTTTATCTCCATATTTGGTTCGAGAGGATATACAATACCAAAGCTGTTCCCCATAGAAACACTTTCAGGAAGCTCTTTAGTATAAATCGTCTCACATATCTTTGTTCCGTTTATTGTGAGCTCCCAGTAATCTGAGTCGTTATAGCAACTACATGCTACAGAAATTGATAGAAACTCTGTTTTAAATGGTAGAGAGTAGGAATCGGTAAATACTCTCTGTACTGGGTCAACGTGTATACTCCTTCCCCGAATATAAGGGGTAGTGTTTTTAGAAAAATGGGGGTAAGGTAATTCTCGAACTTTATCAATTACGCCCCCACCTACATATGAAACATTGAACGACATTAGGATCACCTCAGCTTTGTCTCTTATAGTATAGACAGATGTTTGCTATGCCTTTCGTCCCTTAACTCTATATACGCTCTACTACCACTGCAGTTAAGCGAGATTTTAAATCATAGACCAGATGCAGATACTCAGATTGCAGCAACACTCCACCACTATCCCTTTGTTCAACTAGCACGTTTTTTAATCTCCATTTTTTATAGTACTCAAAGTCATGGTGATCTCGATCTACATCTAGTGGTATTGAAGGTTGGATGAGGTAACCTCCATGAGTTCCAAACTCTAGTAATGCCGGTACATAATTTGAACCTTGTTCATCATGCGGAAGTAAATTGAAATCGTCCAAAACTTCAAAAGAAGGATCTCCAACATCGATGACACTTGGTAAGTCACTCGTATCTTCGCTTTCGATATTTTTAATTAGTGCATTATCAATTTCTTCTTCAGTCATCCCCATGTTTAATTTAATATCTGTTTGAAAACCTGACGGGTAGATCATTTTTACTCTCGTTAATACCCATTCATCATCTGGGTGTTCACGGTAGAGAATGACACTTGGTGAGCCATCCTGCCCTCCGACGTCTTTCTTTAACCGTTTTTCAATTAAATCAAGGACACCGTGGACAAGTGTACTATCGTTAATTCCTGGCATGTTACCCCTCCGTTGTTATCTCCAATTTAATACTATTCCCATAAAAATAAATGTAAGGTGATTGTTGGTCCGTATAGATACCAATGCCTTTTGCATTACCATTCTGAAGTCCCTCACCGAAATAAGTAGGAAGTGTAACCCATTTTTTATCACCTGTTGCCCAACCAACATTACTTATCCAGTTTGTGTTAACAACCATTCCTGGATTACCACTTGCAGTACTGTGGTTGTGTAACCAAAAAGTAGGCTTTTGCTCACTCGACATACCATGCCTTTTGTGTCTCTCTAAATACAATCTGACTTTTTTAATAGTTTGATCTTTGACCCTATCTTGTATTGCAGAGAAGTCAAAGAACATTAATCCTTTGTGGTGTCCCCACTCTTCCCACTGGCCTTGATATACCCAGTCATTATCACTTCTCCATCCCCAGTTATCTCTCCATGATCTAGTTCCTTTAGGATAAAAAGTATGTACTTTCACATTCTCAGGACTAGATTCTGGTGGCTCAGGTGCTTCAGGAGGATTTACCTGTGGTTCTTTTTGACCTTCTACACTAGGCTCACTGTTGATGACTATATCGGGTACTTGAACAAGTTGATCTGTAGTAGACCAAGTTAAATCAATTATTTGTATGTACCCTGATTCCACATCAAATGAATCTCTAATGGATTTAATGAAGTAAGTCGCACTTGTCGCAGTGTCTCGATCAACAACTTTAATCCGGTCAAGGATATCTAATGCTGGGTTACCTGGAATAGATGCCTGTAATGTCCTTGACATTTGCTTCATCTGAAAGAATAACTTTTTAGCCACTTCCCTTTTCATAGCATCAGTTGTTGCCCATGGTACATTAACCGTCATTGTCCTAACCTCACCTTTTAACTCGAGGAGAAGCTCTTTGTCTATAAAACTAGCATAGGATCTGTCCGTTAGATCGTCACCACTGTCCTTTATACCGTCATCGAAAACTACAATATGACTTCTTGAGCGAGTGTGATCTACGGTTTTTGATAGTGAAATTAGGTTCTCATCATCCCTAAAGCTAGTAACGACAGGACCTTCGAAGTTTAATAATTCTAATCTATATGTCCCAAACCTATCACAATAACTACGGTAAGCTGTGTCTTTAATAAGTTCTTGGATGATTTCCGCAATACGGTACTTAAATTCATGAAATGTCTTTCCACTTGGTTCGACTAACGGGTTCAAATACCCATCAGTTGAAGGAACAGAATCTATAGGAACTTCTTCAAAACGATTCCCTTCAATAGCCTGTTCAGCAGGTAAGGCTTTTATGACCGTCCCTTTGCGAGGATTTAATTCTATTACATAAGACTCTTCTACAATAGAGTCAGGATATAACATATCATCAAAAGTAGAACGCCACCCATACATCCCTGCCTCTCCAATTAAATCCTGGATGATCGCAGTTTTTAACCACTGAACATTCCGCTCTCCTGTATTATCTGAACTCACTTCACCAGAAGGTAGTTGTGGGGGTTGGTATTTTCCTTTTTCAGTTGTAACTTGTTTATATGCTGTCCAAACACCTACAGGCCATCCCGTATCTGTAGCCCATTGATAGTTTCCGTAGTCACCACCTGACCAAAAATAACTCACATCATTAAAAGATTTTGGTATAAAACCTCTACTTGATAAAGCATCTTTTATACGCTTTGCCCCATAGTGCATTTGTGTTTCAATTCCTGCATACTTACCTTCTTTTCCACTATCAAATACACCATAACCGAGGACGAACGAACCACTTTCGTCACGCCCTGCTCCTGTTGTTCCAAACTGAGTTTCATGCCATGCTATAGCCAATAAGAAATAAGCACAGTCGGACGGCAAAGCAAATTCTTTAACTTTTTCATGTGCCCAGTAATAGATCTGATCCCGTCTTGATAGACTATCAATACTCACATTTTTTGTAGTAACACTAAGTGATGTATCAGAAGAACCGTAAACTTTCCTTCTCATCAAAGTAGTATTTATTATCTTTTTATACATATCTCTAGCTGTTACTGAAATGGTCCCATCGCCGCCACTTACGTTTACACTATCTATTAACCCTGTAAACGTTCGGATCGGTCTGTGATCATCGTGACCATATCCCATGTAGATTCTAATTGGAGTATTTTCAGAGAGAACACCGATATGAAACCCACCTGGTAATATATACGAGTAGGATGATTGAGCATTTTTAGCAGCTAAATCTGGAAAATAGAAAGGGTTGTAATCTGGACTCATCACCCCGTCTGGGTTAGCAAGAGTAAGTTTAGCTTCTGCTGCTTCTTGGTCCAAGCTTCTATGTATTTCACATTGTTTAACCTCAGGAAGTATCAATGTGTCTAAGTAAACAAATTTGCCTACTTCTAAATTTATTGTCTCACCGTGTTGTTCGTTAAACGAATAAGTATCATTACTTGCCTGAATCTCATACGTTTTATCAAGTGTCTGCGCTTTAATAGAATGAAGGGAAACCTGCTTTAATTTTGAAGCAGCATACCTTCCTCCGTAACCAAACGTTATATCTACTCGTACTTCACCTTTTGGTAAGTGTATATCAGGTGTTGTCGTTATCTTATCCATACCATTAAATGCGGATGATCTGTATAGTAATTCGTCATTTACATACACCTGTAAAAAGTCTCCATCTGAGCCACTGAAGTTGCCAGAGAAATTTATTTGTAAATACCCACTTTCAGGCATAGATATATTAAACCCAAGTTTCGGAATGGAATGTTCTGTGAAGTTGAAAGTCCAAGTTGGCGCAAAACCACCATCTCCTAAGGGTCTATCTTCATACTTTACCCCCGAAGGTGGCGTTAGAAGGTCATATATCGTATTTACGTCCCATGACCTTGACCTAAACTCCTCATTTAGAATCACTTCACCAGGATAACCACGCTCCGTTAGTTCTGCTTCACCGGATACTACCTCGCCAAGTAACTTCATACTCCCATCTAAAAACTGAACTGGATCAACATGGACTCCCCCATTGCCACCGGAATCTACATGCCTCCAAATTTCTAAATGTAAATGACGACCAGTAACTTTTCCTGTAGCACCTTCCACACCTAGTTTTTGTCCTGCAATTACTTGTTGCCCTATTTTTACAGGAATAGATCCTTGCTGCATATGAAAGTACTTAGTTAAAGTATTATCGTCATGTAGTACTTTCACATAATATCCTGCACCATCTTGCTGATAATCAACTGCCACAACTTTACCGTCCCACAAACTAACAATATCTGAAGCACTACCAATAGAAGCTAAATCAACACCTTTATGAGTAGTTCCCCACCTAACTCCATAGTTGCTAGTTTTGTAGTATGTTTTATTTATGCCTGACCATGACTTTCCACTGAACGGGAAGGTGGCAGGTATATAATTAACCAATGTGTTATGCCCATCACCTATCACGTTCTTATTTACAGTTTTGATAAAATCACTATCATGGAATACGACTTCTTCCGTATAACCTGGAATATATGTCATACGGTCTACTTCTACATGGCATTTTGGTTTCGATATAAACCCGGCTTTTAATCTATCTGAAAGAACTTGTTTTAAGTTTTCAGGAATAAACTGCATCTAACCCACCTCCTATAAAAACCTCTCTATGCACCATCGTCTAAACCTATTAACAAACACAATAGCCTCTTTTCTAGGAATAGGCGTATGTGGCATAAAGAAATGTTTTTCTTCACCGTTGCTAATTGTTGATATTGGTCTGTAGTATTCATCCACTATCGGAATACTTTGTGTAATAGAGTCAAACCAGTTATGAATGACCTTTCCATTTACTAGTTTACTCCCGTCCTTTAAGCTTTCATTATCCAGTGATAATACTGGCTTTACCCATTCGTCGGTAGTGCCGTTTACTTGTATTGATCTATTGTCTGTATCATTGTAATAAAGTACATTCCTACCTACGTCATACATGTCCTCGCTATACGTTTTTTCGTGATAAAACCATACCTCTGTATCCTTCTCTACTGGCTGTATCATTAGAATAGTATGGTCATTGAATTCCTGATAGTCACGATCTTTGGATAAACTTACCCAATCTTCAGTACCTTTAACTCTTTGATAGACTTTTATTTCCCCTCGACCGGATGGATACGTACCATTCAGTCGAAATACTTGCTGCCCTTGGTAGGCTAATTCTATAAAATCTAGAATGGAGTCTGGTGCATCAAAATCAGTAAAGCGGTTGTAGAAATGCCTTCTAAGGTTATCAATAAACAGCATTGTTTCAGCTCTACTTACCCAAACGTTAGGGAAGAATCTATCGTTATGGTAAGGTTCATATTCAGTATCTGATGCACCATTCGACCATGCTTGAAATTCCTCAGTAGCCTTGTTCTTACCGTTATTTTCGTATGCATATGTAATTTTCCCCGTTACTCCTTCGTAGTTCCATGGCAAGTAAACACTTCCACTAGATGACACTATATATAAATCAGTACGGCTCCCGATGTACTTCCTTGCTAAATCTTGGGCTGAGTTATACGATACGGAACTTTCTAATTCATCATCTGTTAAGAATACCCGTTTTAAAGTATTTCCGAATATAGTTAAGTATTCGTTATACCCATTAACTGGATAAAACACATATGAATCACCTTTCTCTAGCTGATAAGAAGGGTAATACGCTTCAGTTACAAGAAGCGGCCTACCTAATTCATCCATTTTAGGAATACCAGGACTTACGAAAGAGACAATACTTCCCTGTGATGGGGATGTGAACAACTCTACAAAAGTTTCCTCTCCTTCAACCCAAGTAGATTTATAACTATTTTGAACACCGTCTATGTAAACATATAATGGATTTTCTTCAGTTGGTGATACCTTTTTACTCAAAGTAAATCTAATCTGCCCTTTTTCCGCTTTTTTTTCTTCGTAAATATAAGGAGCATTTTCTTCAAATACCTGGTAAGATAACCCTTGAATAAATGGTGTTCCATCCTCAAGAAGTGTATTTGCAGCTTCAGTAATGTCTTCATAAGCCCAATGCCCTGGCTCTACATCAATAAAATTTATCATAGATAACACCTCCATCCATAGTATAGACAGCAAAGGGAATAGCACTTGGCTATTCCCTTAATATCTTCTCTACTAATCTTTTGGTTCTCATCATTAGAGCTACTAATTGCGCTCTAGTTAGGTTATCATGAGGTCTGAAATAAAGCATCGGCTGTCCACTAGTATCATATGTCGTGACAATACCTAATTTAGATAATTCATCTAATTCAGTATAAAACCATGATGATTGGTCGACATCCTGAAATTTCATATCCTTTTTATGGTGGTCGTTTTGATCTTTCTTAATAAGAATTAGGTTTATTTCCACTTTATATCGTTTATTAGCCTCAACTGAGTTCGCTTTTATAGACTCTACAGAGCCTATAAAAATGGCGCCTCTTTCATCATAAAATTTGTGTCCCCACCCAACAAAAGCTACATAGTTGGCATAATCCTCTTTCTTATCAAACAATAACGTTAAGGTAGTCTTATACGAAGCCAATCCCATCTGCTGAATGTGAGAGGGGGCATTTATTAGCTTAACTTCTTTTGTGTTAGGCTGTGGCACGGGGTTTATGTAAGGATCAATAATACGAGCCTTTACTTCTTCATACTTAAACCCATTATCTACAAATAGTTTGCGTTTATATTTATCATTGGCACTCCCATGCGGAAATTGTTGCGGCATGTACATCACCTTTCTTTAGTATGGAGAACTGTATCCAGCTCCTAACCCACTCCATACTTGTCTATTAAATTCGTTAATCATTTTCTGATTGGTATCTTTTATAGCATTAGTCAATGAGTCTCTAATTTTTTCAATATCTTCCTGACTTCCATTCATTTTATCTATATTAATATTAATAATGCTGTCACCCATACGAGTCGTAACATTTCTTTGAGTGTTCTTTCCCATCATGTGTTCTGTGTAACTCATAACTCTTACACCAGATGGTAAATTAAATGTGCTTTGTTGCTTAGTCAAATTAGACTTTATGGCAACTAAATTATTAAGCTGCTGCTCTTCTAAATCCTTAATAGTATTCTGTATTTTTATATAATCTACATCAGTTTCTTGTAAATTTAATTGTCTAGCCAAGTTCCCAAGATCAGTTTGTGCTTGTTCAATTTTTGAGTTGGCACTCTTGACTTTTTCCAACTCAATCTTGTTCAGTAATGGGGAATCCTCGGTTGCTCCCGACAATTTCGCATGACTTTCCTGTATACTGTACTCATTTTCATTTACAGAAAGGCTCTCTAAAAGCATGTTCATAATACTATCGTATTGATTCATCTCATTTTTCTTTATTTTATCTTTAGTTATCATTAATTGTGCTTCAAGATTTCTTTCTTGCACTTTCATATCTTTATAGGCTTCACTGTTTTTATCCGGTGTTTCAACCATTCTTTCACGCAATTTCTCTAAGGTTCTTTCAAGTATAGAACTATTTTTTATGAATAACTCTCTCATTAGCTGCCTTATCTGGTCTGAATCAGAACGTACTCCAGTTAATAGTAGTTTTGTACTTTCAATGTTGTAATTAGATTGATTTAATGATAGCTCTCGACTCATAGCTGTAAATAGATTGCTTGGTACAGTTTCGTAATTAGACTGTTTTTCCTGTTTTACTAATAGACTAGGTTTGCCCTTTGATGAATTGAAGTTTGGATCGTGATTAGCAGCGTATTCATCCTCTAGCTTTTTAGCTTCTTTTCTCATTCCTAATGTATCATACCGTTTATTTAAGAGTTTTTCTAAGTCCTCTTCACTTGAAGCATTCAAGACATCTTTAAATCCACCATATACCTCAGCTATACTTGCTTCATTACCACCTAACATATTATTGATGCTTCCAAATATTGCATCTCCTAAGATGGATGTTCCTGCAATTGCTTTCTCAAAAGGATTTCCGTATCTTAAATTTTTATATTGCTTTGACAAATCATCTAACTTATCAGCTTGAATTTTTTGTTTTTCAAAATCTTCTTGAAAAGCAGAAGATGCGAGATCATACCCTTTAACAGCTACTTCAGCAATAGCTGCTGTCCATAATGACCCTTTTAATAAAGAAGATCCACTTTTCAACAATTTTGATCCACTTGGGATCATACCAAATACATTCCTTGTTTTACTTTTTTTGTTACTTCGCTTTCCTATAATTTCATTTCTATTACTTCGTGACCTTTGTCTGCTGTCTTCTTCTAGAACATCTTCCATGTAAATTACTTTTCCTTCACGATCAAGTAGCACTTCACCTTGTCGAGTTCTAGCGTTTCTAATTACATCACGTCTATTCGAACCATTCCTTCCCTTTTTTAATATACTACGTCCACCAGTAACATCATCCATAGCCCCTATGACTGTCTCTATTAATGCATCGCTAGCCTTTTCCATCACTCTTGTTTTTAAAGTTTCGAGTAGCCCTTTATTATTTTGGGTAGCTGGATTATTATTTGAATTACCACCAGTTGTTTCGGTTAGCAAGAATTGAAGATTGCTATCGAGATGTGTTAAATCCGCAGAATCTTTAAGTAGATTTTTATTTTCTTTTTCATATAGCTCGTTTAATAAAATTATTTCTTTACGCAGTCTGCTTAAACTCATAGTCGAAGCATTGGTTTGATTTGTAAAGTGACTTAACTTATTTTCATATCTATCTATAGATAATGCGCCTTCTTTGAATTCTAAATTCAATGCCTCCAACTGATTTCGTAACCATTTCGCACTAAAACCTATATCCGTAACTGAATGAGCTAGTAATACTAAACTATTATCAATACTTCTAATTTCTCTATTATTTTCCTGTATATCTACGGTTAACCTATGAAAGGTTTCATCGTCATATTTTATTTTTTTAACTAGCTTGGCAAGCTTATCTAGATGGTTTGAACTTAGTTCAAGTTTATTAATATTTCGAATTATTTTTTTTATATTCAGTTCTAATTGCTTTAGCGACTTAGAATCACCTTTTCGTTGAGTAGTAGCTAAGTAATTTGATGATTTATTTTGATCTACTATGTTAGAGTGTTTGTTAGTCTCTATTTGTTCTGTCTCATTTTTGATTGACTGGACAACTAGTGATTTCCTTCTAACTCTTTTCTCATCGCCCTCTTTAAATATTGATATATCTTTTTCTTCATTATTAGTGCTTGATCTATTCTTTCTTAGTGCCAAATTATACAAATCACTAAATTGATTTAGTATCCCTTCCTGCTCCTTGGAATCTACATCGTTTTGAACTTTATTTACGATTATTTCAATATATTTACCTAAATCATATTGGGGCTTCATTTGTAATTTCCCCAAATTATCTTTAATATTTAGGATCATTTTTTTTATATTCAATTCTAATTGCTTTATCGACTTAGAATCATCATTATTTTTTAAAGGGTCACTTTTAACCAATAGGTTTTGATGAATTGTAGCTAAGTATTTTGATAATCTATTTTGATCTACTACGTTAGACTGTTTGTTAGTCTTTATTTGTTCTGTCTCATTTTTTATTGACTGGACAACTAGTGATCTCCTTATAACTCTACCCTCATCGACCTCTTTAAAAATTGATTTACCTTTTTCTTCATTACTAGTGCTTGATTTATTCTTTCTTAGTGTCAAATTATACAAATCACTAAATTGATTTAGCATCCCTTTCTGCATCTTGGAATCGACATCGTTTTGAATTTTATTTAAGATCATTTCAATGTGTTTACCTAAATCATATTGGGGCATTTCTAAATTACCTTTAGACAAATTAAAAGTAACTTCAGTAGTACCAGCCTTGTTAGTATTAAGTTTTTCCAAAAGAACTTGTTCTACATTACCTCGAAGAATTTGCTCAAATTCACTTTTATCATGTAAAACATTAGTGTCAGCATATGTGGGTTTATCATTATTCTCACCAGTTAAACCTAAACCTTTTTTAATTTGCTCAATAAGACTAAATTGTGCCATGTATTATTCACCTCTCAATATTAAAAATCCCACTTTACCTATAGATTAGGCAAAAGTGGGAAATTAAGCACCGCCAAGTATTTTAGCTAATTCGTTTATATCATTTTCTGTTACTTCATGATACTCATCGTTACTATTATCAGAATATGATTTAGTGATTTCTTTCTCACCAAAACCAAATGGCGAAGCTGTAATATTTATTTGAAACTCTACATGTTTGTCAACACACTTTAGTAATTCAGATACTTGAGGTAAGGTGTATTCGTAGATCTCCCATTTATTTAAATTACAATAATGGTGGAGTCTAAAGAAGATAGTAGACCAATCTAGTTGTTCACCGGTTTCCTTGTCAACTATCCCCTCGTTAGTTTCTTTCGAATCCCCTTCCTCAGCAGTTACTTTTTTAATGCATTCAGACCAATTAGTATGTCAATTATTGTCCGTGCTTGGTCTAAGTCTATATATTCATCAATGTAGTCTCTGTTTATATTTGGATAATTAACAAACGCCATTTCTAGAATATCATACAGATCATTTTCTCTTGAAGTATCATAGCTTCCATCTTCACTAGGTAAAAAGTTTAATATAATTACATCAACATTGATTGTCTGCAACTTTTTCATAAGTATGCGTGCATTTTTTAGTGTTAGTGGTGGAATATAGTAGGTTTTATTATCCCTAAGTGTTATAGCTTCACAGTCTTGAAAAATAATCTTTTCTTTCTCTTCATTACTAATTTCATCATGCACTTCACCTTTTTGAATACTTTCGACAGCATTCTTATTCATTTCCATTGAATGTTGTTTCTCTAATTGTTCTTTATTACTTATCATTAATAAATCCCTCCTCCTCTCTCATATACGATTTGATATTGAAAAAATTAAATAAAAAGACTGATAATAATTATAATGGAGGACCCATTACTACTACTACCAGTCTATTTATATAGTCTATGAACGTTTATTTGATGAATATCGTTTAATACTACCTAGCTTTCCATCAGCACGTTCAGGGTCAAGGATTTGAAGTGTCACAGAAGTTGCACTAGCATTAGTCCTTTGACTATCGATACTTAAAGACCCCTTCGCTCTAGCTTGATAAAATTCCGTTTCAATTCCAGCATATGTTCCATCTTTTTGTAGAAAAGACCCATGGTGTACGACATGAACAGGGAAAGGTACCTCATCAGCTATAATATTAACAACATCCACAGTTTCCATCCGTTGATAATTAAATACAATATCTGAACCTACATAAGATTGATTCAATATAATCTTACCAGTCGTAGAATCAAACATGAATTTTCCTTCATCAGGATTTGTTGTTTCATCTACAAACTCTACCTCTTCAAGAAGCTTGTTGCTATCTTTCAAACGTACAGAAAAATTGCCATCGCCTGAAACAGTATTACCGAATTCTACTGTAGCTTCTGCAGCAACACTATTCGCAGTTAGGGTAGCTTGTTCATTTAACACCCATACAAAATCTTCAACATCCTCTTGAACAGTTGAACCCATCATTAGCTGAAGAGCATCTAAATCAAATTTAGCGTCTGTAGCTGATACTTCAATAGCTTTATTTTTCACAATTGTATCAATAGCAAATAAGCCATCACCACCAAAAATATCCTCTAGTTCAATATTCATATCAATCTTTAAATCTTGAAGTGTTCCAAGAGTAATAACTTCCATACCTTTTCCGTCATCAGAAGCACGTTTTGCCATAAAGGTCCCTACACCTTTTATAATCATTTTCTTTGCCATCTTATTACCTCCTTGATTAATGTTCTAGTGAATACGAAAACTTTATTACTATTGTGAAACAGTAAGTATCAAACAGTTCCACTGAGCTTTCATGCATGGAAACTACCGTGCTGTCAAATGAATCTAACCCTACACCTGGCTGTATACCCCCTTCAAATAATTCAAAGATACGATCTCCAATTTTTTGAGCCAGAGTCACATCATCGTTTGTGTAGATGTCAAAGGCAAAATTGTTCTCGTAAACGATGAAATTATCATCCAACCGTTGTCCTGGTTTTGCATAAAACGTAATCAGCGGTAAATTTGAAGTAATGTCAGGGGGGGTTTGTCTCATATGAATACGATTTTCACTAACCATTAGTAAAGTATCATTTGCTGCTCCAAGGTAGTTTAGGACAGTTTCATCAGAAGTTAACACTTTGTATATACTATTGTACAAAGAAGCAACCTTCACTTTAGATTCACCCCTATTTCTTCTTCGTAGATAACTAGTTTGTAACTAGAAAAGTGTAATATCTGTACATTTAGATCGTTTTTCAGTTCACATAACCTTCTCTCTTACATCAGAATTTCACAGTATTGTTGATGCATACCAATAAATGCTGTAGACATAGATTAGACAGATTGCAGCTAATCATGCAGAATTCTTTTCCATTTAACCCAATGAAGGAATGATAAAAGTAAATATTATTTGTTATGTTTATTATTTGTTTTATTCTAAGAGTAAAATTTACTAAGGGTAGGTAGGAAATATTACACTACCCCTCTAGTAAAATTCCCTATAGACCTTTAGTAATTATTTGAAAGGGGGAGCTACTATATATTCATTAATATACTAATTAAACTATCTTTGACTCTAATCGTATATGTCGATTGGGATGGTATTAAAAAAATGATTAACATGTGTTTAAGTAAAAAAATCCAATACTGTAAAATAATACTGAAAAAATATTCTATGATTGTATATTTAATAAGAATATAATGGTACAGGTTACTAAATTTTTTACTAAATAGATATGAGGTGAAGAAAATTATAAAAATTCACATTCATTTCAGCTCTGATCCACTTGTCCTAACTATGGAACTAGGTATCACTTGAAGAATTAAACTGGAGTTGTGGATACCCCACTACAACCTTATTTTTTCTCATTTTATGCTTCAACTCTATTTAATGTAGTATCTCCTAGTTCATTCATGGTAAAGGTAATTTCCGTACCATTAGATTCATTACCAGCGATATCTACTGAAATAAATGTATAAGTATGCTCTGTACCTGGTGATAATACTTCTGTTTCTGAAAATGACTCAGCATTTACGGTACTAACTTCAATACCATCTCGAAGTATTTTAATGTGATGGTAATCTGAAGAGGTATTAGTCCAGAAAAAATTGTTTATTGTATCTGAATGTTCAACATATAACCCTAATACTTCTCCTGGAGGATATATATCTGTAGGTTCTGAACCAGTATCCCCACCTTCAATTGTTAGAACTTTAAGCTTCACTTTACCATTAATATAAGATTCTATTGGCACAGAAATTCTCTCAAATTCGTACGTATGGATATTAAAGAGATCAACTTCAAGATTTAAAAAAGTAGATAGAACAACAATTGCATTTCCTTCCTTAAAATCTCCTTCTTCAACTGTCCCTGTTTGAAAATGAACCGCCGTACCAGGTAAAAAATCTCTGTCGTTAAAAACTTCTTTATTAGTTGTATAAGTAAACATTATTAATCACTCCCTTTTCCCATAGAATAGAACGTAATAGAAAAAGACTACACACCTTCTGATTTTATATATGATGGATGATACCCTAGGAAAAGTGATTACAACCTCAAAACACAATTTCATTAGTGGTAATTGATGGTAAATCAAACCGATTTATGGTAGAATCAACTATAGTTAAATATGTGAAACTCTATTATACTGGGATTTATAGAATAAACACTGCAAACAATGAAGAGTTTTTAACTTCATTCAGAAATTCGAAAACATTGTTTAGGGGATATATATATGATAGAATTTTTAAAGAAGAGAATAAATTAAATATGGTTACAGTAAATTTATAACTACTTATTTTACGTAATTGATTAAATATCTATCCATATGAAATATCATATGTGTAAGGAAATCATTACTATATAGAAAACAATCAGCGTATAATAGACGCTTATTTATTTATGTCTATTTAGGCACACTTAATAAGAAAATTTTGTAGAGATGCTTTCTATTTTTTATAGGAATGAGGAATTAAATATGGATAGTAATAAATATAATGTTCAACTAGCTTCTTATCTTAAACAGAAATACCAACAAGGTGCTGTTGAAGGCCATGAACTTGTCGTAACTTTAGTTGCTATGGCAGAAGATAATAAAATTAAGTATCCTGAAATTAAGCCTATACTTTATAAGATATTTCATGGAAATATTGAAGGTATGTTTCGATCATTAACTAGGGCAAAAGCAATTATTGACAAAGAGCTAATCCATGAAATAGTTGAAGAAGTTAGAGACTCTTGCATAGAAAAATAAATTAAGTATTCATCGTTAAGAATACCATTTCTTTAATTATGGTCTATAGTGGAAACTAATTTGAATTTGAAAACCTTTGATTGATAAAAGTGCACATAAAAAAACGTGCTTATTGCACGTCCAAAATCGCTTATTTTTAGTTTATGTTCTTATGTGCCTTTATTTCACTTGCTTGAATAACAATTACCTTCTTACCATCTACGTACGCCTCAGCTAAAATATAGATTATTACTGATGATACTGAGGTGATTATAGCAATAATTTGAGCAGCAGTATTAGGCTCAACGTTGAATGTAACTAACAAAGAACTGATAAATCCAATAATCATAGACCAAAATTTTCTGCTAGACAATTTAGTTTTTAGTGTATCCATAATTTATACCCCCTTTTACTATTTCTACTTTAATCTAATCAGACAGACGATTATTGTTTTTTTACCCAATATCAAAATGATCCCACTCTATTAAAACTTTTGATTTCATACAGAAGCACGTGAATAAAGAACAGCATTTAAATAAGTAGCTTCACTAAGTGAAAGTTCTCTATCTCTTGCTTTCTTATACCATTTATCGCTCTTTAATATCCCTTTACGGTATGCATCCTTATATATTTCAACTAAGTCGTCATATTGATAACTTGTTAAATCCAATACATTTTCCTCCTCCAATAGGTTATTTACTTCCTCAGTTGTTTCAACAAAGTATTTCATTGGATCAACTGCTTTAGTTTTATTTACATTCCACCTGCCTTTATGGATTTCAAAGTGAAGGTGTTGTCCATATGAATTTCCTGTGTTTCCCATAAGACCAATTGTGTCACCTTGTTTAACTGCCTGTCCTTGTTTATATTTACGAGAGCCTTCTCTCATGTGCGCATAAATAGTTTCATATTCTTGTCCGTTTATATTGTGGATTATGAATATACACTCACCATAGCTACTAGAAGTATACGAACGCGTGACCTTCCCTGAGGCTGAAGCTTTAACCTCTACTATTCCAGCCTTTGCTATATCTACTCCGTGATGATCAGGTCTTGAAGAATCTCTAAACCTAGAACTCAACCTACCTTCACAAGGCTTAATGAACATGCTATCACCACTCTCTATTTATTTCTTTTATATTCTTCATAACCATATTTAAAATGATGGCTTTCTGTCTCCGTATAATCTTATATACTCAAGGAGTATTGTATTGTTAGGACAGAAGATGATAATTAACTACCTTGTCAACCTCGTAAATATTATCTAATTCCAAAGCCTAATTTCTTTTCTAAGACACCCATTTTTGCACGGAGATCATTATTCTCTAATTCTAATTGCGTAGCTCTTTGTTTCCAGTTTGAAAGCTCTTTTTCTAATTTGTCAGCACGATTTCGTAGTACTGTTACTTCATTCATTACCATGTCATAAAATTGTAATTGGTCCTGTGATAATTGTTGTCTATCATTGATAGTTATATCTTTTCTGCTATTTATCTTGTTTACTATTAATCCAACAATACTTGTTACAATAACTCCTACTAAACCGGAAATTGCAGAAATTGTACTAGCATCCATATTTTAATTCACCTACTTTCAAATATGCCCAACCAGTCAGACAACCGAAAATAAAGTATGTCCCGACAGCAATAGAGACTGGGTTAGATAATGCAAACATCGATGAAACAAAAAACCACACCCCTGTAGCTATGATCAAACTCAATCTCTTAAAATTATAGTTGTTGATTATCATGCTAAGAAATTGTACTGATCCTATAAAAGTCATAAATATTGCCCACTCTATTTCAGTTCCTATCTCGCTCATGGCTAGGTATGAATGTGATGACTTGAATGTATCCCATGGCAATAAAAGTACAACCCCCCAGTAAAGTGATAGACTGATAGTAGCTATTTCAATTGCAAAAATTTGTGGAGTTTTCATTATTCACACCTCCTTCGTTAAGTATTTAATTATGAGTCCTCTACTTTTTATAGAGTAGACAGAAGTGTAGGAATTAGTAAAATTAAGTATCAAAGCTGTCTTATACTAAGTCTTCACAACTCGATAGTTTTACAATAGAGTTAAATCCCATATCAAGCATTGAAAAAAAGCACCTTTGCAATTAAGGTGCCCTATCCCCTATAGTGACCTATAGGTTATCAATTGTGAAGAGTATAACCAACTCTTAAACTGATCTTAATTTTGCCTTTGACTTAAAACCTTAGCTACAAAACTATTTTTTTCGTCGGAATAGGCTGATACATTATTCGGATATTTAATAGCTAGGGTCTTTTTAAGTGCTTCATATTCTTTAGCCATTTGAGGATTATTATTTAAATAATCTCTGAAAAACGTATGTTGTTGCCACCACTCACCTTTATATTCAACGATATGAAGAATATGAGATTTAGTCATAGTATTTAGATTGAAAAATTTCGCAAACACCTCTTTACCTTCTATTTCAACTTTAGATAAATGATAATAACCTTCTTCTTTCAGAACGTTTGTATCAAACTGTTGTATATCACTTAAAGATTCAACACCAACTAATATGTCAAGTATGGGCTTTGCCAAAATACTCCGAATAGCTGTACTACCTATATGTTGAATATCTTTGACATAGTTACCAATTAATAAATCCAAAGTCTCTTTCTCTTCTAAATACAGGCTATTCCATTGTGAATATTTATTTTCTACTAGCTTAACTTCACCTTTGTTCACACCTAACATTTCCTTCACCCTCCTGAAATCACCTAGTTCTAGTGCATACTATCCAAAAATAATATCCATTAGGATAATCTTAATATAAAAGATATTAAAACAAATAGCTATTTGTGGAATTCGAAACAATAGGAACACATGATAGTATAAGTGATCAATGAGTAACACGATGGCCTTATATTGATAGATAAAGTAAGTCCACCATCCTATAGATAGCCATTGCAATAGGTAATTGTCGTACCATCATCTTGAGAGATTCATCGATATATGAATCTCTCAAGATTTTTCACTTTTAGTTGTAAAATAATCTTCGTACGTTTTCTTCATTCAATTTACTAACTTTAGACAGTTAACCTTTTCTCGCTGAATTCTTGAGGATACATGCCACTATTCGTAAGTTGGTTGAGCTCACTAATGGAAAAAGCATCACATGCCTGCTCTCTTCCTAATTCTACAAATTTACCTAAGGATTTTTTTTGAAATCCACCTACACCTTGTAGATCAATTTCTATAATTACATCTGCATATTTCTCTACAAGCTGATTAGTATGATATATACTTGCTACGCCTATGTATCTTGAAAGCTGATGTAATATATTTTTTGGCTGTTGATCTTTTGATCCTCGTAGGCAAACAGCAGTAATATGCTTAGCACCCATTTCTTTTACGATATCGACAGGATTATTATTTAATATATATCCATCAACTAATAGCTGATTGCCATAATTAACAGGTGCAAATATGCCAGGAATGGCTACACTTGCATGAATAGCTTTGGCCACTTCACCTGAACGAATGACAACTAGTTTGCCAGATAACAGATCTAAACTAACTATTGCAAGTGGAATCTCTAGATCCGTAAAATGCTTGCCGTCTGTAAGCTGTAGTAGCTTGTCATAAATTCTTTTGCCTTTAACAAACCCTTTCTTACCCAATCTTATATCTATTAATTTTCTTAATGAAAGTTCGTCTAATTCCTTTTCCATTGTTTCTGGTTTCATACCACAAGCGTATAAGCCGGCAATAACAGCTCCTGCGCTTGTTCCAGCGATATGTGTAACTTCCATATTTTGTTTATTCAATTCGTTAAGTACGCCGATATGAGCAGCACCTCTTATGGAGCCACCACTCAACGATAAGCCTGTTCTGATCATTCCATTTACCTCCTAGCCCAATATTTTGATTAGAGGTTGGTAACAGCTTTCAGAGTTCACACATGATGATGTCGTTATACTGTAGTTCACTTGTTCAAAGCTACACTATCTTGTTGTTGTTTGCTGTTCTCGATTTCCTCCTTCATATAAGTTCCAGCATATTTTTTAAACTTTATCCACAATAAAATAAGATAACTAATGAGAATTAATGTGCCTAAGAGATAAATATATACATCATATTCCTGAAACAATTGCTTTACTTTCGTTACATTTCCAAGTTTGCCAATCATGAGAACGGCAACTGACCATGGCAGGATGCCAAAAAAAGTATGAACAAGATAAATTCGTAACTTTACCTTACTTATACCAGCTACATAAGAAATATAATTTCCTATACCGAATGGTCTTGATAAAGAGATACTCCAAACTCCATACTTTCTAAACCAACATCTAGCTTTCTCCATACTTATCCAAAATCTCTTTGGGAATAAGAAGGTCATTTTTGCACCGAGTACATAAGGAATGAGGCTCGCTACCGTATACATACTTGCCATACCAAGTGAGATGAGTACAATCTCCATATGACTAGGATTTAGCAACAGACCGTACGATAAAACGACCACAATTCCAGGGAATGGTATAGATGAGCCTTCTAAAAACATAGATATAAATAAACCAATCTTACCTAGATTTTGTATAAGTTCTAGTATATTCATCTATCTTTCACCCTTTTTCCTATATAAGATGCTGGTTTAGAGATTTCAATAATCACAGATTATCCTATTAATCTGTTAACCATTTCACCTTTTACATAAACTACCCAACCTTATCTACCTTTTTGTTGTTAATAGTTTTTATTACTGTTAATAATTTCTTAGAAGCGATCTGGCACGTCTGTACATAACCTTCAATTCTTTGTTGGTGCTCAATCCATTCCTGTTTATTCGTTAGTTTCTCAATGATCTGTGATGAGATAGACATATTCAAATCAAGTTTATACACTAAGCTTTCACTTTGAAGGTAAGATAAATTAATTTCTTCCTGTCCTGGTAAACCAGCTATTGCAAAGATTGGTAACTTTTTATGCAAAGCCTCACTAACAGTTACACCGCCAGGCTTCGTCACAATAGCATCGACATTTTCATACAAATCATTCATTTCATCTCGCGAAGAAAGATACTGCAACGGCGTAATATATGGTTTTTTCCAGTTTGTTAACTCTTCATACATCTTCACGTTATTTCCACATAATACGGAAAAATGAAAATCCTTTGCTGGATGTTCTATTTGTCTTAGAAGGTCTACCATATTTCCTAAGCCACAACTTCCACCAGCTAACAAAATATGATGGATTTGTTTTTGTTCGAACTGTCGGTTCAACCGATTAAACTTGTCATTAATAGGAATACCAGTCACAATTATCTTTTCTGCAGTCACCCCACTTTCCTTTATTAAGGAAGTACGTATGTGCTCACTCGGTACAAAATGATAATCTACACCATCTCTTCCCCAGACATTGTTAATAAAAAAATCTGTATAAACATTAATTAACGGAACATCAATCATTCTCTTTTGCTTTAAGCGGCTAACTAAAAACGATGGAAAGCCATGTGTTGCTACGATAACATCAGGTTGTTCACGTTGAATAAGCTGCTTCATGTTTTTTAAAAACAACCTTTCATACCATTGCAATGAGTAGGTTGTTGATTTTGAATTACCGAAATTATTATATGCCCACTTATACGTTTTAGGTGATACTTTTATCCATTTGAGGTAAAATGCTGTAATAAATTTTTCTAAAGCTGGATGAGAGTAACTAAGAAGGTCAACCTTATTCGTTGTAATCCCATTAGTAGTCCTATTAAGTGAATGAATTAATGACTCTGCTACTTGATGATGTCCGGAAGGCATACTTAACAATGGCAAAAATAATATCTTTTTCATTCCTGCTCTCTCCCTTTCATATGATTAAAATTCCAGTTAAGGCTCTCTTCTTAAATATTGTTACTATTCTCATTAAAATCACAACAGAAAAAATTTCAAAGAAAAAGTATTAGAGGGTGTGTTTTATTTCTTAATTTGGATTCAGAGCAATCGATGCAAAAACAACTAAGATAAAAAAAGAGGACACTTCTCTCATATGATAAATGTGCCTATCATTCTACGAAGAAGTGTCCTTATTACTATAAATGATCCCCTGACATAAATGTAAATTTATTCTAATCCCAACTCTAATATGTTGGTATTTTAACAATTACTTTAAATAGATCGCCATCTAGATCTATTTGTAATGTACCACCATGTAAATCAACGATCGATTGAGCAATCGCAAGCCCTAAGCCAGATCCCTCTGTAGCTCGTGATGTATCTGCTCGTTTAAATCTTTCAAGTAGTTCGTTAATATTCTCACCAAGCTCATATTTAGTAATGTTCTTAACAACAAATTCTGCTTGGTTATTTTCATGCTTTAGACTAACATATACTCTTGTACCTGTAAGTGAATACTTCAGTGCATTAACGATTAAATTGTCTAACACACGCCACCATCTTTGTCCGTCTACGTAGCTCATAACTGAAGTGTCTGGAATTGTTACCCGAAAATCAAGACCGGATTTTTCAATATCCTCTTGGTGTTCACCAATTACTTGGTGTATTAATTGTGTTAAATCTACCTGTTGTTTATGAAGCTCTAAATTCCCGCTCGCCATTTTAGATACTTCAAACAAGTCTTCAATGAGTATTTTTAATCGATTGGATTTTCGTTCTAATATATTTACATACTCATTTCTCTCTTCCTCAGTCAACTGCTGATTTTTTAACAAATCGGTATATGTGATAATTGAGGTCAGAGGTGTTCTTAAATCATGACTTACATTTGTTATAAGCTCGGTTTTTAATCGTTCACTTTTTGCTTGCTCTGTTAGTGACGTCTTAATTCCAGCTCTTAGTTTATTAAGATGTTTCGCATGCTTAGCTATAACCGACTTTCCTTTTTCTGGAACTGGTTCAAGTAATGTGCCACTTGCCATTTGTTCGGTTGCTCTAAATACACGATTTAAATAACGAATCCTTTTCATTAGAAACAAAATTGACGGTATACCGATGAAGAAGACACAAATAAGATAAAACATGATTAAACCATCATCGTAAGAATTAGCAAAGGCAATTGCAGTTCCAATCCCCCAAAAAAAGATAACGATTAATATCGCCAACATTTGCTTCCCGATAGCGGTTTTTAAAAAAGCATCCCTTACTAACTTTATATTTTTAACAACGATACCGTTTTTAAGTGTTTCGATAAAGCCCAATCCTTGCTTTAGCTCATCATACGTCCATACAACTTGGTATATGCCAAACCATATTGCAAATAAATGAATGAAATGATTAAATAATAGCCCTTCAACACTTTGATAATTATAATATGAAAACAATGCATAATAATCTTGCATAAGCATGAAAGTAAATATCATGACAATCCAACCATTGATCAAAATTAAGACAAGCCTTATGTCTAATGGCCATTTTTCATATTGTCTTTTTACAGAACTATCTACGTACCAAGATTTACGAAATTTAAATATTAATAATATAATTAATAAAGCAACAACAGCTATTGCCATCATGATTAATGTCAGATTTTTTTGATAAATAAAATATTGTGCCCTTTCTAATTGATTCATGTTTGAAGCTGGTATAGTTATTTTTCCTTCAAATGTAGATGGAGAAGCTTTTAATAATGTGGTTATTTTATTATTAACATCAATTCCAATTTCTTCTTCGTTGTACTCTCCACCGATATAGTATGATATATTACCTAAATATTCTGATGCCTTTAAATAGCCATTCTTTTTACTGAATTCGATAGTAAACGCAGCTTTTTCTGACACATCTCCAGATGAAAAGGTTTCACCTGTTTCAATATTTTTCAACTCATATGAGAAATATGTGTAATCAGACACGAAGCCTTGTTTTTCCTTGTTCAGTTCCGCTATATACGAATCAATATTTGTGTTAATAACTGTTTTTATCTTTTTCTCGACATATGCATCATCTTCAAAGTTTTTTTGTATGTCAGCTATTTTTGCGTCTCGTTCTTTCGTAAGAGCATCTTTCACAGAGGTGTTATCTGATGCCTCCGCTTCTGAAATACGTGATTGGTATTGCGCCTGTATATTTTGAATTTGCGTAGTTAAGTCCCCGTAGTAAAATCTATACTGATCTATTTCTTGTTGAGAAACAGAAACTGTATCCTTCAACTTCTCCTTATCAGGGTTATTTAACACAATTGAACTTAATTCTCTTATATAGTTATGGTATTCTGATTGAAATTCATCGGTTTGAAAATAATCTTGAATACCGAAAAATCGATGTGCATTTTCTAGAGTTGAAGTTACTGCAATCAGAATTATGCTTACTAATAAGCTCCAACCAATTGTTTTATATAAATTCTTCTTCATTTTACAAACCCCCTTCTTTCACTGTCTAAGCTATAAAAAATCCATTAAAACGTTGTCTATCTATATGTTTGCGAACTTTCTTGAAGAGGTTACTTCTCAATCTTATAACCAATTCCCCAAACAACCTTAACATAACGAGGATTTTTTGGATTTTCTTCTATTTTTTCACGTATTTTTCGAATATGCACTGCTACGATATTCTCAGCGTTATATGCTTGCTCGTTCCATACTCGTTCATAAATTTCATTAATGGAAAACACACGCCCTGCATTCAGTAATAATAGCTCAGTGATCTTATACTCAATCGGTGTAAGCTTAATTGATTTGCCGTCTAGCTTCACTTCCTTTGCTTCCTGATCAAGCACTAAGCCATTTACTTCAGTAATTGTTTGTTGTTCATGATATGTGCCTAACTGTACATACCTGCGCATTTGTGATTTTACACGCGCAATGAGCTCCATCGGATGAAATGGCTTCGTAATATAGTCGTCAGCTCCTACTGAAAGTCCATGAATTTTATCTGTATCCTCAGCTTTTGCACTGAGCATAATGATAGGAATATTGTACTTGTCTCGTATTTTAAATGTTGCCGCAATTCCATCCATCTGTGGCATCATGATGTCCATTATGATCAAATGTACTTCATTATTTTCAAGCTGCTGGAGTGTTTCAATTCCATTTGCTGCTTTTATGACCTTATATCCCTCATTACTAAGGTAAATCTCAATGCCATCTCTTATCTCTTTGTCGTCATCGGTAACTAGAATTGTATATTCGTTCATCATTACACCTCATCTCCTACTCATTTGCTCATTATTATACTTGTCATTTCTTAACATTTGGATTAGAAAAATATGAAGAATTTCTTAAGGAAAGTATACAATCACCTTAAGCTTTGTTCTATGACTTCCATAGGAATACATGATAATGCAACTCTCTTCGATTTAAATTCTGCAATGTTTTATCTTTAACATTAGGCTGTTATCGCAGTCATTGTTGTTTTATCGTAAAAAATGCTACATATGAAAACAACTAAAGCTCGGGACATCTTTTTTTCTCTAAAGACTGTAATAAATCATTTACATTTACACATCATTAACCCTATTTGAAAAAACAAGCAACAAAGAAATTAATATCTGTGTTTGTAATATACGAAAAATTTAATGTTATAAAATGGTATTTCATATTAATTATATCAATATATTATTTGTAGTGTTATATGTTTTATTACCTTTTTTAGCTTAGTTCTGCAATAAGTAACCTTAAACATTGACTAATGATGGCAAGTTAATAACATATAAGTAAAAGCTGTTTACGTGTTTATCGTACTAAAAATAAACACATAAACAACTAGTATTTTTGGCATTTTTTCATATGAAAAACAATGACATATAAATAAAAATACTAATTTTAGGGACGGATGACACAAAGTTTACGAAAAAGCGTAAGCAAATAGGTCAGTCGGAACGGTAGTTTTTATGTAGATATTAACTAGATGAGACTCAGGCTAAAGTAGTAGGTCATGATCATCCTATTCATTGATGTACGATTAGCTTCCTTTAAGTATGCTATACATAAGAGTTTAGCAACTAGGAGGAATGAAAGATGAAACAATACAATCTATTACCTATTCTTGCTGGTATATTAAGTGCTGGCATAGTCGGTTTCAGCTTTTTATTTTTAAAAAATATTGTAAGTGAAACTTCACCTTTAACTATATTATCCTACCGTTTTACGATTGCATTTATTGTCATGTCAGCATTTGTTTTTTTAAAAGTAATACGTGTAGATTTTCGACATAAACCCATACTCCCGCTTATATTATTCTCAATCGTTCAACCTGTACTTTCTTTTTCATTTCAAACTTATGGAATGAAATATGCTTCTTCAAGTGAAGCTGGTATTATTACAGCATTAGTCCCCATTTTTGTCATGCTATTCGCAGCTATCATGTTAAAAGAAAGCACGACAACAATACAGAAAGCTTCTATTCTGCTTTCTGTAGGAGGCGTAAGTTACATTACTATTATGAAAGGCGTTGACGGTGAAGCAAATATGCTCGGTATTATACTCATCTTTTTATCTGTTGTATCAATGGCTTTATATACTGTATTGGCAAGAAAGTTCTCTAAACAATTTTCACCAATCGAATTAACGTATGCAATGATGGGCATGGGCATGATCATGTTTAACTTAGTACTTTTTGTCTCACCTGAAAAAGCTGACTTTACAGTTTTATTAAAAGCTAATTTTGTTTTACCGATGTTATACTTAGCGATTTTATCTTCTGTAGTTACATCTTTCTTAAGCAATTACATGGTATCTAGAATGAAAGCTTCACAGTCGGTTGTATTCATGAACCTTTCAACAATTGTAAGTATACTTGCAGGTGTTTTCATTCTACATGAAACGTTTTACACCTATCACTTAATCGGCACTATTATGATTATCATAGGTGTTGTCGGAGCAAATATAAAAGGCATAAATATGCCTAAACAAATGACGCAAAAATCAACTGTCATTCATGACTAAACGCCCATTATATCTTATTACTTTCAGCTGAAAAGAATAGCTTTGGCAGAGGTTTTAACTGCAAGTCTCTTATTGAATAGAAAAAATGGAATTTTATGTTAATGTGATTATTTTTCAAAGAAAAGATACTTTAGCTGTTTTCGCAGCCGTACTAAGAAATAAATACGCATACAACTAACGATCGGGGCATCTTTATTGCTATAAACCTCTTGTAGTAAGGATAAAACCTCATCTTAGCAACAATTTTACAAAAACAACCAAAATAAAAAAGGCATGCAAGTAGCTTTTAGCTAATGTGCATGACTTTTTATATTTAAATTCAAAGGTGTCACATTAAAGCTTTAATCAAAAACCCGACCTTTCCGAGAGGCTTCATCATTGACCAGTTAAAGCTTCATTATATGATGTCCCTTCATAGAACCTTAATAAGTCTCCATAAACGATGTTATCTGAGTATTCTAGCTCATGTTTTACTTTTTCTTCATATGGTTCACAGTTGGAACTAGTCGTTTTTGCTCCAGTATGTTTGTCAAAACATATAGATTTTGTATATATATAATCCTCCGTTATAAAGCTTCCATCTCTCAAGACAGTAAGATCACTCTTTTTTGTTGAGAAGATATCGGCACCAAAATGAACGTCATTTTTTGTTTCAATCCCCAATAAGTGCAAAAGTGTCGGCTTCACATCAATTTGTCCTGATACTTTCGAAACTACAAGTGGACTTTCATCGGTAATTCCTGGTATATGAATTATTAAAGGGACTTTTTGTAAATTCACTACATCAAATGGTGTCATTTCTTTTCCTAAAAACTCCCCCATAGCTCTTTTATGATTTTCAGATATTCCGTAGTGATCACCATAGAATACGAGAATCGAATTTTCAAATATGGCTTCTTGCTTTAGTAATTCAACGAAATCTTTAAGTGCCTCATCCATATATCGTACAGTTGGAAAATATCGATTAACTGTTCGGCTATTAGACGTAAATTCATCTACCATCTTATCCTCTTCATCAAGTACAAACGGAAAATGATTTGTTAACGTAATAAACTTTGTATAAAACGGCTGCGGTAGTGTCTTTAATATATCTACAGATTGGGAAAAAAACTCTACATCCTTTAATCCCCAGCCAATAGAATTACTCTCATTAACATCAAAATCGATTAATGAAAAATAACGATCATAGCCTAGGTTAGGGTACATCACATCTCTATTCCAAAAACTTTTTTTATTCGCATGGAATACAGCTGAATAATAATTTTCTTCTTTCAAGATTTCTGGTGTCGCACTATATTCATTTTCTGAATGAGTAAAGAATACTGCTCCTCTACCTAAAGGATATAATGAATTCTCAACTAAAAACTCACTATCAGAAGTTTTCCCCTGTCCCGTTTGATGATAAAAATTATCAAAATAATAGCTTTCTTTCACAAAATCATTTAAAAAAGGCGTAATTTCTTCCCCGTTAATAGTTTCATTTATCACAAAGTTTTGCAAAGATTCCATTGAAACGATTATCACATTACGACCTTTTGCGATACCAAAAAAGTCTTGATTTGGTTCTTTGTAATTTGCATTTATATAATTTTCTATTTCAACAAACTCACTACTATCTGCAAATGCTCTTTGTGCTTTTGTTTTAGATGTTAATAAAAGATCGTAAATGTGGTAATTGTATGACCCGATGTTCTTCACTAATATTTCTCTATCAAATGTACGCGTTAACAGCTGCGGTCTTTCTGTTTCCGCAAGCACTAAATTTACTAAAGTAATGCTTGCAACTAATATGAAATAAGCTCGTTTATCTTTCTTTGTATAAATTATTTCATTGGACCTCTTATTACTATGACGAATAATGAAATATAACACAAGCACATCGACAAACATAAAAATATCAGTAACATGCAATAGCTCAAAAATACTATTATGTAGATCCTTTATATTGCTAGTTTGGAAAAGTAATGGCATTGTAATAAAATCTGAAAATTCTCTATAATATAATACATTCGCATATAACGTGAATGAAACTATGAAGCTTGTAACTATTAAATAACGATTACGTTTCTTGATATTAATAAACAGTGCAATTCCAAAAATAATAAGTAAAAAGCTTAATGGATTTATAAATAGGATAAATTCTTGCTTCCAAGATTCAATCTTTAAATCGAAGCTAGTTTTATAGACAATATATGTCTTAAACCATAATAAAGTTGTTGCGGTGAATACGAATGACATCTTTAACAATGATGATTTAATCATCCCTAAATTCCTCCCAAATTCATGGCACCTACAAAGGGAATTTTTGTATTTTTAATTATGATTTTAGCATTGTTATATATTGTTTTCTACCCATAATTTACTAAAATAATATCTTTTTAGAATGGAGGTATCCTATGTTACAGTTATAAATCCTCATGTATGTACTATGAAATATTAGACGTCTACAACTAACATTTGTTACACCTTTTTTTATTTTTATGATACCAATGTCAGAACACATCTATCAGTTAAAGGTGTTTTCGCATTCATTGTTGCTTAGTAAAACATCTTCACGGGGATTGTTAACAGCAACGTATTCAAAAATAAATTAGATAAAAGCTAAAATTTGTATATCTACAAGATCAATATATCCAATATCCTCCTTACAGTCCCATAGCATAATTTCTGAAGTTTCATCGTTATCTATGAAAGGTTGCAATTTATTTACTTTTGAGTAATAAACAGGATTATACTTTACTTCTCCACTATGTTTATTTTTGACCTTAAGTAAACCTTTAAATGATAAATCATTTACTTCTTGTCCTGTTTCCTCAAACAACTCTCTTATAGCACACTGCTTCGGGGTTTCACCTTCTTCCCTTCTACCTGCAGGTATCTCCCATTGATTTCTCCATTTGTTATAGCATAAAAGAATGTGCTCTCCACATATGATTACCGCAAAAGAACCGCTAAGCGGTTCATATTTTTTCATCTGTACTTCGTTGCATTTAATAAAATCAAGATACTGTAAACCGCTTTTATTTTCAATAATTTTCAATCTAGTTCCTCCTGTCCTGAAGACTCAAGCTCAAGCTGTATTTCTATAGTAAACAGCTTTTATTAGCTTAGCTTTCACCATCAAACACTATTAGGTTACTAATGAAAAATTTCCTTATTTGGTCAACTCCATAATCCGTCTTCCAAGAAGCTGAAATGATCATTTCATCAAAGGCTTTTGTAATATCATTCTCTGTTAAGCCCTTCGCATAAAAGACAAAATCGTGATTATATGTTGAGTTAGTTTGAAAACTACCTTTACCGTACCAATACCTCTGCTCGTCAATAGCATTAATTGCATTTTTCCATTCTCCATATTCTGGGGTATCAATATTTAAGTCTATAACGTTATGCTTAGAGTTTATTTCAAAGTTAAATGTCAATTTTTTAAAATCATTTATTGTTGGATTGACTAAATCTCCTGTTCCTACATATTGATATTCTTCTTCATTTAAATTTGCTACGTTCACTTTAATCTGAAAACTTGGCTCTTTGAATTGGTTACAAGCAGCTAGTAATAAACAGCATAAAAAAAGTACTAGCTTTTTAATTGTGTGTACCCCCTTTACAAACCACCAGGAATATTTTGTAATTTATATAAATAAGTTTATCATAACAATACAATATTCTCTTTATTTATAATTTTTTAAATAATTAGTTTTTATACGATTTTGATGATAAAATCAAAAGTAAAGCCTTGTTCAAGAAGACACACATGCGAAAACAATCATAAAAGATGGAGGTTATTCGATGGACAAAGAAATATTATTTAATCACTTTTCAAAAGCGATAGAACTGTTAGAGCAGCATTACGTTGTTGCATCTAAAAAAGAAAAATTACTAAGTGGCTTACGTGAAAAGAATTCTGACGATTTCAAAAATATTAAGTCCCTAAGCGAATTTGCTACAGTTGTAACAGAGATGTTAATGCAGCTTAGTGGAGACAAGCATTTATACATTGAATTATTCGCTGACCAAGAAGACGGTAACTTTCTAGAGGAGGATTGGCGAAAAAAAGAACTGGAATCAGAAAGAACAAATAACTTTGGGTTTACCGAAGTAAAGGTTATCCCAAATAATATCGGTTACATGAAAATAACACAGTTTATGAATCCAGATAGAGGAATAGATACAGCCATTGCAGCGATGAAAATGATAGAAAATACGGATGCAACAATTATTGATTTACGTCACAATCGTGGAGGGTATGGAGAGCTAGGAGAATACATACTTAGCTACTTTTTTGATGATGAACCTACACTACTTTCTACTACTCATGATATGAATATAAAAGATTTCCAAACTTTCACCCATCCATTTGTTGTAGGCAAACGCAAACTAAATCATCCGCTTTACATATTAATTAACTGTAAAACTGGATCAGCAGCTGAGTATTTTACTTACGTACTTCAAGCTCATGAGAAAGCAATTATTGTAGGTGAACCTTCAGCAGGAGCTGCAAATAGAAATACGTATTATCCATTAACTGATGGAATAAGACTATCTATTTCAACTGGGGAACCTATTGTTGAAATAACTGGTTCTAACTGGGAGGGCGAAGGTGTCATTCCAAATATAAAATGTGCTCCTGAAGATGCCTTAGACAAAGCTATAGCACATTTACAACAAAGTGAATGAGGATTAATAGCTATCTACCCAAACTAACTTTTGTATAACTAGTTTATATGTCGTTAAGTACAAGGACATTCTTTCCTTTTAATGAATAGCAATATTCATTAAAAGGATGAATGTCCACTTGTGTCTTCGTTAAATCTATGATTCAAAGCAACTCATTTAACCCTCTTCCATATTCAGAAAAGTGGCATGGAAATAGTTATCAATCTGTTAAACTTTTAGACTTATTAGTTTTGGTGAAATGATTCCTATTCATTTTCGTTTGCAAAGAAATAAGTGCTGGTATAAAAACAGGTAGCATAATGACAGTCAGGAGTGTTAAACCAATGATTACTACAGTAGCCATTTGAGTTAACGACAGCACACCTGCTGGATACATCGCTGCAAACGTTCCACATAAAATTGTAGCAGCTGAAATAACGACTTTACCCATTTGTTTTTTAGCAATTGCTAATGCTTCAATTGTTGTAAGTTCAATATTTTCTTTAAATCTCATCATTAAGAAAATACTATAATCTACTCCAAGTGCTATGATCATAATGAATGAAAAAAATGGAATGGTCCAAGACAATCCACTATATCCGAATACATGAACAAAAAGTAAATCAGTCATTGATAGAGCTGTATAATAACTTAAAATGAGTGATGCAATAATAAATATTGGTATCCAAAAGGCTCTCATAATTAAGACGAGCACGACGAAAATTCCTACTAACATTAAAATAATTGTGCGAGAAAAGTCATCGTTTGCCATCATATTTAAATCGTTATTTATTGAAGAAATTCCACCTATTGCATACGTTGTACCCTTTATGTTGGAAGATACAAGTTCACTTTCAATGACAGAGTTTAGTTGATTAATGACTGAAATTGCTTCTGTTGAATACGGATCTACAGATAACTCAACTGTCAATTTGAACGTATTTCTATCATCAGACATGTACGTATTTAGGACATCCTGATATTCTCCTTCAAGTAATTCTTCAGGAATAAAGAACGAAGAAGGGGCTTCAGCTTGTCTTACCTCATCTAAATAGTCGGTTGCATCTTGGAGTCCTACTGAAATTTCTTCTAACCCTTCCGAGCTTTTAGAGAGACCTTTTTCTAATTCATTCATTCCAGAAGATAATTCCTCTAGTTCATTCTTCAGTTGTCGCTGACCATCATTGATCATTAAAATTCCATTTTCTATCCCTTCCATATTTGTTAAGATTTCTGATTGTCCTTGGCTGCCAATTTCTAAGCCATCAGCAAGCTCTGAAGCTGCTTCGGTCAATTCATTCGATGCAGTCACTAATTGATTATGTCCTGCAATGATTTGCTCAAGGCCTTCGTTTGCTTGAGCAAACAAATCATTAGTCGAAGAAAATCGATTGTTTAGCTCTATCAAACCATCTGTTAAAGTTGTAGACTGTACTGCTAACGTATCAATGGCTGTATTCAGTGCCAACATATTTGGGTCAGATTTCACTTCTGGGTATGCACTTTCAATTTGAGTAACTAAGCTTTGCATTTCATTTGTTGTAGACTGAATGAATGCTAATTGCTTTTCCAAATTACCGTATTCATATGCAAATGAACCATATCCACTTTGAAGCTGTTCATAGTTTGCAAGTACCCCTGCCAATGATGTATCTAGCTTTGTTAAATTATTTTCTAAAGTTGCTACAGCATTTGCTAATTCTCTTGTTCCATGTACTCCAATTTCTGAGCCATTATTAACTTGCTGTAATGCATTTGTAAGCTGGTTCATATTATTTGCAACTTCTTCAGTGCCATTAATGAGCCTATCTAAATCAGCAAAATCTTTTGGTGACGAGAAATTCTCATTCGCACCTGATAATCCATTTGCAATTTCCGATAGTCCATCGTTAGCTGTTGATAAACCTTCGTTCACTTCACCTACTTGATCTTCAATATATAGCTCTGCTATTTTCTCTCCTTGTGGTCTTGTTGGACCGTATACAGTTTCCACTCCCTCTATATTCATAAGTGATGCAGTTAAATCATCGATGAGAGCTAACTTTTCATTAGAATCTAAGCTTTCATCAGTAGCAATAACAACCGTAGTAGGTAATGCTTTACCAGGAGAAAATTTTTCAGCAAGAATGTTAAAGCCTTGTACTGATTCATACGTATCACTTACTTCATCTATACTGTTATACGATAACTCTCCTTTAGACAATAGTAAAAATGGGATCGTAATCATAGCTACAATAATAATTGAAATAAGCGGACGAGCCATTGAAAACTTTCCTAATGTAGACCATAGTCTGCTTTCACCATTCCCTTTCTGCTTTTGCACTGGCCAGAACATGAATTTACCAATTACACTCATAAAAAATGGCATCATTGTGTATAACACAACTAATAAAGTAGCAACTGACACAGCTACAGCAACAGAGGATTGAAAAACAGAAAACTGAGCAAAACCTAATATACTAAAACCAATAAACACAGCTAAACCACTATATACAACTGTTTTACCAGCTGTTCTGTATGTGGTGACTATCGCTTCTGTTATTTCTTGATCATTACTTAGCTCTTCCTTAAACCTGCTTAATAGTAAAATATTATAGTCCGTACCAATACCGAATAAAACTAAGATTAAAAATGTCTGTGTAGTTGTTGAAAATGGGAAATCAAATGCATCAACTAAATGCGCTACAATACTTAATGAGCAAATATAAGTGAGAGCAACAATTAATAATGAAATGATCGGTGTGATTGGAGAACGAAATACGACAATAAGTACAAGGATAATAAAAATAACTGTGAAAAGTTCGGTTTTTTTAACACCTTCTCCTGTATTCTGAATTTGATCTTCATTAATAAATTCATTACCTGTTAAATAAGTCTTCACCTCACTATCATTTAATTCCTTTTGGATTTTTTCACGTACTTCACTCACTTTCTTTCCAGCTTTGTCTACACTGATAACCGCCATTACGGTTGTACCATCTTCAGAAACAAATTGATTTAATAATTCTTCGTTTTCAAAATGCGTAGCGATATGAGTGATCGCTAGTTCCCCTTGTTTGTTCTGTAAATTAGCTATTTGCTGCTCAATGCTATTTAACTGAGCTGATGTAAGAGGTTCATCTTCATGAAAGACGGCGACGACGTCTATATTTTCTTTATTTGTTGTCGTACCCTTCAGGTCATCTAGCAATTGATTAGACACAACTGATGAATATTCATCTGGTATTTTTGGCTGCCCCTTTTCCCTAACTAAATCATCTAAATTAGGCATCGTTGTTATTAATAAAGCAGATACAATTAACCAAAAAATAACCATTACCCAACGAAATTTAATGATTGTCTTCATCGAAATCCTCCTTCATTATCCATTTGTCCTTAATTTAACATTGAAAAATAAAACTAAAATGAAATAAAAATAAAAAAAAATAAACGTTTTAATTACAAAACGTTTATTGGTGAAAACGAGAGATAGGTAGTTTTATTTTAATGCCTAACCCACCTAGTCCTTTTGAGCGATATGCTGAAATAAAGCCGTCATGATTTTCTACGATTGACTTAGCAATCGCTAGTCCTAGTCCTGTACCTCCCTTTTCACGTTGTCTCGATTTTTCAACTGTGTAAAACTTTTGAAACAAGTATGGTATGTCACCTTCATCAACACCTACCCCATTATCTTCTATATTAATTACAATTAATGACTCTTCTATTGTGCCTTTCATAGTTATTTTTAGATCATTATTATATGCATGTTTAATTGAATTACTTATAATATTTGCAAACAATCTACGAAGAAACTTTTCATTTCCTAGAAAATATGTGTCGTCGTGAAAATCATGATCCCAATGAAAAGAATAATCTAAACCAGCCAACTCGGCTTCGTATTCTTCTCCTATTGACTCAAAAAACTTACCTATAAGAACGTCAAAGCGGTCCATTTCCTGTAGAGCAATTTCATTAGTAGAAAAGATTGAGAATTCATGTACTAACTCTGTCATATACAACGCTTTTTTTTGAGCTAATTTAATGTATTCCTCTTTTTGGCTTACTGTTTGATGTAATGGTGATACTGCTAGCTGGAGAAACCCATTGATTGATGTTAACGGAGTTTTTAAATCATGTGCTATCGACGACACCATATCAATTTGCTCTCGATATGCACGTTGAAGCCTTGCTTCTAATTCATAAAAGCGATGATAGAGCTCACCTATTTCATCTTTCCGAGTAGGATGTACCGTTGGAAGCTGTTTATGTAAACTAACCATCTTAAAACGGTTTATTAAATTGGTTATTGGGTTCGTAATTGTCTCGTGAAAATATAGTGTTAATAATATGAATAGAGTAAGATGGGTAAGAACAACAAATATAAAAATATCGATGGCTACTTGGAAAATTGCTTCATTTATTTCGTCGAGCTTACGCTCTATAGACATAAATAAAACGACCTCATTCGTATTTGGTGATTTAACAGGTAACCACCTATCACCTGTAGAAATTTCTTTTTCTATGTTGTCATACTCAAATAATATTTGCTCAAATGCTGGGTTTGTCAGTTTTATCGTTAATTGTTCCCTCTCTCCTAAATTCTTTAAATATGTCGTCATTTTTTGTTGATCAGGATATAATTTTCCTACTTCTTCAGCAATGTCTTCATGCTTTTCTATAAAACGTTCATTATTTGTAGATAAATCACTAGTAATTGAATCTCGAACATCGAGTTGTATGTACAATAAAACGATAAAAAAGAATACAATACCAAATATTAAAAACAATAATGGAATGTGATATTTTAGCTTCATAGCTTCACACCATCTAAAGTATATTTATAGCCAACACCCCATATCGTTTTTATATAATCATGATTTCTCCCAAGCTTTTTTCGAATATTTTTAATATGTACAGTCACATTGTTTAAATCACCAAAATCATCTCCCCAAACACGCTGATAAATCTGTTCCCGACTAAACACTTGGTTTGGATGTTGAGTGAAGAATAATAAGATTTGAAATTCTTTAGAAGATAATTGTAGTCTCTTTCCTTCTAGAAATCCTTCATACGAATTTTCATTTAACATAAGTGGTGTCTTAGCTATTGAGTGTGTAGGATAACTTTCTGATAACTCTTGTTTTAATCTTCCAATTTTCCGAAAGTGTGCCTTTACCCGCGCAGTTAGTTCATGTACATTGAAAGGTTTTGTTAAATAATCATCTGCTCCTACTTCAAGACCAACGATCTTATCAATATCACGATCTTTTGCACTAAGTAATAAGATCGGCATGTTATGTTGATCGCGTATTTTTTTACATACTTCAATACCATCCATTTCTGGCATCATAATGTCTAAAATAACAAAGTCAATTTTTTCTTTATCAATCATTTTCATTGCTTCTATACCAGAGTAAGCAAAAACTGTATTGAACCGCTCATATTTTAATGTTTCTACAATAAGCCTTACGATATCTTTATCGTCATCGATGACAAGAACAGTTTTTTCCAAAGGTCTCACTCCCGTAACCAATAAGTTATTTTATCCAATTTTAACATTTTAGCATGCTAATTACATATCGTCTTTACCACTCATATTTTCAGTCAAACAATCATTTTATCGTTGATCTATATTAAAGTAACTGGATATTACGAAGCTCTATCACACCATTGTGTAATCAATAAAGACGCAAGTAAATTAACAGCTGAGCTAAAATAGGAATAAATGTTAAAGAAGACTGATCTTTTCGTATAATTAGGATATTTAAGTTTCATAAGGAGTTGAGTGATGTATGTCAATACAAGTTTGTCCTTATTTGAGGGTGAACGAAAATGGGAATGAAGTCATACAACTTTATCAAAAAGCTCTGAATGCTGAAATCCTTTCTCACCAATCTTTAGGGGAGATGCTTGAAAACATCCATTATGCTATATCACATGAAGACAAAGACTTGGTTGGTTACGCTACCTTAAAAATAGGAGACTCAATCCTAATGCTTTCAGATACAGATCCAAGACAACCTTAACAAAGGGGAAATCATGTGAGAATATGTATTACAACAGAAGATGCTGAAGAGTCCAAGTAAATTTTTGATGTCTTAAAAGAAAATGGTACTGTTCATATGCGAGTGCAAAAAATCCCTTTTAGTCCTTGTTACAGAGTTGTAACGGATCAATTTGGTGTTACATTACAAATTTACACTAAAATTCAAAAATAACTAATTTAGTTAATTATGACTTTTTTGATCCCCCTTCGAGATCAGGTGTAAGATATTGAATAAAACCACATATTCCAAAAGTAAACCATGAAAACCTCAAATGTTACGGGGGGATCTTCACCTTCAGTTTTTATAACCGCAAAATGAAAAAGTATATGTGAACCTATCCAACTAATTGTTACACAATTTGATGGAGCATCCCTTATCTTAAATAGAGTACAAAACAAGCTATTAAGCCACCTTCGGTGACTCTAATGCCAAGTTAAGACTAATTAATGAAGACAAGTTTTGTTCTGTTCTTTTTGCCAATTCAGGAACTTTTGC
>NZ_JBPXRQ010000016.1:0-123592 GCF_051842895.1 Cytobacillus sp. Hm23
ACAATAAATACAGATATCAATGGAATTTAAAGAAGATGACCCCTGTTCAATACAGAGATCACCTTCTTAATGTAGCCTAGGCTTTTTTTAAAACTGTCCTTTACAAAGGGTACACTTTAAACATGGTTTGGCTTTTTTTATTTGTATTCCTCCATCGAATTTTTTCTCTTACTATTCACCTCTAAAATATTTATCCTTTAAAATAAGGCACTAATTAGCTAAAAAGGCTGCTTTCGCAAGTTAATCGTAGAACTTTAATCATCTCAAAAAAATATCATTTTCTCCATTTTATTTACCATTTTTTAAATAGCGATATTAAGCTCTATTTTTTTATCTTCTTTGACAATATTCACGTTTAAATGAGTAAGTCATATAGCTCCTTTTGAAATATAACTGTAATAATTTTTTGTCCTAAATAGTCTATCTTTGATGTTATAATGGATACTGTGAATGTAAAATTATTGGATTTATCCATATAATTTGTCAAAAAACAGACTAACACGAGTGTTTTTTACATAAAATGACAAAATTTAGGTGATATTAAATGATAGAAATGCAGGATGTGTATAAAACTTATCCTAACGGTGTCCTAGCGATTAACGGGATTAGCGTGAAAATTAATGAAGGTGAATTTGTATATGTCGTTGGTCCTAGTGGTGCAGGGAAATCAACGTTTATTAAAATGATGTACCGTGAAGAAAAGCCATCAAATGGTTCAATTATGATAAATGGAATTAATTTATCAAGCCTTAAAGAAAAAAAGGTTCCTTTGTTACGGAGGCATATAGGAGTAGTCTTTCAAGATTTTAAACTTCTTCCTAAGCTTACTGTATATGAAAATGTGGCATTTGCTTTAGAAGTAATAGAAGAAAATCCAAAATACATAAAACGAAGAGTGATGGGAGTATTAGATTTAGTCCGCCTGAAGCATAAGGCTCGTTTTAAGCCAGATGAATTATCTGGTGGGGAGCAGCAACGTGTATCTATTGCTCGTTCCATCGTTAACTCTCCAAAAATAATGATAGCAGATGAACCTACGGGGAACCTTGACCCAGATACAGCGTGGGAAATCATGGACATATTTGAGGAAATTAATAATAGGGGAACGACAATTTTGATGGCGACTCATAATAGTGAGATCGTAAACAAAATTAAAAAACGAGTTATTGCAATTGAAAATGGCAAAATTGCCCGTGATGAAATGAGAGGGGAGTATGGTTATGAAATTTAGTACTCTCAAAAGACATACACGGGAAAGCGTTAAAAACCTAGGAAGAAACGGGTGGATGACCTTTGCTTCTATCAGTGCAGTGACTGTTACGTTGCTATTAGTAGGTGTTTTCCTTGTTATTATGATGAATATGTATCACTTTACTCAATTGATTGAAGAAGATGTAGAAATACGTGTGTTCATTGATACTGTAGCTACTGGTGATGAGGTAAAGGAATTAGAAAAGAATATTGATAAAATAGCTGAAGTTAAATCTATTACCTTCGTATCAAAGGATGAAGAGCTTGATAGCTTAGTAGAAAGTCTCGGACCAGTCCTTGATATGCTCAAAGGTGATAATAACCCTTTATCTGATGTATACGTCGTGAAAACGAATCAACCGATTGAAGTAAATGAAGTTGCAAAAAAAATTGCAGATTTCTCAGCAGTCGCACAGGTTGATTATGGTGAAGAAGTTGTAGACAACCTATTTAAAATATTTAATGTATCACGAAATATAGGGTTTGGTTTAGTCATCGGACTATTATTTACCGCAATGTTTTTGATCTCAAATACGATAAAAATTACGATTGTAGCACGTAGAAGTGAGATAGAAATTATGAAATTAGTTGGCGCAACTAATTCATTTATTCGCTGGCCGTTTTTCTTAGAAGGGTTATGGCTTGGAGTATTAGGTGCAATATTACCTATATCTATCATTCTAACAGCCTATTATTATTTACATGAAAATGCACAGCCGATGCTATCTGCTGATTTTCTACAAATGCTCCCATTTTACCCATTTGCACTGCAAATTGCTTTAATACTCATTTTGATTGGTGCGTGTATCGGTGTTTGGGGTAGTTTAATGTCCGTTCGAAAATTCTTAAAAGTATAGATAAAGAGATAACATAAAAAATGAACTTAGTGTGTGAAAGAAAGAGATTATGAAAACTCAATGTTTGGAGGAATAAGACTTTGAAGCCTTTCAAATCAAAGCTATTATTACTTGGAGTTTCAGTTACAGTTGGGCTTAGTGGATTATTAGTCACTTCGGATAAAGATGCTGCTTTCGCAGTAACAACTCAAGAAATTGAAGATAAGAAAAACGAAATTAAAAATATCCAAAGTAAGAAAAGTCAAGTTGCTGGTGAAATTACTGATGCAGAAAAGGAAGTTGAAGAATTACAACAGGAACAAGCTGTGTTACTTGATGAAATTAGACGATTAGATATTGCCGTAGCAGAAACAAATGAACAAATTACTGCAAAGCAAGCTGAGATTGAACAGAAAAAGCAAGAAATCGAAGTATTAAAAGGTAAAATAGCTGATTTGAAAGAACGAATTGAAGCAAGAGATGAGCTTATAAAAAATCGTGCTCGTTCCTTACAAGAAGGAGGAGGAGCAGTTAGTTATTTAGAAGTTTTGCTTGGTGCAAAAGACTTTGGTGATTTGATTGGACGCATGAGTGCGGTAGCTAAAATTGTTAAAGCAGATAAAGAAATTTTACGTGCACATGAAGCGGACAAGCAATTGAAGGAAGAAGAGGAAGCAAATCTTACTCAACAAAAGGAAGATTTAGAAAAAATACTAGGTGAATTAGAAACATTACAGGCTGAACTCATGCAAAAATCACAAGAAAAAGAAACATTTATGGAACAGCTAAGGGATAAAGAAGAAGAGATAGAAAGAGAGATTCTTTCAAAAGAGGAAGAACAAGAGATTCTTGCAAAGCAAGAGCAGGCAGAAAAAAATCTGCTAAAAGCATTGGAGGAAGAGCTTTCGAGACAGAATAGTGGCTCTTCAGCAGGATCTGGAACATTTATTAAACCAGCAGCAGGATCTTTTACATCTGGCTTTGGGGCGCGCTGGGGATCAACACACTTTGGAGTAGATATTGCAAAAGGTGGAACAGTGCCTATCGTAGCATCAGCTGACGGGTATGTATTCAGATCATATTATTCTACTAGCTATGGTAATGTTGTATTTTTATTGCATGATATTGGTGGACAAACATATACGACTGTTTATGCACATATGAGTAGTCGATCAGTATCTGAAGGACAAGTTGTACCCCAAGGGCAGCAAATCGGCGTGATGGGTAATACTGGGTTTTCCTTTGGTCAGCATCTTCATTTTGAAATACATAAAGGCTATTGGAATGCATCAAAATCAAATGCTGTAAACCCTAGAGATTATATTAACTAAAGATTTATTATATAAAGATTTACATCGTAAAATGCTGTAAGGTGTATATAAACTTAAGCTAGCTATTCTTTTTACAATAACAGTTAAGCTTACGAAAAATACTATACTTATGATGTTCAGATCATATAATAGAATTTGTTGACTATCCTGAGGTAGTCTGTGTAGAAAGACCGTAAGTGTTCATGTCACTTACGGTCTTTCTTTAGCATTGCTTTTTAGTATACATCAATGGTAGATTCATATAGAATAAGAAACAAACGGTAAGCTATATTACAGAAAATTCTAGTTAACATGGGTACAATATACCCTATTCGTATGGGTTGAAAGTATTAGTTTTGATGTGCTTTATTCACAAAATGAGGGTCATCTATGTCTAGTAGCTCTCCGACTAGTTTCAGCCTGTATTTGCTTACTTCAGAGTTAGTTAATTTAAAACACGACTCCTTAAAGAAGTACTGCCTTCATAAGAAATGATTTCAGAATTTAGTGGTAGTCATAGTGATGCCAAACTCATTGAAGAGGTGTAGCTATAAAGGTGTAAATCAAATGCAAAGGAGTGAAAAATTTGTCTCAAGCGATAAATAATAATAAGCTTTTACAAGCAAAAAATGTTATGGAGCTACAAAAAAAAGAAATGACAGAATTTTTAAATAACGCTGATAATATTGTTGAATCATCCAATAACTTAACGTACCTTTCAAACGATATTAATAATCAAGTAAATGAGGCAGCCCAGTATGCTGAAGATGGCACTCAAACCGTTGTCCGTACAGTTGAAGAGATGAACAGCATTCATCAATCTTCTACTGAGCTATTAACAAAGGTTGAAAATCTAGCTGGATTATCTCATCATTTAACTGAGATGATTAAATCATTACAAAATATTTCTTCCCAAACGAATCTTTTAGCTTTAAATGCCTCCATAGAAGCAGCCCGTGCTGGTGCTGCAGGGAGAGGATTTGATGTCGTCGCAAAGGAAATTCGTAAGCTATCTGAAGAAAGCGCCAAAGCAACAAAACAGGCGCAAACTTCAATTTCATCTATCTTATCTGAGATTCAAGATATTAGTGACCTTTCAAAGGATGGACAACATAAGATAGGAACAGGGATTCAAAGTGTTCAAACGTCAAAAGAGTTATTCGATTCAATCCATTCAGCGATCTCAGTTGTAGCTAATCAAAAAGAAGAGCTTAGGAATGTAACTGAAGAGATCAATCAAATGAGTCAAAAGGCTAACACGATAAGTCAAAGTATATCTGAAAATAGAAAAGTTATTGCAATAGGTTTAGATTCAGCCATAAGTGTACATAGTTAACTAGCCATAAGATCACTGGTGGAACAACAAGCAATACATAAGGTGATGAACCATATCGGTTAACGACGGTTCTCATGCCGTGCATACATACAACAGGCGCATTTAACATGAACGTCCATCCAGCAACTGCTGCCACCATTTTCTCAGAAAATGTCCATTTCTTAAAACATATATGTACGATAAAGATGCTTAAAATAGCAATAATAACTGTCTTTATGATAATCAAGTACAATATGGATAGTGAAAACATTGAATGGTCTATCATAAATGATCGATAAATATTTAAAATAATAAATCCATATAAGCTAATTGTGCCGAGCTTTTGATGTTGCTCGGTTTTCTTCTTATACAAGTGCATGTCCGTTCTTAATAAATGCAATCCATTACATAGACCAATGAACATACCGAGTACAAAGTCATATACAAAAGGAATGTTAGGAAATAAATGGTATTTAAACACAGCAACGATCATAGTTGTTATTGCTAATAAATATGCACTCTCCTTCGTAAAAGGGATATGTAATTTCTCTTTCTTTCCTATATGCCTATCTTGTAAGTTATCTTTACTATAAAACTGTCTGCTCAATAGTAAAAATATTGGCGTGATGAAAAAGACAAGCAACATCTGAATCGAACACCAATAAGATACGAGTGTTAAATCATCTTCAGAAACAAATGTGCTCACAAGTTCAATGTTAAAAGCAAACATAATAGAACTAAAAACCCATGTGTCAGTGCCACTAAGTAAATATGAAATGACATTCAAAAAGGTAATCAGTAAGGCACAAATGATGATTAGAGCAACTAGTCTGGATATGTATTTTCTATTAAGGACAGAAGCCATTTGCATCCCAATTGAAAAAAGAAATGCTGTTACCATAATTCTTTCTAACTCTAAAGGGAAAGTTAAAGGGTCGTTGAAAAATGCTGAAATTATAAACATTAGTACACTTCCGATGAACGGGATAGATACGAAATAATTTTGGAGTCCGTACTTTATAACTATGCTTTCACTGAATTTCATGACTAAGATAAGAAGAATGATCGATACTGCTATCAACATAAACACTCCATATAATTGCTCTTATATAATAGCTACTCTCGCATTGTGTTGTTAGTGTAAAAAAACATATACAACTGTAGATCGTGACACTTTTGCTCTTCAGTCGGATATAACCTTAGCAACAAAGTATACGAAGAGAACTTATACAATATATATAAGGCAATGTGAATTATTAAATCATCTTCAGCAACTGTATAATATAAATGACTATAATTCAGTAAGCGACCTTACATTCTATTCTCATGAGCTGTAAGTGGAGGAATTGATAAACTATATTTTTGAGTGTTGAGCACAATATTTAGCATTTATATGTAAATATATGGATTAATTACGATAGGATTTGAAAAAATAGTTGGAAAGCTTTAAACTATATATAACGACATAAAATGAAATAGTTATTCATATAGTTGCTGTAAAGGCATCGCACTACTATCGTGTGATGCCTTTGCTACAATGTTTTCATAAACATGTAAGATCATACGTTATTTTGGTTACGCTTAATAGTGTGTGTTCAAATGGAAAGTTGGACATCATGATATAATAGTGAGTGCGAAGTTAAGGGGGAACGTAGTTGTGAGTCGAAAAACAGCAGTAATTTTGATCGTTATATCGATGCTACTAGGAGCTGGAGGTACTTACGCTGGAGTAAAGTATGTTGATGATGATCAACCAGTCATGCAGTCAGATCAGTTGACTAGTGTAGAAGACAAAGCTGTTCAGCAAGAAGTCACCAAAGATGAAGAGGATTTTACAAAAGTTGAAGAAGTGTTTGAATTAATTAAAAATCGTTATGTAGAACAAATTGATGACTCGGAGTTGATTGAAGGAGCCATCGAAGGCATGATTGAAACATTAGAAGATCCGTTTTCATCATATATGGATAAGGAGACAGCTGACCAATTTAATCAGTCACTTTCATCATCATTTGAAGGAATTGGTGCAGAGGTAAGTATGGAAGATGGCACTCTTACAATTGTAACACCTTTTAAAAATTCACCTGCCGAAAAAGCAGGGCTAAAGTCTAAAGATAAAGTTATTAAAGTAGATGGTGAAAGTATAGAAGGCTTGGATCTATTTGAAGCAGTGTTAAAAATTCGTGGAGAAAAAGGCACGACCGTCGTTTTAGAGGTAATTCGAGAAGGTGTTTCTGACACTTTAACTTTTGACGTTGTAAGAGATGAAATACCTATTGAAACAGTCTATTCATCTGTGAAAGAGTACGCAGGGAAAAGCTTAGGATATATTCAAATTACTTCTTTTTCTGAAGACACGGATGAAGATTTCGAGCAACAGCTAGAGCAGCTTGAGAAACAAAATATAGATGGTCTTGTTGTTGACGTTCGTGGTAATGGCGGCGGTTATTTAGATAGTGTCGAGAAAATGTTAAAACAATTAGTTACGAAAGATAAGCCATATGTACAAATTGAAGACCGAAATGGTGAGAAGTTACGTAGTTCTTCATCATTAAAGGAACAGAAGCCATATCCAATCGTAGCTCTAATTAATGAAGGAAGTGCCTCTGCATCAGAAATCTTTGCTGTGGCGTTAAAAGAAGCAGGTGGTTACGATATTTTAGGGGAAACATCATTCGGAAAAGGAACAGTTCAACAGGCGATTCCGATGGATGATGGAAGCAGTGTAAAGCTTACACAATTTAAATGGTTAACACCAGATGGAAACTGGATTCATGAAAAAGGTGTGGAGCCAACTATTGAAGTGAAGCAACCAGCTTATTTTTATACAAATCCAATCCAGTTTGAAGAAGATTTAGCTTATGATATGAATTCTGAACAAATTAAAAATATTCAAATCATGTTAAAAGGACTAGGATTCGACCCAGGCCGTGAAGATGGCTATTTCGGGAAAGAAACTGAAACAGCTGTATCGAAGTTTCAGCAAGCAAATAACCTTGAAGTCACGGGAGTTATAAATCAAGAAACTGCAACACAAATAGAAGATAGAATTATTGAGGAAATCGGTAAAGAAGAAAATGATGCTCAATTAAAGGCAGCATTGGAACAACTGACAAAATAAGTTGCAAAGGTCTGACACTACAATCAATTCTGTGTAATTATCTTTTTAGAGGTGCTATACAGGATATGAGATTGTGTGGCAGACCTTTATTTATTTTCTTGTTTCTTCATGTGAATATTTGTAGTAGACAAGATTGTCAGTCCACTCATCGAATTCAAAGATAAACCCTTTCCTTATACATTCAAACTCCATACCTACACTTTTGGCTAATTGAATGGATGGTGTATTATCAGTATTAATATGGGCTTCAATACGGTGGAATTTTAAATCTCTGAAGGCGATATTAAGTGCTTCATTTACAGCCTCTTTACCATAGCCTTTCCGCCAATGATGATTATGAATCGTATAACCAATTCTTCCCCATTGAAAAGTATCTCTTGCTAAAGTGGAAAAATCAATCATGCCTATATGTGTACCTGCTTCTTTCAGGAAAATGCCAAATATGTACACTTGATCACTCAATGCTAATTCTTGATGCCTTTCTACTAAGTTGTTAAACCACTCACGTGTACACATACTCATATCAATTTTTCCTTCGTCATGCCTATGTTGAGATTGGAGTGTATTGTTAAATTCGTTTAGCCAGTTTTCGTAATCTTCTTGTGCTAATGGCCTTATGACTAATCTTGATGATGCCGAAGCCGTATTAAACTGCTGCAAATAAACACCCCTAAATACTTTATATTTTTTTTCATACTTAAATATACAACTAGTGCTCTTTTCGTAAACTTTGTTGCTACTGTTATCAAATTAGTTCCAAAAATGTTTTTTTATATTGTTAGTTATCGTTGTACAGAAGAAAAAGATTCCACGAACTCTAGTTATGTACATATTTATTTCTTAATACGAAAAACAACAGTCAATGCAAAACCAGCCTTTATAAAACGCTCATTAAACTTTATGTAACTAATTTACTTTAGTAAACAAATAGGTAAGAGCTAACGATCTAACTCATTTGCTAGATCACATACACAATCATGTAAACTACCAAATACATTTATATATTTGATGTAATATTTATAGATGCAAATTATGTATTCACATCATATCATGAAAGGTCATGCAGAGGTTAATATTGAACATATCCTTTTTTCCAACAATTTGATAAAATAATAGATAACTAATTGTACGTATTTCATAGATAACAGAGGGGGTGGCTTAGTGGTAGAAGAATGGGTACTTGAGTTCCTTAAAGCGATTGGTCGCTTTTTCCTTCATCCATTAACATATTATTTCATTGCATATACATTACTAATCGGCTTTATCCGTGTGAAGAAAGAACGTCGTGATTTCCATGTTCGTATTTATGATTCTTTTCATGAGCTTCGATCCTTATTCTCAGTCGGTTTATTTGCCGGAGCAATTCTTTCAATCATCACAATCGGGGTAGGAATTGTTCTAACATTAGAAACTATTGTTATCGTCGCAATTATTACTTTGATATTAAGCTTTATGATCACACCTAGATTGTTAACACCTGCAAATGTGTTAGGCTTAACATTTTTTTCTTTAATACTATTACCTAAATTAGACTTGAATGATTTTGCTATGTTGTCATTTTCGTCAGACCAGTTGTGGACAAGCCTGTCAGGATTAGCCATTCTACTCGCATTATTTATGATAATCGAAGGTTTTTTAATATGGAAAAAAGGTGGAGTAGGAACGTCGCCTTATTTGAAAAAAAGTAAACGTGGACTACAAGTAGGGGCACATAAAGCACAACGAATTTGGATGTTGCCTGTACTATTTCTATTACCGGGTGAAGTTATTACTAGTCAAATACCTTGGTGGCCTGTCTTTTCCATAGGACAAACTGAGTATGCTTTATGTTTCGTTCCTTTTGTCATCGGTTTTTCAATGCATATTCAAGGTATGCATCCATCTGAAATGATCCAACAAACAGGTAAACGCGTCGTATTTCTCAGTTTGATTGTAGCTACTGCTGCTATTATTAGTATTTGGTTACCTGTATTTGCAACGATTGCTGTATTCATTGCGATACTAGGAAGAGAGATGATTGCCATTCAACAACGGTTGAATGATGATTCCTATCCTTTTTATTTTTCACAGCGTGATCACGGTCTTGTTGTGTTAGCTATTATCTCCCAGTCTCCAGCAGAAAAAATGGCAATTCAAGTTGGAGAAATGATTACGAAAGTAAATGGTGTAGCTGTTCGATCAGTTGAAGAATTTTACGAAGCTATACAAAAAAATAGTGCTTTCTGTAAGCTTGAAGTCATTGATGTGAATGGTCAGTTGCGCTTTACACAAAGAGCGTTATACGATGGCGAACATCATGAGCTTGGCATACTCTTCGTCCAAGATGATAAGAAATGGGATAATGAAGCGGTATAAATGTGATTTTTCATAATTACGCGGGATTTTTTCAGATTTATACGGAAGGATTTTTCAAAATTATCCAGAATAAGTTACCTTGAAATAACAACTTCGATATTTATATACATGTTGAATTTTTTGAATAGTATTGTAGAAAAAGTAAGCCTAATATAAGAATAAAACAAATAAAATAAATGAGTGACAGTATAAACAAATGAAAATTCTTACGAACTAAAATAGTTCATTGTGATTAATTTAACAGTTTAATACGTCAGTCTAGGGTCAACGAATAAAGGAAGTTTAGTTCGCTTTTCAACTAGCTAAACATGGGTTGTTATTCCACAATACCAGCTAAGATAAGTCAATACATTTTAAGAAATCGTACTAGATTATGATTTAATTAAAAATGGACATGACAAATAAGCTTCAATATCTTTGTTTGAAGTTTTTGTTAGTTGTATAATTAATTGTATTGATTTATGCAATGTACATTTGCTTATACTTTAATATGGCATAAATTCAATGCAATAGCTAATTGGCACAAGCTATGATGGCTACTTTGTGAGGCTTGCCCTCACTTCTTTTTTTGTCATATTACGCTCGAATCTTCATATTTCGATTATTGGTCAATCCACACTGAACAACTGTATAGAGTGTCTGACGGAGCTTGGTAGACCCCTCTTTTAGTTATCCGATTGATCGTAGCCGTAAACTTACCTGATTGAAAAACCATTGGATCAATCCCTGCATAGGCTACTAGTTTTTTTGAGTGACTAAACTGCGTGATATCGTTTATTTCTGAAATAAGTGTCGCTGCTATTTTAGTCCTTATCCTTGGGATGGATGTAAGAATCCCATACTCCTCAACTGCAGGCTTTAATTCAGCTTGTATTTCTACCTCTTTGAAAAAGATAAAAATCATGTAATCCATTGGTATCATGCTTAAATTTGAAGGTCTTTCCGAAAGGATGCTTTCTTGCCAAGAAAGCTTGAACTTGGCTTTCTCCTTTTGCGACATTCAGGCCAACCACTGGATCCATACTATATCCTATATCACATCTCCTTTTAGTAGATTTGTCGGTAGCCCCTGTCTATCTTGTAGTGTCATAGCTTTGCTTGTTATACGGGGCAATGTGCCCCAACCAACCTCAAACATGTTCTACAAGAAGGGAGTGGACAGTATTGTGGACAGGATCAAGCCCCACTGGCGCCTAGGTCCTACTCCGACTACCTAAAGAATAGCCTATAAAAAGAAGACCAACCAGATAAAATATCAATATAATACGATATGTAGCTCATCTGAAATAAAGGTTAGCGTCTTTTTCTATATGTTAATATTTACTTTAAACAAGGACTTTCAGTAAAATTATATTGGTAAATTAATGTATGTAATTTTGATATTGTATGAGTATTTCAAAGCAATATATATGAAAAAAGAGAGGAAATTATAATAGAGAAATTTCTCGACGTCATTAAGAACATGATTCTAGACGTATTTGCTTTAAGATCTAGGGTTACCTTCGAATATAACTAGTAAAGGTAATTTTTGTTTCGTCTTTATTTTTGATCAAAATGATGATATTGAAATTGAAAAATATAAATTTACCTTTAACGAAGATTTTAAAGGCATTTCAGATGTTATTTACAATTCCAATCATGATATGAGTAAACCTAGAAAAGACAATATAAAAAATGAATTTTTGTTGACTCAAAGAAATGGATACCTAATCGAGGGGAGGATTCTTCCTTCTGGATTTTTTGATAAAATAAGTAAAATCATGTGAACACTATACAGTGTGGTGAAACTTAAAACTCTTTTTGTACGCATTTTTTCTTTCTCAAAACGCTAAAAACTAGATCCATAGTGTATCACTTCCCCTTAACTTGACTTGCCGGTATCACATTTTATCAATCTTTTTTAAAACGGCTTCTTTATTAGTGATAATATTTGATTTGTGAGGTCTTTTTGATCAAAATTTTTTGTATAGAAACAACTTGCTCTTGGTGTGTCTTCACACCTAATTGATCAATGAAAATAGTATTATATGAGAAGATGACAATATTAAAAGAAATTACATAAAGTCTACAAGCTTATTCAATTTTAAAAAAGTAGAGTAAATTCACTTGCTCGTTCATAGATTAAAGTAACAATAAATTAAAAAGAGTGGGTGGTTTTCTATGGGATTTGCTTATGTATCAAATGAAGGGACTAATATGGTATCTGTTATTAATACAGATACGCATGGAGTTATAGCTACTATACCTGTTGGTAATTTTCAATTCCCAAGAGTCATGGTCACTACACCCGACGGAAAATTTGTTTATGTTAATAATGGAGATGAAAATACTGTTTCGGTGATTTCAACAAGTACGCATAACGTGATAGCGACAGTGCAAGTTGGGACCGGTCCGGATATTCTTGCAATAACGCCAAATGGAAAGTTTGTTTATGTTACAAATTTTGATAGCAGTAATGTATCAGTGATTTCAACAAGTGATCACAGTGTGATAGCTGCTGTTCCAGTTAGTGGTTCACCTAGTCAAATAGTGATTTCACCCGATGGAAAGTTTGTTTATGTTGCAAATGAAAGTGTTGCTACAGTAACCGTAATTTCGACGAGTTCAAATCGTGTTATCGCTAATACTCCTATTGGTAATTTTCAATTCCCAAGAGTTATGGTCATTTCACCCGATGGAAAGTTTGTTTATGTCAATAATAATAACGAAAATACTATATCGGTGATTTCAACGAGTTCACATAAAGTGATTGCAACGGTCCAAGTTGGAATAAGCTCACAGTCTATGTCCTTCACGCCAGATAGTAAATTGGCTTATGTTACAAATAACGGACTTGTACCAAACCTTGGAACTGTATCAGTCATAGATGTGAAAACCCATAGTGTGATTGGAACGGTAAGGGTTGATGAGGAGCCACGTGAAGTGTCCTTTACACCAGATGGCAAATTGGCTTATGTCGTAAATAATGGTTTTTTCAATGATCCCGGAAGCGTATCTGTCATAGATGTGAAAACCCATAGTGTAATTGCAACAGTTACGGTTGGAGTGAACTCAAATACTGTGTCCTTTACGGAAGATGGTAAATTAGCTTTCGTCGTAAATTTCGGATTACCCCCAAATGCTGGAAATGTATCAGTCATAGATGTGAAAAGTCATAGTGTGATTTCGACTGTTCCGGTAGAGATAGGCCCACGTTCAATTGTCATTCTTCCTAAATGATCTTAAGGAAATTCCTTATATATAAAGATTTCTAGGATACGAGACTCTGATAACTATTGCATGTCTTAGTCAATATAAAATGAATTTCCATTCAATAATACACCAGTATAATACAGTAGGGTTTAATTTAAAAATCAACATATCAAACCCTCTGAATATCTATTTTATGGATGTGTTGACCATCAGTCGGCAGTTGCTGGTTCTAGCCTAGTTGAAGTTTGGTAGGAGATTTCTAAATACAATAATTAATGAGTCGATTAGTTTTTTTGTCGAGTGTCCAAAAAAAGACAATAACGACTTTGGAGGGCTCTGAAAAAGTCCAATATTTAATAAAGGTAGTTGAAGTTCAATCAAATGAACTTTCAACTGCCTTTTTACTTTAAAAAATGTATGTAGGTGATATCCAATGATTTCTAATCAAGAATTCCTCAACTTTAGCCCATTCATCGCTATATACCGAGGGGCGTTAATAAACGCTCCTCTCTATAATAATTGCATTTCAGTCATACAAGTTTGATCAGTTTTGTAAGTAGAAAAACTACTTTCTGCCATTTTTCCGTCATGAGTTATTCTAACTTCGTATTCTTTGTCACGTGGTAACCACATGTCAATAAAGCCATTTTCTCCAGAAACCATTGTTTCCTCAATGATAATATTCCCTGATGCATCTACGATTACAACATCAAATTGCTCATTCGCTAGTTCACCTTGGCAGCCTGTCAAGCTATGATTTGTACATGGATGTGTATTCTTTACATATGGTGCAAATGAAACAAAAAATTCATCATGTGGTAAATCATACTCGCGTTTCTCTCCGCTAGTTTCCTCTACAATGAGTTGCTCAGATGTAATAGATGCATTCTCCGCGTCAATGTTACCTATGCTGTAGTCATTTACTAAATCTTTAATAGACTGTGGATCCATTTCTTGTTGAGATTGTGTCTGTGTATTTTCTTCACTGCAGCCTACTAACAAAAACACGGTTGAGAGGACTACAAATATACTTTTCAATTTCATTAAAATACACCCCTTATTAGTTTCTACATGGTATTATACAGTATTTATTGTTAATTAGATAAAAAGCAAAATGTTTATCACTGAAATGTCATAATTTGTTTCACAATGATCTTTATGTGTTGCATTGGTGCTTTGAATACGAATGAATGATATGTAGTTTAGTACGAGGCACATAACAGCTCTAGCTAAACGACAAGAAAGTTAGCAAGCAGAACTAAGCGACAGCTAAGTATTGTTGTCATAAAGAAATTTCGAATTGGCTACTTTAAGCATATATGTAATGTTTTCGTGTTTTAAGTTGGATGTTAACAAAATGTTTTAAGAATCTGCAAAGTTTCTCAATTTTTTTAAAAGATAATAACAGTAAATAAATGAAGGAGGGAAAACGATGAAAAACAAAATAATGGTCGGCATACTAACTGTAAGCTTAGCAATTGGAGCTGGCACTACTGCTTTAGCATATGGTGGTCAATCAAGTAATTCAATGATTAATTACGATAAGATGAATAACATGGATTTGAACGAAATTAACTTTGAATGGGCTGAAATGAAAGAATACATGGAGGAAGTACATCCTGAACTCGAGGAAGAAGACTTACAAGAAATGTATAATTCTTGTCATGGTGAAGGCTCAGAGGTATTCACAAATTCAACATTATGATTGAAGAAGTAACACATACGATTAGTAAGCCGATTTATTGGCTCTTGGTCACACGTGTATGATGTAGATAATCGAAATAATCGTCATTTTCACCCTAGTAGGGAAAGATGCCACGAATGCTAGATGCATAGGTGCTTATATGTTAGAACGAAAAGTAATATTACATGCGACAACGGCCACATGAAACAATTATTTAAGAGAATGTTGAGCACAAATTGTTGTTAGTGGATATGAAAAATGGCGTATCCTCATTGCTTAGGTATACGCCTATTTTTGATTATAATTTTGCAGAAAAAAGCCTATAGGCTTTTTTGGTTAATGTTAATTGAGTTCATTACAAGACACTCACGCTCAAGTTTGACTGTTTTTATCCATACTACTGGTGTTCGTTTGTTGTTTATAAAAGCTTGTTGTAAGTACATAGCCTAAAAAAATAATAGCATACAGACTAAGATTATTTTTCCAGCTAAAAGCCTGTAAATCCCAAAAGAGAGAATATCTTGGAACATAAAAGTAACTTATGATTACAATAAACACTGCTGGTATACCTAGGAATATTAGCTTTTCAACAAGTACTCTCCATTTTCCTTGGTTTTTGCTTTCTTTGTATAGTGTTGGTAACCCTATCACTATACCAAATATCAAATTAGACAAGACGAATAGAGGAGAATATACATAATACGAAAGTGTAAATAAATTGAATCTTTCATCTAACCAACTATCAAAACTACTTTTAAAATACCAGAATATAAAAAATAATAGTGTAAAGATCATATATTCCTTTATTTTGCTAAATGATATCACGTTTGTCACCTTCTCATTAAATATTATTATGAAAAATAAATCGCAATGTTCTATATTACAAGCGTGTCCAGAAAGTTAGTTTTCACTGGTTATGTAGGCTAGTGCTCATTTACATATAAATGAAGCTTAGTTTATTCACATTTATTTATATACTTAAAGTAAGGTATTTCGTCGAAGTTGTCCATAGATTACTTTATTGTCCAAATTAGCACTGTTTTTATCCAACTACTTGCTTTTACTGTCCGGATAACTGCTTTTACTGTCGAAATACCACCTTTTACTGTCCAAATAGCTACTTTTACTGTCCAACAACAAAAAAAGGCTTCTCTTCGCGAAACAATTGAGAAGCCGCTATATCTATTCAATTCAAGTAAATGTGACTGTTTGCTCGTCACCATCAAAGATAGTGACCTCCGTCGTGTCTCCAATTGCTTTTCATCCAGATTTACCTTAAACCACTCTTGAAGCTAGTACATTAATTAATTCCTACTAGTTTTTTATATTCATTTTTCGTCATTCCAGGAGGAACATTTAAGCGGTTTAATAGGTATGGATTATCCCCCTTTTTTACAAATCCTCGTTTAGTTGTAAAAGCCATTTTGAACCCTTCCTCCATCACAACTTTTACGACATCTTCATTATATTGGCCAAAAGGATAGGCAAAGTAAGCCGTCTCCAAGATTGATTTATTCAATCGTAAATCTTTTTGTACTTCTTCAAGGGACTTAGCCACTAAGAAACTTTTTTGTCCCTTTAGCCGATGCATTTTATGTGTGTGTGCGCAAACGGTAAAAACATCTCTCATGTTATCAATCATTTGAGTACTCATAAATTGATATTTTGTAGCTTTTGGATTATACGGTTCCGCTTCGTTCGGGGAACGACTAGTTATAATAAATAAGTTACCGAGTTGGTTATTGGCTTTTAATGTTGGATAAACATATTCATTAACAGATTGTAACCCATCATCAAATGTCAATGCGACGACCTTTCCAGGTAAATTCGTCGTACCATTGAGAAAACCTTCTAAATCTTTGAGTGAAATTGTTTCAACTTCTTCCTCATTTAATATAGCCATTTGCTGATAAAATTCATGAGGAGAAATTGTATTAGGATTACTTAGGTCAAGATTATCTTCATCATGTGAAAAGTGGTGGTACATCAATATTGGAATACCGTCATCAAGCTCTACGTCTGTCTTTTTTACATAACCGATCTTACCTGCTATCTTCACTCCATAATAATCGTTTGACTCAGACATGATAGGATATCTTAAGTTTTCAGATATCGTTGCGATAGGATGAAGAGAGTCTGATGGTTGTTCATATATGTTCGTCTCTTTTATCGTAATAAACATATTGTTTGTGTTTTTTGTAGCCTTCAATACGTATGGTTCTTCATTCACAATGACATCTGTTTTTCTTACATATCCATAGCCATTACCAAAGGAAATTTGCCACCATTCATTGCCATAATCACGTAGTATCTTGAATGTATGTCCATTTTGTAAATACCCTACAATGGTGAATTCTTCCTTTCTATTATCGTACACAGGAGTATAAGCGCTGATAGGCTCTAATATATTCGTTTGTTGGATTGCTTTTGTAGATGTATAACCAACACTCATAACAGATCGTTCTTTGTCTATAACGAATGCAAAAAGCAAAGATAATCCTGCTATGACACTTAAGGATGTAAAAATCATTTTATAACTTTTCATGTTTTCCCCTTGTTCCAATGATGTTTAATTTTTGTTAGTAATATGGGTAAATAAAATACTATAAATTTAGACAATTTAAGAGTTATAAGTAAATGAGACCATTTACTTAGTTACTAATCCTTTTGATATTAGTATAGATGTCCAGATCATTTCAATGGTATGTATATCCAATCGTATTTTTGTAGCTAGGTTATAGGCTAAGAGGGAATAATTACATGTTGGTGTACGATATATTAAGTGAAAGGGGTAATGAGTTTAGTTGTTATTTGTAGACAGTTTTCACATAGATTGATGTTTTTCGTATTAAGGTCTAAACACGTTACATATTGAGTTCATGACTGCCTTTCTTCAACAAATCAATGGCAGCTGTATATAACGACTGCATGTCGTTCATCATTTGTAAAAAACAGCAACATATTTTACGAAAATAGCCTTTTCTAAAGCTCTTTTCATAATCTTTCTTACCAATGTATTTAAGTTAGGATAACTAGAAATGTTCGATTAGTATTAGTTAAACGAGGATAAGGTGTAGGAGTATTAATTATGAAACAATAATAATATATTAATAAATAACAAATATTTATTGATAATCGATATGTAATATATTAGGATATAATATATGAATGATAAGTGAATGATAAATTAGCGAGGTGTTTGTTATGAAGAAAGTAACTACACTATTGTTGAAAATAGCCATTGGTATGATAGGAGTTACGGTACTAGCTTTATGTATAGATTGGCTTCCTTGGCAAGCGAATGTGCTTGAGGCGATGTATCCAGAGTTTGCCCATTTAAAATACCCTCTGTTAATTGGTATCTATATGACAGCCATTCCATTTTTCTTTGCTCTGTACCAAGCTTTAAAACTACTAAGCTTTATTGACAAGAACAAAGCTTTTTCCAATTTATCTGTAAAATCTTTAAATTATATAACTTATTGCGCAACCACTATATGTATCTTATATGTGATAGGTTTTATCATTTTACACTCACAAAATGCAGAGAATCCAGGTATCTTAATACTCGGCTGGGCTATTACGTTTGTATCATTCGTAATAGCGATTTTTGCTGTGGTGCTTAAAAAACTCTTACAAAATGCCATACATTTGAAAGCAGAAAACGATTTAACAGTTTGAGGTGATGAAAATGGCGATTATCATCAACATCGATGTCATGTTAGCGAAAAGAAAAATGAGTGTCACAGAACTATCTCAAAAAGTGGGAATTACAATGGCTAACCTATCTATTTTAAAAAATGGGAAGGCAAAAGCCATTCGGTTTTCAACTTTAGAAGCGATATGTAAAGCTTTAGAATGTCAACCAGGTGATATTTTAGAATACAAAAGTGAGAAATAGTGAGATTTTTGACAAGCTCCTAAGCAAAAGTAACACCTTACTGTCAGGGTTAGAAATATTATTGTTTGCAGGAGTCTCATACCTTAAGGGTAGAGCGCAGTGGTGATCGTTTTCGAAGGTTGGCAGAGCGTTTAGTATTTTTATGCTGTAGACGCAATCTCACAACAGCCTAATTTTTCTATGCTATAAGGTGAATTTTAGTTAAGGATTGATATAGAGGCTTTCTTACGTGAAATGATTAAAAGCGCTAGGGAAATCTCCTAGCGCTAGAAGTGTTACTGTTGTACTACTTGTTATGAAGAAGCGGTTTTATTCGACTTTGGAAAGACTGAATATGATAGTGAGATTACCGCATCAAGTATTAGAATAATCATCCAAATTCTGCTTAGGTTATTTACACTTGCGTTGTTAAATGGGAAAGTAGCATTTTTATTGTTTAGCCAAACTGTAAATAGTTGTTCGATGCTGTTAATATTAACAACTTCATCTGACAGACCGTAAGAAATGAATAATATGATATGTACAATAGCAAAAATAAGAAAATGAGAAAAAAATTGTTTTCGTTGATTTTTGGCATGAGCTTTACCATATAGCACTTTAGCTGGTTTAGCTTGAGGGGTAGGTTCTCCTTTCCAAAGAGCAACTTTTTGTTGAATAATAGTATCTAATTTTTGTGCATCTGCTTTACCGTATGTGAGAGCGTAGACGATAATAACTAAAATAATGATCTGATAGCTCGTAAATTCTCCTGTTTTTAAATAATCAAAAAACCCCATTGCTGCAATCCATAAATCATTGATGATAAAAATGAAAAACAACAGCATGCTCAGCTTTTTTAACCCAAACCAATAGCGAACAGTCAAAAATGATATCATAAACACCCAAAAGAAGATTTCAGCAATAATTAAAAAAATCCATTTATGTTCTAGCACGAAATCCATAACGAACTTCTCCTCCTAATTTTGTTAAGAGTTTTAGACCCTCATCTCTATAGTTAAGGTTAACCTTAACTAACTTTTTCTATTGTCATACTAGGCCAAAGCAGTAGCTATTACAGCAATACCATTAAAGCAGCCATGAATGATCATAGCTGGTATGACCGACCCTGTCCGTTCGTACGTCCATGAAAAAACAAGTCCACTTACAAAAGTGATTGGCAGCACATTATATGTTGGAATGTGAACGAGCATAAAAATTAATGAGCTAACCGTCATCCCGCTATATATCCCCCATTTCCCCCTTAGCCATTTATAAATAAACCCCCGATAAAAAATCTCTTCATAAAAAGGAGAAATTACACTAGCTGATACAAATCCAATGATAAAATTAATAGGGGTGACCTGCGATTGAATACTGGCTGTTTTACTATTTTCATAGCTAACTCCAAACCACGACATAACAAATATTATAAAGACGCCAACAATGATTAAAAGTATTATCCAAAGTATAATCCATGTCAAATATTGAATTGGAAACGATCGTATACCAATATCCTTCCATGTTAAATGATGTGGCTTTAATGATAAAATATAAATACTACATAAAAAACATATTGCCATAATTAGCCCAGTGAGGGTACCTGCATATAGATCGTTGGCTAATATATTATTTATATATCCATGTAATAAATATTCAATAAGAATGGGTACAACAACGAATACTACTATAAGTGCTCCTATGAATTCCTTCCATGTCCATACTTCATTTTTAAAATCATATCTTTTAAATTGTATACTTTCCATAAATGAATCCTCCAAATTAATGTATGTTTTAGCTAAGAATGGTGAATGACTTCGATATGAATAAATTCCATATGATACAATTATTGTAAAAGGTGACGTAACGTCACCTGCAAGTACTTTTTTCGAAATGTTTTTTTTACGATATTGTCATGAATAGATGGCAGTTTCTTAACAATCATTGTGAAAACAACTTTTTGTAAAGCTTTTTTCAGAAATTTTGTTGATATAGTTCCTAAAATAGAAGATAAAAATGTCGTTTTACTCAACATTCATCTTTTATAGAAGAAAAGATGACGTGAAGTCTTGTTGTTTTTCTAAATATAGGGGTAGTTCGTTATGAAATAATTTCATCGATTGTGCTTGCTAATAGGGGGGATAAAAGTGTCATATTATTCAACGGGTGACGCTTCAAGGAAGCTTCATCTTTCCGTACGAACGCTTCGCTATTATGATCAAATTGGACTCGTCGAACCGACGATTAAAGAAGACAACGGTCGACGTCTTTATTCAGAGCAAGATATGCTTAAGCTAGAAAAGATCACAATACTGAAAGCTCTTTCACTTTCTCTAGATGACATTAAAAAAGTTCTAGATCAAATCACTGTTCAAGACATTTTAGCTGTCCATAAAAGGTCATTAGAGAACAAAATTCTTGAGCTACAAGGGTCGTTAAATCATACAACGACGATTTTAAATAGTATAAGAGTAGAACAGCAATTAAATTGGGAGGTTTTGTTACCACTAATAGATGAATATCAACATCGTAAGTCAACAGAACAGAAAGAAATGATTTGGAAGGAGCTTTTTAATGAAAAGGAAGTTGATGCACTCTCAAATAACCTTCCAAAAATGGGTGAGGACGATGAGCAAACTACGAAGTGGATTAACATTATTAGGAGAGTAGAGCTATGTTTGAAAAACAGCATAAAACCAGAAGCTGAAGAAGGTCAACTCATTGCAGAAGATATATTATTACTGTCGAAAGAAACCTTTCATGGTGATGAAGGGCTGGAACTGAAATTTTGGGAAGTTCGCAAATCAAAGGAGAAATCTCAAAAGCTAGGACTATACCCGATTAATGATGAAGTTGTTAAGTTTATAGAACAAGCTATTGATTATATTTTAGAAGAAAATTACATATGAAACTGATAAACAAAGTCATCAAAATCATAAAAAGGAGAGATAAGATGGATTTCAAAGAGCTGCAGGAAAGTTGTTTAACAAAACGAGGTGCTTATGAAGATTTTCCATTTGGGGATGATGCACATGTGATGAAGGTAGGAACTAAAATGTTTGCTATTTTGTCTCTAGGAGAAACCCACCCTGCCATTAGCTTAAAATGTGAGCCAGATGTAAACGAAATACTTCGTGAGCAATATCCCGCCATTAAACCAGGTTATCATTTAAACAAACGACATTGGAATACAATTACAGTTGATGGCACAGTACCAACTAAACAAATCTTACATATGATTGATAGGTCTTATGAGTTAGTGTTTAACAGTTTAAAAAAGGCTGAAAAGGCAGAAATTAATGAAAAAAATTAATTAAAAGCTGTTTTCGCAAGACATAAACACAGGTTCAATTACGTTAATTACGAAGGGCAACCACATCAAAACGTCCTTTACCGTCCTTTACCTATTTCATTTGATTACATAACTAAAATACGTAAAATTTGTTGCTATAGATAATACTCAACAGTCATCGTTTTATAGAAGAGAAGGTGTACGAGTTTATTTATAGTACGTAAAACAACAATCTATGCGAAAATAGCAAAACAAAAAAACATTTACATATAATTGAAATGCAACGTATAATAAAAGTGAGTAATCACTCACTAAAAATGGAGGGATACAACGTGGATAATGATACTTGTATTTCAGTTAGTCATGTAACAAAGAGGTTTGGTAAAAAAGCTGCTCTACAAGATGTAACATTTGATATTTCCTTCGGAGAGTTTTTTGGCTTACTAGGTCCATCTGGAGCTGGGAAAACAACACTTGTAAAAATGATAGGTGGAATAGATGAAGTAACTGAAGGATCGATCTCGGTTTTACACACTAAGATGCCTAATTTAAAGATGATGAATAAAATCGGTTTTATGGCACAATCAGATGCGTTATATAATGAGCTAACAGCATTTGAAAACATTGATTTTTTTGCAACAATTTATGGTTTAAAAGGGAAGGCAAAGCAACAAAGAATTGATAATGTATTAGAGCTTGTCAACCTGCTACCAGAAAAGAAAAAGCCTGTTCACCAGTTTTCTGGAGGTATGAAGCGTCGGCTATCACTTGCTATTGCTATTGTTCATGAGCCAGAAGTTTTATTATTAGATGAGCCGACTGTTGGGATTGATCCTATCTTAAGACAATCGATTTGGGATGAATTAAGAAGATTAAAAGATAATGGGAAGACAATCATCGTAACAACACATGTCATGGATGAAGCAGAGAAGTGTTCTCGCCTTGGTATGATTCGAGAAGGATGCTTAATCGGACTTGGAACACCAGAGGAATTAAAAGCGCAAACGAGTGCTAACACTCTAGAAGAGGCCTTTTTAACATTCGGGGGTGTAAGAGGATGAGAATAAGAGCGATGGTTATACGAATAATTCGTCAGTTCTTGGGAGATAAAAGAACGATAGGTCTCATGTTGGTAGCCCCTATGTTTATTTTATGGTTAATGTCGCTAGTATTTGATGGTAATGAATACACACCTACAATAGGGATGGTTGATGTCCCTGATATGTTGTTAGAGCAACTAGATGAGGAGAATGTTGAGCTACTTTCGATTAATTTAGAAGAAGCAGAAGAAAAACTTACTGACCAAGAAATAGATGCATTTATCATTATGGATCAGAATGTACCTCACATTAGCCTGGAAGGTAGTGATCCGACTGTTAATAAAGCGGTTTTATTATCAATACAACAAGCATTTCAACAGCTGGAAAACGAGCAACAATCATTAATAAAGCCTGAATTCACATATTTACATGGTTCAGAGGAGATGGCTCTCTTTGATAACATTGGTCCGTTTCTAATCGGTTATTTTGCATTTTTCTTCGTATTCTTAATTGCAGGGGTCTCTTTCTTACGAGAAAGAACGAGTGGTACGTTAGATCGTATATTATCTACACCGCTCAAACGATGGGAAATGGTTATAGGTTACGCTTTAGGATACGGTATATTCACAACCGTTCAAGCGACCATCATTGTGTTCTTCTCGATAGAAATTCTTGATATTATCATGGTTGGATCTATATGGTATGTGTTACTCATTACCTTTCTACTATCATTAACTGCACTAACTTTAGGAACATTCTTGTCTGCATTTGCTAATAACGAGTTACAGATGATCCAATTTATCCCGCTAGTTATTATCCCACAGGTGTTCTTTTCTGGGTTATTCCATTTGGAAACAATGGCACCGTGGTTACAGTCATTATGTGTAATTATGCCGATGACGTATGGTGGGGATGCTATGAGAGACATTATGATCCGTGGTGGAGGCTGGGCTGATATACAAATTGACGTATTCGTCTTGCTTGGATTTTCTTTATTATTTATGGTATTAAATGTAGTAGCTTTAAAGAAGCATAGAAGATTATAACAGTATAAAAAGCTAGAGTTCAAAAATGGTAATAGAAGAGAGCAAAAGGTAGCAGATATAAGGAGTTAATCATAATGCAGGATAAAGAGTGGCTTGAAGAGCTTTTAGAAATGGGTAGTCGTGACGAAAAGCTTAGCCCTAAGCAAAAGAAAATCCTTGAGGCTGCTGTTGAAATATTTTCCGAAAAGGGATTTGCAGCATCATCTACTAGTGAAATAGCCAAAAGGGCTGGGGTAGCAGAGGGTACAATTTTTCGACATTACAAAACGAAGCATGACCTGTTAATTTCAATCGTAGTTCCAACTTGGACAAAAATTATTACACCATTGCTCGCAAAATCATTCGTGAAAGAAGTGTTTAATAAAAATCAATACAAGCAAGCGGAGGATTTTCTTCGAGCGTTATTAACTAACCGCTTAGAATTCGCTAAGAAGCATTTACCGATGCTGAAAATTCTGTTGCAAGAGATCCCTTTTCAGGAGGATCTGAAAGAGCAATTTACGAGTATATTTACTGAACATATATATGTTCAGTTGCAAAAGATAATTAAACAGTTCCAAAAGCAAGGCGATATTATTGATCTCCCCTCAAAAACGGTCATCCGTATGATTTTGACTACTGGTATTGGATTTATACTAACAAGGTTATTCATTTTACCTGAGGCTGAATGGGATGATGAACAAGAGATAGAGCATACTATTCAATTTATGCTCTATGGTTTATCTGGGAAAGAAGACAATTAAAGAAACGACGTAAGAGCAAATATAATAGCTGTCTGTATTGGACTAATGTTAAACAATAGAATATCCATTTAAAAAGAAATGTGTGTAAAATCATACATTTCTTTTTGTTGTTTAGGGGTTGCCATTTTAACGGAATGAGGTTTAATGTGACTGTTACGTTTTTTATAGAAGAAAATATGTCAAGACACTGTAGTTGTTACGTAATTATTTCTACGTACGAAAAAACAATCAAAGCTAAAAAAGTTCTTACTTAAAATCTAATTAAATTAATACAAACATTACTATTCTAAAAAATATTTACAATTATCTGTCCATTCGTTAGTATAAAAATGGGTATTAATCTATTTTTTTGAATATTAGCATGGATAGTTTAGTATCTAAAAAAATCTAAGGAGGAGATTATGATGTTAATAACAACAAAGTTAAAGGATTTTAATAAGGTTAGGAATTGTAAAACGTAGAAATAAGAAAAAACTATAACTGAGTGTTCAACAATGACAAGCGGCTTGAGATAACGAGGTATTTTTCTAGAAGAAAAATTTAGCTATGAATAAACGGAATTAAAGCAAAAAGCTTCTAGAGTCAACTCACCGACGGATTTTTTGAACATCTCAATAAGGAGAATGATCATGGGGAAAGTGACATCAGATATTAATATTGTAGAATATCATAACGGATTAGCTGAAGCTGTAGCAGATATGTGGAATAACAGTCAAGAGGGCTGGGGAGGGTCCACATCTGTTAAAACAGGTGTACAGGTGAAGGTGCAGGAGGAGAATTCTAGTAATATTAAAGTATTTTTAGCAATTGATGGAGATATGGTAGTTGGTTATTGTTCTTTATCTGAGTACCGTGAAGACCGAGGAGCTATGTATATTCCTTTATTAAATGTTCGCCCAGATTACCATGGGAAAAAGATTGGGAAAATGCTCGTAACAAGAGTATTGAACGAAGTAATTCAAAGGAAATGGCCGCGTCTTGATTTGTATACATGGCCCGGAAATACGAAGGCTGTTCCTCTATACAAAAAGTGTGGTTTCTTTTGGGAAGATCGTGATGATACTACACATTTGATGAATTTTATTCCAACTGTGCTCGATACAGATGCAGTGAAAGATTATTTTGCAAAAGTAGATTGGTATACTGCTAGTGATCGGCAAATAGAGGTCGTACCAGATGATATTAAGCGTAACCATTTCGTTTATTACGAGTATTCGTGGAACGACGAGAACTATGGTAAATTACGTATGCAGTTTGAAAGGTCAGGACGTGGTTTACGGCTTATTGAAACGGATGACTATTTAGTAGAAGCTACAGTAGAGGACTTTGAGCTTGTTTGTAACAAATCTCATCAAATCCAATTTCATGTCATAAATAAAACCCATAAGCCACTTCAACTTCGATTTGAAGGGGAAGAGCAAGGGGAAATTAGTTTTTTATATGACAATGAAGTCATGGTCGAAGGTGAAAAGACTATTGAAGCAATGTTTTCAATCGCTGACTATGTAGAAGAGCAAAGCCCATGGCGAACACATCCAACTGTGCAAACAAATGTGTGGATAAATGGCAAAAAAGCTACTTTTGCAATTGGAGTGAATCCGAAATTACCTGCAAATATGAAAGCTGTTGCACCACAAGATCAATTTATGACAGGGGAAGAGGTAACCTTTTTCATTGATATTGAAAATCAATCAAAGGGTGAACAAACATTTTCTTTCTCATTACCTTCTACGGAGTTGCTAACGATTAAGCAACAAAAGATAGAAGTAACATTACAAGGGAAAGAAAAAATATCTTTACCGATCGATGCACACATACATGGCTATGGTTTTTATGGACCTGAAATAGAAGTGTTTGTTATAAGGGACGGTCAAACGGAACAAACCTTTAATAAACGAATTGGGGTTGGCTTTAAAGGGATTGGTGCACAATTTGACGGAGAATGTGATGAATACTGGCATATTTATAATGGGAGCTACCAAGGATACTTTAGTAAATTTAATAATCAATTCATTCCAGGTCGTAATATGAGTGATTCTCAACCGACAACGCTCATGTTTCCTAAGCTTGGGAAGCCGTATAACGACGAGTTTTCTAAGAAAAAACCAAAGAAGGTGGAGTTTGAGCAACAACAAGGAGCAATGGTTTTAAAGGCAACATTTGAATCGGAATCGATGAATAATATTTCATTTGTTTATATTTATAAGCTTTTTGCAGAAGGTTTAATAGAGGCAGCAGTACAAATGACGAACCAAGGTAACGAAGTTACATCAGAAGATGTGTGGATAAGTCAGCCGATTTATCATAGTCTGGAAAAGCCAGTTTTTCATTATAATAATGAGTTAGTTGAACACGGTAAAGGCTTCACTTTTTACGGAGAATGGGAAAGCTCTAAGCTTACGGAAAACTGGATTTTTTCACAGTACAAACCTTACCCTAGTGGATTTTGCTGGCCAAAGCAATCACAGTTGCAATTTGAAAACTGGTACACGTATTGTGAACAAAACCTCGGTAAGCTTGATGGGGGGGTGACTGTACAAACAGAGCCAATCTTCATCAACATGGGTGCCTTTCAAACATGGAAAGAATTCCGTCGTTTCGCGGAAAGAAAGCCTGTCAACAAACAGTTGCCACAGGATGCAATAGAGGTTGTATATAATAATAGCAACCCTGTTATCTCAACAAATGAAATCGTCATTAAAGCAGAACAAAAGAAAAATACCTCATCAGATGGAACTGTCCAAGTCAACTTGGCAAATGACACATACGCAGGAGAACATGAAGTATCTGTCCCAGTTAAGCAGATTCATGATCCGTTCGTGCATGTGAAGGTGAAAGATCGACGCAATAATATAGCATATTATTCAGACCGCGTCTTACTGAAACCTTCAAATGATAAAGTTGCGCATCATATTGTTGAAGAGGATGACCTAAAGGTTCATAGAGTGAATAATGGTTTAATAGATATAGGAGCATCAACAGACTTTTTCCCTACGCTATTTTCATTAAAAATGAATGGAGTAGAATGGTTAGATTCATCTTTTCCGAAGCTAACGTCTAAATCGTGGTGGAATCCATGGTCAGGTGGTATTCGTAGCACAATGAGTGATATGAGTAACCGATCTTGGAGCAAGGAATCATCTTCGATTCAGTTTGCTGCGTTAAAGGATCAATTTCAAAATGTATGGGAAGGTTTAGAAATTTCAACGAGCATAACGGAACATGAAAAATATAAAGGACTTAATTTTCACCAATATTTTATGATGCTACCAGGAGTACCTGTCGTTGCTCATGTCTCGAAAATTGAACAACATACAGGTACTTACCTACTCGATAAAAAGTTTGAAACAGAATTGTTAATCAAACCTAATTCACATTTGAACAAAACCTTTATACAAAATGGTGATGTGAAGGTTACTGGTGGTGGCGCGGAATACGAGGCTAAGCTAGAACTCCAGCATGTGTTTGGTGGGGAACAAGTAGACGAATTACTACACATTATTCAACATGACGAAGTATCAGATACTGAAGTATATATGAACAAGGATGTAACTTTTACAAGTATCGATCAAAAGCTACATTTAGCTAATCGTCAAACAATGTTTACAAAACCGTTACTCATCGCAGTAGGCAAGGAGAAAATTAATCACAAGGCATTGCATCATTTAGCAAATTTAGTCTTTACAAAAGAGGAAAAATCGCATGAAAATAATTGATGCTCATCTGCATTTTTCAAAAATTAATAGCTTCTTTCAAACTGCAGATGAAATGTCAAAAGTTAATTACTCATCTGAAGGAATCGTAAAGGAATTTGAAGAGGCAAATGTTGTACTTGGGGTTGCTATGGGGTTAACTGAAACGTCCAATCAAGGGTTTCCTTCAAAGTACGCACAAACGCCAATGGGGATTGATTTATCGTCGTCAATCCCTCCTTCTATTGTATATTGTGCAGGGGTTAATCCTTATACTTTAACTGAGGAATCATTGCGAATGCTCGAGAAAGAAGTTCAGAAGCCTCATGTAGTTGGGATAAAAATTTATTTAGGGTACTATCCTTTTTATGCGTATGATGACATATATAAGCCAGTATATGAAATAGCTGCGAAATATGGGCTACCAGTCGTATTTCATACAGGTGATACTTATTCAGAAAGAGGCTTATTGAAGTATTCCCATCCTCTCACACTTGATGAAGTTGCTGTAGAACATCGTGATGTCACATTTATGATGGCTCACTTCGGAGATCCGTGGGTGTTAGATGGGGCAGAGGTAGTATATAAAAACTCCAATATGTACGCAGATTTATCTGGATGGCTTGTTGGTACAAAACAAGATATTGAAAAACACTTAAACTCTAACTTTTTAGATCATATTCGTCATGCTTTAACGTTTTGTGATCATTACGACAAGCTATTATTTGGCACAGATTGGCCACTTGCTCCTATACAAGCATACATTGATTTAGTGAAGGAGCTAGTGCCAGAGCAGCATCACGAGGATGTTTTTTATCAAAATGCAATAAAAGTGTTTCCGAAAATTAAACCATTTTTATAAACAAATGTTTTGTTAACGTTAGTTAAACTCATGTTTAGTGCTTATTGGAAAAAACAGCTAATGTTTAAGGTAAGGCTGACCAAAAACCTTTTTAAGTAATACACTTACATGTGTATTTAAGGGTTATAATGGTCAGTCTTATTGTTATTGGCTTACTATTGTAACCAAATTAAAACCACAAGAAGCGGTTATAAACGTTTATCATCTTTATACAGTAGAGAAGTTTTGATCAACAACAATTCATTATGAAAACAGCTGTTTCTTAAATAAATGCCCTTTATACTTAAACCTTTGCTATAAACGTCGTTTTACTCAAATTATTGAGAAAAGATACTCCGAAACCTAGCTGTATGTGGGTTAGTTTTTTTCGTACGAAAAACAACATTCTATACTATAACAACCTAAATTAATTACTGTAATATTGTTGTGTTACTGTGACGATTAAGTGTAAGAATTGAATAATGCAAAGGTTAGCTGTTATGATGAGATAGGAATGTAATGTGGTTAAAAAGATCTTATCCGATAACAGAAAGTAGGGGTTATAACATGTATGTAGTTATGAATGTGTTAACTGTACCTGAAGACGGTAAGTCAAAGATGGTTGAGTTATTTAGCAAGAGTGCTGAAAATATGAAGAAGGTACCAGGTTGTGTAGAATTTCAATTTTTAAGTTCATCTGAAGAAGAGAAACAAGTCGTGTATACTAAATGGGAAAGCAAGGAAGATTTTAAGGCATGGACTGAAAGTGAAGCTTTTCGTCAAGCTCACGCTGAGCGTCGAACACGTGGCACAACTGCAACTGGATCAAAGATAGAAATTTATGAAGTCGTACATAGCTCATAATTCAACAAGAAAAGATGGTGTTTAGCCACCTCTTTTTTTTCTGACATGAAACCTCTATTGTGAATGTATTGACGATATCGTAAAGATTGTTTTGGTTGGCATGGATATTTTAAGCAAAAATTATTTTGTGATTGTACTATTTTGAATGCCTATCTTAGTATGAAAAATAAGTTAATACGAAAGCAGTTAACGTGCGTAAATCAGGGCTTAAACGGAAAATATATTAATGATGTACATTGAGGAGGTAGTCGTATATGTGGACGCCTCCTCAATTGATTTTTTCTTTTCAACTGTTTTCATCTAGCTCTTCACATCATCCAGCGGATAATGAATCCAGCAGACAAACTAAAGAGGAAAATCGCACCGATGAGAATGATTAAAACAATGATTAGACTTGTAATTATTTCCCCTAGCTCTTTCACTATTTTTCTTCACCTTTCTTTAATTATGGACCTTTTCGAAAATATTGTTGCTTATTTTCACTTGAATTTGTGAAACTGATGTATATTGTAGAATTTATTTACTTTAGAGAGGAAAAGAAGCTACGAACTCTAGTTGGATACGAGTTTACTTCTTAATAAGAAAAACAACAATCAATGAGAAAACAGCCTTAATTATTGGTATATAGTCACATTGTACAAGTGTTTTTATTCATTTTATACAGGTGTATTTATCCAATATAGTAAGAAGAATGATGTATCAAGAATTAAATTAGTAAAAAATGGATGAGTGTGAGTTTAAGCACAGTAATACTTAACAGTCGTTATTATCATTTTGTTAGTATATAAACCGTGAGTCATTATTATGGGAGGAATGAATGATGTTACATACTCTTACAAAAAATATATATTATATGGATTTTAAACAAGAAACAGATCAGCCCATTTTATTACTTGTCGTAGGTAAAGAAAAAAGCCTTGTAATAGATGCTGGAAATTCACCAAAACATGCGGAAAAATTTTTAGAGGAAGTTCGGCAGTTAAATGTTCCAAATCCAAGCTATTTAGCTATTACACACTGGCATTGGGATCATGTTTTTGGAATTGAGACAATGAATCTCCCAACTATCTCACACGAAATGACGAAAGAAAAGCTTGAGGAAATGAGCCTATTTGAATGGGACGACAAATCAATTATAGAGCGTGTTCAAGCAGGGATAGAAAGTGAATTTTGTCAGGATTATCTTTTAAGGGCGATGACAGAGGATGAAAGAAAGCAATTAAAAATACAGCTTCCTGATATGACATTTTCAGGTAAATTAACTGTAGATCTAGGTGGAGTGACTTGTATATTGGAACATGTAGGTGGAGACCATGCACCCGATTCTATCGTAATCCACATACCTGAAGAGAGAGTGCTTGTCATCTCTGATTGCTTATGGGTTGATATTTATGAACGATCATTTAAATATTCAAAAGAAAATATTTACCCCCTAATAGACAAAATATTAAGCTATGATGTCGATTACTATGTTTCATCACATATAAATCCTGAAACGAAACAGCAATTGGCCGACTATTATCTAAATGTAGTAAAAGAGATAGGGGATTTAGTGGAAAGTAACGACACAGAACAACAGGCAACCCAAAAATTCGTAAACCACTACAACAGAAAACCAAATGAAGACGAACTATTCTTACTAAAAGCATTTATCAAAGCGGCCTGACCCCCGTTGCTGTAGCGTTAAATTACTGGGAGGTCAGATCCGTTAGTTTTGTTTTGGTAGTATGAAAACGCAATATATGTATTATATAAACAGTTGTATTTAAGTCTCAATTATAAAAAAGTGAGCGTGGACATTTTCGCATTAATTGTTGCTTTTATTCTTACATATAAGCATGTCTAAACCTAGCGTTCGTTGCATCTTTTCTATTGTACAACGATGATTAACATAATAAATCACTTTTTTAGTACTAATTTGATAACAAAGGTTAAAAAAAACCCCCATCACTTTTACAATTTAAAAGTGATGGGGGTTAAACCTGTTATACTAGGCCTAGCCCTCTTACGACTTGTGCGATAATAAATGTTACACCCACAGCAATCAGTGTAGGAATGAGAAATGATAAAAATGTCCATTTTGCACTTTTAGTTTCTTTATATATATTTACTAATGTTGTTCCACAAGGATAATGGAGCAATGAGAACAGCATGACATTAAGGGCTGTTAACCAAGTCCATCCGTTATCGATGAAGATATTCTTTAAAGAATTTAAATCTTCTACCTCTAGCATAGCACCTGTAGATAAATATCCCATTAATAAAATAGGCAAGACAATTTCATTTGCTGGTAACCCTAAAATAAATGCCATTAAGATAAAGCCGTCAAGACCGAGCAGCTGTGCAAATGGATCTAAGAAATTGACTACATACATTAAGATGCTAGTATCCCCAATGTAAATGTTTGCAAAGACCCATGTGAGTACACCTGCTGGTGCAGCGATAATAATTGCACGTTTCAACACAAATACAGATTTATCAAGTGTAGCTCTTACAATCGTATTCCAAAATTGTGGCTTACGATAAGGTGGCAGCTCTAACGTGTAGTGAGTTGGAACACCTTTTAAAGCCGTTTTAGATAACACCCACGATACTGATAATGTTACAACGATACCAAATAAGACGATGCCCATAACAGTTGCTGCTGTAACAAGTGTGGCAGTACCTCCAGTGTAGCTTGCAGCCATAAACAATGAAGCCATTAAAATAATTGTTGGCCAGCGTCCATTACAAGGTACAAAGTTATTTGTAAGAATGGCTAGCATTCTCTCCCGTGGAGATTCTATAATTCTAGTCGACATGATTGCCGCGGCGTTACATCCAAAGCCCATCGCCATCGTTAACGACTGTTTTCCATGTGCGCCTGCACGCTTGAATAACCGATCCATATTAAATGCTACACGAGGTAAATACCCATAGTTTTCTAGTAAAGCAAAGACAGGGAAGAAAATTGCCATTGGCGGTAGCATGACGCTTATGACCCAAGATGTCCCTCTATATAGTCCTAATACTAAGACCCCATGTAACCAATCTGGAGCATTTACGGCATTAAATGCAGTCGTAATGTAACCTTCGATGGTGCCAAAAAATGTTGCTAGCATAGAAGATGGTACGTTCGCGCCTGCGATTGTTAGATAAAATATGAGCCCTAAAATTGCTAGCATAATCGGGAAACCCCAAATAGGAGATGTGAGAACTTTATCTATCTTTTCAGACCTTTGAAATCTATCTTGCTGATCGAGCGTCAAAACATCTGATGTAATGGCATTTGATGTTTCATAAATTTTTGAGACAATTTGATCTCTAGTTCTATCGTCAGAAGAGCTTTCTGATACTTGATCAAATAATTGATCAATGGCATCCTGGTTGAACTGGATTTGACTCTGCAAGGTGTTGAACCTCCTTCTGTCCTGTTAAATGTAGCTTAAGTTCTTCTATTAAACTCGTATCTCCGTCTAAAATACGCAGTGCAATCCATCTCAAAGGTAAGTGAGTGCCAAGCACATTTTGAATTTTTGGGATGAGGTTAGTAATTTCCTCCTCTAATTCATCGTTATATTGAATTTGGTATGGTTTAGTCTCAGTTTGTCCAAGGCACATTTTATTAATTTGATCTAATAAAGTATTAATACCTGTTTTGTTTCTGGCAGAGATTTTTACTACAGGAACCCCAAGAGTTTTAGCTAGTTTTTCTTCATTAATATGAATTCCTTTTCTCTTAGCTTCATCAATTAAATTGACACAGACAATTACTTGGTCTGTCATCTCCATAATTTGTAGCGCTAAATTTAAATTTCTTTTTAGCGCAGTTGCGTCTATAACAACGACTGTAACATCTGGCTTTTCAAACAATATATAATTCCTTGCAACTTCTTCGTCGGCTGAATTTGAGTATAATGAGTATGTTCCTGGTAAATCGATCACTTTAAAATGGTTTTCTTGATGTTCAAAATCTCCTTCCGCCCGTAACACTGTTTTTCCCGGCCAGTTACCAGTATGTTGACGTAAGCCAGTAAGAGTATTAAATAACGTGCTTTTTCCAGTATTGGGGTTCCCTGCGAGTGCAATCGTAAATGTACTCAACGTGATTCCCCTCCTATTTTCGTAGCATAAATTTTAGAGCTTTCTTCTTTTCTTAAGGCAATGACAGTGTCACTGACCGCAAATGCAATTGGATCACCCAAAGGGCTGCGCTGTAGGACTTTTACGGTCGCTCCGGGAACGAAGCCCAAATCTAGTAATCTTCTTCTCATTGTTCCAGAGATATCTAAACGATCAATTTTTACTTCATCTCCAGATGTAAAATGGTACAATTCATTTATTTTATTGGATATACACATGAATATTCCCCCTAGCCTAAATGTATGGGTGAAACTTAATATGTTTCCCTCGACCAACTTTTAATTACATCATATGTAGTAAGTGCCTAATTGTCAAATTTATTTAGTTAAATTGCAAGAATTTTGTTGACGATTATAAGACGGCTATGGTAGTTTTAAATCAAATTATTGTCAATATGAACATATGTACATATAAATATTATAGAAAAGGTGTGATATTGAATGACTGACAAAAAAGATCACATTGATATAAAAACAGCTTATGAGGAATTAGATGAAGAAACGTTATTTATCGTTTCTCAAACGTTCAAAGCGTTATCTGACCCTACAAGAATTCGAATTCTACATTTGTTATCAGCTCAAGAATGCTCAGTAAATGAAATTGCTGATAAATTAGGCTTACTGCAATCAACTGTATCTCATCAGTTACGCTTCTTAAAAAATTTACGTTTAGTGAAATACAGAAGAGCAGGCACAACTTTATTCTATTCTCAAGACGATGAACATGTAATGGATATTCTTGAACAAACTATAAACCATGCTCTACATCATTAGAATAGTAAAAAGGAGCTAGACAATGAAAGAGTATAAAATTGAAGGTTTGAGCTGCGCGAATTGTGCAGCTGATATGGAAAAGCAGATTAAAGGGCTAGATCATGGTGAATCAGCTGCCTTATTATACAACTCGTCTAAGTTAAAGGTTGATGAAAGTATCGACCTCAACAAAGTTAAAAAAATTCTTGCTAGTGATGGTGCAGCCCTTATAACAACAGAAGATCACGATCATTCCCATGCCCATTCCCATAATACAAATAAAATAAAGATGTACTTAGGGATTTCTACGACGTTATTTTTGTTAACCATTTTATTGGAATCATCAATACCAACTCTACTAGCCGTTTCATTATATCTTGTGGCAATTGTCATCAGCGGATATCAAACATTTATAAAAGGGGCTAAAAACTTAGCTCGATTTAAATTCAATATTGATACGTTAATGACGATCGCTTTAATTGGAGCAATTTCAATCGGTGAATGGAAGGAAGCGACAATTGTTGCCATCTTGTTCGGTTTAAATGAATACCTTGAAGGTCTCGGTATGGAAAAGGCGAGAAAATCAATGGAGAAATTATTACAAGTTGCGCCTAAAGATGCAATATTAATTACGAATGGTGTTGAACAAGTCGTCCCTATTTCAACTTTAACAGAAGATGACATCGTCCTTGTGAAGCCTGGTGCAAAAATACCTTCTGATGGTGTCGTAATTGATGGTAAAAGCTCGGTAAATGAAGCAGCGATTACTGGTGAATCATTACCAGTAGAAAAAGAATCAAGCACCAATGTATTTGGTGGCAGCATTAATAATGAAGGTGTCCTTAAGGTAAAGATTTTAAAAGCATATGAGGATTCATCATTGGCCAAAATCTTACACCTTGTGCAAGAAGCACAGGAAACGAAGACACCAACTGAGCAGTTTATTAACAAATTTGCTAAGTACTATACACCAATCATTATGATCATTTCTTTACTTGTTATGGTTGTACCCCCATTGTTATTCGGGGATGCTTGGGGACCATGGTTTTATCAAGGTTTAGCTGTGTTAATCGTAGGCTGCCCTTGTGCATTAATATTATCTTCACCAATTGCGATAGTATCTGGGATTACACGCAATGCACGGAACGGTATTCTCGTAAAAGGCGGTGTTTTCCTAGAGCAGTTAGGGAAAATTGAATCCATTGCATTTGATAAAACAGGTACGTTAACAAAAGGACAGCCTCACGTAGAAACAATTATCGAGTATGATAACAATTTGTTAAACATTGCAGGAGCTGTTGAAAGTAAATCTTCACATCCATTAGCAAAGGCGATCATGAAAAAGGTAGCAGAAAAAGAAATAGCTTACGTTGAAGCAGATGATATAGAAACGGCCACTGGACGTGGTGTCATTGCGAAAATTAGTGACAAAACTTATTTTGTCGGTAATGAAAAAAGTATGCCTCACATACACTTTGATGAAAATAAACAATTAGATATTGATCGCCTAAAGAGCGAAGGGCTCACACTTGTTATCGTCGCTGATGAACAGCATGTGTTAGGAATCTTTGGTATATCTGATGAGATACGTGAGGAAAGTAAAATTGTTATGAAAGAGCTTCACAAAAAGGGTATAAAACATACAATTATGCTTACGGGTGATCACGGGAAAACAGCTGAAAAGGTAGCTAGAATAGTAGGCGTAACAGATTTTTACGCAAACCTTCTTCCAGAAGAAAAAGTAGATAAAATAAGAAATATACATGAGCATGGCCAAGTAGCGATGATTGGTGACGGTATAAATGATGCACCTGCTCTAGCGGTCGCTGATCTAGGCATAGCGATGGGAAAAGGAACAGATAGTGCGATTGAAACAGCTGATATTGTTTTAATGCAAGACCATCTAGGTAAACTGCCCAGCGCTGTATCCATTGCGAAAAAGGTGAATAGAACGATTAAACTTAATATCACTTTAGCACTAGGATTAAAAGTCATTGCGCTTTTATTAACAATCCCTGGCTGGCTAACTTTATGGATTGCCATTCTAGCAGATATGGGCGCCACAATCCTCGTCACACTCATTAGCTTAACAATTATGCTAGAAAAATAAGGGGTCTGACACCCGCTGCGTTAATGTGTTGTCGCAGCTAGGGTCAGGCCCTATACCTTTTTATACACGTATTGATTTAGAAAAAATTCAGTAATAAGTAAGTTCTTTGTAGAAATAAAAATACTCCTATTGTAGAGATGAGAGCATAATTATCCACAATCTTCTACAAAGGAATATCTATGTATAAGAAATGTATAGCTCAAGAAAGCAGCTAATTAGTCAGTGCTTATCGTTTTTTCAATAAATACCGAACTATTAAGGTCTTTTTATGTGTAAGTTTTAATTAATTTGTTTACTTTCCTTGTGTTTTTTTCATAAAACTCTACATGACACACCCCTGTTCTCCTATAAAAACGGAAACCCCTAAAAAATCTACGAGCTTTACCACACAAACAACGAAGTTATCCATTGTCATGTTAATATCATTTTCATCCATTTCAATCCTTTATCAATAAAAAGTGTTGTTTCGTACTAACATATAAACACGTACACAACTAGAGTTTCGTGGCATCTTTGCTTCTATAAAACGCTGACTGTTAAGTAAAATGATGTTTTAATCTTCAATTATAGGAACTATAGCAACAAAGTTTACTAAAAGTACTTTGTTATTTTATTGATTTAAAGTGACATGGTGTTAATTAAGAAACGAATATAAGTTCGCATTTTTGTTTAATTAATGATAAAATATGGTACAATGATAATACAACTACTACGGGATTGGGGGCTTTCGTCAAAATGGATCAGTTCGAGTTAGTCTCAGCTTTTAAACCGTCTGGTGATCAGCCACAGGCAATTACTGAAATTGTAGACGGTATTAAACAAAAGAAAAAGCATCAAACATTATTAGGGGCAACTGGTACGGGAAAAACGTTTACGATCTCTAATGTAATTAAGGAAGTTAATAAACCTACGTTAATTATTGCTCATAATAAAACGCTTGCAGGACAGCTATATAGTGAGTTTAAAGAGTTTTTCCCTAATAATGCTGTGGAATATTTTGTTAGTTATTATGACTATTATCAACCTGAAGCGTATGTTCCACAAACCGATACTTTTATTGAAAAGGACGCCAGTATAAACGATGAAATTGATAAGCTGCGTCACTCAGCAACTTCTTCATTGCTTGAACGGAAGGACGTTATTATTATTGCGAGTGTATCTTGCATATATGGTCTAGGTTCCCCAGAGGAATATGGTGAGCTCGTCGTGTCATTACGTGTTGGAATGGAAATAGAGCGTGATCAAATGCTTAGAAAACTCGTCGATGTTCAGTATGACAGAAATGATATTGACTTTAAGAGAGGAACGTTTCGGGTACGTGGAGATGTAGTTGAAATCTTTCCAGCATCACGAGACGAGCATTGTATACGCATTGAATTTTTTGGAGATGAGATTGATCGTATACGTGAAGTCGACGCTTTAACAGGAGAAATTATCGGTGAGCGTGAACACGTGGCTATTTTTCCTGCATCACATTTCGTAACACGAGAAGAAAAAATGCAAATTGCCATGAAAAATATTGAACAAGAACTTGAAGAGCGTTTGAAAGAGCTTCGTGACGATGACAAATTACTTGAAGCCCAAAGAATTGAGCAACGTACTAGATATGATCTGGAAATGATGAGGGAAATGGGTTTTTGTTCTGGTATTGAAAATTATTCGCGGCATTTAACACTCCGAGAAGCGGGATCCACACCATATACGCTGATCGATTATTTTCCTGATGATTTTCTAATTGTTATTGACGAATCACATGTGTCATTACCACAAATTCGAGGTATGTTTAACGGTGATAAAGCTCGAAAGCAGATGCTCGTAGATCATGGTTTTAGGTTGCCATCAGCATTAGATAACCGCCCGTTACGTTTTGAAGAGTTTGAGGAGCATGTGAACCAAATAGTCTATGTATCAGCAACACCTGGTCCTTATGAGTTGGAGCATTCTCCTGAAATGGTTCAACAGATTATTCGCCCAACAGGGTTATTAGATCCATTAATCGATGTGCGCCCAATTGAAGGACAAATTGATGACCTTATCGGGGAAATTCAAGTGCGTATCGCGAGAAAAGAACGCGTGCTAGTTACAACATTGACAAAGAAAATGTCAGAGGACCTAACAGACTACCTCAAAGAAATAGGCATAAAAGTTACATATCTCCACTCAGAAATTAAAACGCTTGAACGAATAGAGATTATACGTGATCTCCGACTTGGAAAATTTGATGTACTCGTTGGTATCAATTTATTAAGGGAAGGTTTAGATATACCAGAAGTTTCTCTAGTTACAATTTTAGACGCCGACAAAGAAGGATTCTTAAGATCAGAAAGGTCGCTAATCCAGACAATGGGAAGGGCTGCACGTAATGAAAACGGTAGAGTCATTATGTATGCCGATCATGTGACCAATTCAATGGATATTGCCATTAAAGAGACGAAGCGGCGTCGTGAAATACAAGAAGCTCATAACAAAAAGCACGGCATTACGCCAAAAACAATAAGAAAAGAAGTCCGAGATGTCATACAGGCAACTTATGCAGCTGAAAATCAAGAAACATACGAGACAAACAAACCAAAAGTAAAAATGACCAAAACAGAACGACAAAAGCTAATTGCAGATATGGAAAAAGAAATGAAGGATGCTGCAAAAGCACTCCACTTCGAACGTGCAGCTGAACTGCGTGACATATTGATCGAGTTAAAAGCGGAAGGATGAAAATAAGAGCATGGTAAAGGATAAAATCATTGTCAAAGGAGCTAGAGCTCATAATTTAAAAGACATCGACGTCACAATACCAAGAGACCAGCTTGTTGTATTAACTGGTCTTTCTGGTTCAGGTAAATCTTCGTTAGCATTTGATACGATTTATGCGGAAGGTCAACGACGCTATGTTGAATCATTATCAGCATATGCACGTCAATTTTTAGGACAAATGGACAAACCTGATGTCGATGCAATCGATGGGCTTTCTCCAGCCATATCGATAGACCAAAAAACGACAAGTCGTAACCCTCGATCAACAGTCGGTACAGTTACTGAAATATATGATTATTTAAGGTTATTATATGCTCGTGTAGGTCGTCCAGTATGTCCTAATCATCATATAGAAATTACATCTCAAACGATAGAGCAGATGGTTGATCGTATTTTGCAATACCCTGAGAGAACGAAAATGCAAGTTCTGGCTCCAATCGTTTCTGGCCGTAAAGGGACACATGTGAAGACTTTTGAGGAAATTAAAAAGCAGGGATATGTTCGTGTTCGTGTTGATGGTGAAATGACCGAGCTAACAGAAAATATAACATTAGAAAAAAATAAAAAGCACTCAATTGAAATCGTCATCGATCGGATTGTCATAAAGGATGGCATTGCTTCAAGGCTATCAGATTCGCTAGAAACGGCATTGAAGTTAGGTGAAGGTAAAGTAATCATTGATGTAATAGGCGAAGAGGAGCTGTTATTTAGTGAGCTTCACGCATGCCCGCATTGTGGATTTTCAATAGGGGAATTGGAGCCGAGAATGTTTTCATTCAACAGTCCATTTGGAGCGTGTCCAAGTTGTGATGGACTAGGTACCAAGCTTGAAGTAGATCTTAATTTAGTTATTCCTAATTGGGATCTATCATTACTAGAACATGCTATTGCTCCGTGGGAACCACAAAGCTCTCAATACTACCCTCAATTATTAAAGGCTGTTTGTGATCATTACGGAATAGATATGAATGTCCCAGTAAAGGACATACCTAAGCATTTGTTTGAGAAAGTACTGCATGGTAGTGGGAATGAAGAGATATATTTCCGTTATGAAAATGACTTTGGACAAGTGCGTGAAAATCATATTATTTTTGAAGGGGTTATACCTAATATTGAGCGTAGATATCGTGAAACGAGCTCGGATTATATTCGTGAGCAAATGGAAAAATATATGGCACAGCAGTCTTGCCCAACGTGTAAAAGCTATCGCTTAAAGAAAGAAAGTTTAGCTGTTTTAATAGATCAGAAGCATATTGGTGAAATTACTTCTTTTTCCATTACAGAAGCGCTGGATTTCTTTGAGAACCTTAAACTGACTGACAAAGAAATGACAATAGCTAACATGATTTTACGAGAAATTAGTGAGCGCTTAGGCTTTTTAAACAATGTTGGACTAGATTATTTAACTTTACACCGGTCAGCTGGAACACTTTCTGGGGGAGAAGCCCAAAGAATACGCTTAGCGACACAGATTGGTTCAAGGTTAACAGGTGTTCTTTATATTCTAGATGAACCGTCAATTGGTTTACATCAGCGTGATAACGATCGTCTTATACAAACATTAAAAAACATGAGAGATATCGGTAATACATTAATCGTCGTGGAACACGACGAGGATACGATGCTAGCAGCTGACCATTTAATTGATATCGGCCCAGGCGCAGGAATCCACGGTGGACAGGTTGTTTCTGCAGGTACGCCTGAAGAAGTTATGAATGACCCACAATCATTAACAGGCCAATACTTGTCGGGAATCAAATTTATTCCTCTACCAACAGAACGTCGTAAGCCTGATGGACGTTATATTGAAATCGTTGGTGCTAAGGAAAATAACTTAAAAAATGCGAAAGTCAAAATTCCTTTAGGCACATTTATATCTGTTACAGGTGTGTCTGGATCAGGGAAGAGTACACTGATTAACGAGGTTTTACACAAATCGTTAGCTCAAAAGCTTCACAAGGCAAAATCAAGACCTGGTGAGCATAAAGAAATCAAAGGAATAGAATATTTGGACAAGGTTATTGACATTGATCAATCACCAATCGGCCGAACTCCACGTTCAAACCCAGCTACATATACAGGTGTGTTTGATGATATTAGGGATGTATTTGCCGCTACAAATGAAGCAAAGGTTAGAGGATATAAAAAAGGACGTTTTAGCTTTAATGTAAAAGGTGGTCGCTGTGAAGCATGCCGTGGTGACGGAATTATAAAAATTGAAATGCACTTCTTACCTGACGTTTATGTTCCTTGTGAGGTATGTCATGGGAAACGCTATAATCGCGAAACTTTAGAAGTGAGGTATAAGGATAAGAATATATCAGAGATATTAGAAATGACAGTAGAAGATTCACTCTCTTTCTTTGAAAACATTCCTAAAATCAGGAGGAAGCTTCAAACGATCTACGATGTTGGTCTAGGCTATATTACGCTTGGACAGCCTGCTACGACATTATCAGGCGGTGAGGCTCAGCGGGTAAAACTAGCATCGGAATTACACCGACGCTCAACGGGAAGGTCTCTTTATATTTTAGACGAGCCAACGACTGGTTTACATGTAGATGATATTTCACGATTATTAAAGGTACTTCAAAGACTTGTAGAAAATGGAGATACCGTTTTAGTAATTGAACATAACCTAGATATTATTAAGGCAGCTGATTATTTAATTGACCTTGGTCCTGAAGGTGGAGACAAAGGTGGAAAAATTATTGCAACAGGTACACCTGAACAGGTAGTTAAACAAGACGCTTCTTATACTGGAAGATATTTAAAGCCTATTCTAGAACGAGATCGAAAGCGTATGGAAGAGATTATAACAGAAAAAGAGGAGCTAGTCCTGAAAAAATAAGGCTGTTCGTAAACTTAAAATCTTAATTATATTAGCAAGATGTGTTTATGTGCAATTGTCATCGTTTTATAAATACGAAAATTTAAATAGAGGATTTTATTTAAGACACTGGGAAAAGTCCCAGTGTCTTTTACTCGTTTAGTATTAAGCTCCTAAAAATAGCACAAGGAATATGCCTAACGGGATGAGAAAGCGAACACTAACGTACCAAAATCGAAATAAATAGTTTCCAACCTGTGATGAAACATTAAAACTTTTTTCTAGTATTGGCCGAGATACTTGATAACCGACAAATAACGAAATAAGTAACGATCCCACAGGTAGAGATATGTTACTTACAAAGTAATCTGCTAAATCAAATATTGTTTTATTAAATACTTTGATATCCTTCAACATTCCAAATGATAATGCTGACGGGATACCTACAATAAAAATAATAATTCCACCAATCCAAGTAGCGACTTTTCTTTTTTCTTGTTGTTCTTTAATCAGCGCAGCTACGATGATTTCTAAAATTGAAAAAGACGATGTTAACGTTGCAAATAATAGCAATAATAAGAATGTTGTTAGGAATAACCCTCCAAATGCTATCTCATTAAATACAGCAGGTATGACGACAAATATTAGTCCTGGACCTGTATCTGGCTCAAAACCAAGAGAAAAAACAGCTGGAAATATAGCTAGTCCTGCTAATAAAGATATGACAATATTCAACGTTACAATCCATGACGCTGATTTAACAATATTTTCTTCCTTAGGTAAGTATGAACTATATGTAACCATGATGGAAATTCCAAGGCTTAATGAAAAGAGTGATTGCCCTAATGCAAGAAAAACGGTCTCTTTTGTAACTTCACCTACATTTGGCTGTAAGAAGAATTTTACCCCCTCTATCGCACCATCAAGTGTTAATGACCGGAAAACTAAAATGATAAAAAGAAGAAATAGCGCCGGCATCATAACACGGCTAGCTCGTTCGATACCTTTTTGTATCCCACCTTGAACAACAAGTATAGTCAAGAGAATAAATGAAAATTGTGCAATCGTTGCTTCTAGTGGACTTGCTATAATTGAATCAAATAGTTGTCCATAAGATTCAGTTGGAAGGTTGCTAAGCCTTCCTGATGCACTTCTAATCAAATATAAAATGATCCAGCCACCCACAACACTATAAAAAGATAATAATATAAAACTTGCAATGACACCTAAATAACCAATTCCGTACCATAGGGATCGAGGGGCTAATTGTTTAAAAGCGGAGATGGCATTTTTACCTGTTGCTTTGCCAATGACAAACTCAGCCAACAGCATCGGCATGCCGATAAGAAGTGTAAAAAGTAAAAACAGGAGAAAGAATATCCCGCCCCCATTTGTGCCGGCCATATATGGAAACTTCCAAACAGCTCCTAGTCCAATTGCTGAGCCTGCAGCTGCCAAAATAAAACCTAGCTTTGAATTCCATTGTTCTTTCTTCATGATGTATAAATCACCTTTCTTTGCAATATGCTCAAGGCTCTTTTCGTAAAATTCATTGATGTTATTACAAAATAACAATGAGATTCTTTACGCTTTTGTCAGCGATTTATTGTAGTAAATATAAGTGTTTACTATTATCAATACGAAAATAGCCAAGCTAAAAAAGTTAATGAATACATTAACATGAAACACAATCGAATTCAAATTAGCCATGATAAGTTAACTAGTATTAGGAAGCATAAAATTTTATATATCAACACTCTATTCATTGTTATAACATGACTTGTTTAATCTAAAGTAGGAAATATGCACAAACATAAGTGGTGTCTCATTAAATACCTTCGTAAGAAAGACAACAACCAAGGCGAATTACTATTAAAAAAGGTCTGCACCTTTGCTGTGCTATGCAGCGTAGGTGCAGACCATGAATATAGGCTGTTAGGAATCACATGAAAGAACGAAGGATATAAGCTCATGAGTATTTTTTTCTTACATTTTAAATTGACTAGACTTTTCACTAAGTTCATTAGCCAATGTCACTTGCTCATTCGTGTAATCTGCTATTTTCTTCATGGAATCTACTTGCTTTTCAAAACTGCTAGAGATCTCTTGCATCACAGCACTTGTTTGCTGACTTGTTGCACTCGTCTCTCTCACGTTACTTTGTATTATAGTCGCCTTCTGTTGAACGTCTATAAGGTTATTATTTATTAGTGCTAGTTCCTCTAACATTGCATTAAAACGAATACTCACGTCTTCAAAGCTGTTCATGACTATTTTTGTATTTTTACCGTTTTCTTCATTCTTGTTATTTGCAAACTGTAATAATTGTTGGAAATTAGCCATCTTATCAACATTAACTTTTACGACTTCTAAAATTTCTTTAGAAACTTCTGATGTTTGTGTCGATAAGTTTCTTACCTCTTCTGCCACTACATTGAAGCTTTTACCGTCTGCCCCTGCTCTATTCGCCTCAATAGATGCATTTAAAGATACTATTTTAATGCTGGAAGCAATATTTACGATTTGTTTAGATAATTCATCTATATTTTCGAAACTGGACAATAACTCAGTGAATGAAACTAATAATGTATTGTTTGTTTCTTCTACATCTTTAGAGTTATTAGAGACATTAGCTAAACTCTTAGAGAAAGAGTTAATCTCATCATCTGTTTTAGTTACATTTTTCTTAAACATGTCCAACGATTCAACAGTTACATGGAGTTTATCTGTTAATTCAGTTACGTGGAGTAAAGACTCCTCAGCTGCACTGGCTTGTTGGTCTATCCCCCTAGTTATTTCCTCTACAGCACCTGCTGTATTTTCAATACTAGCATTACTACTCGTCATATTTGTCCTAGTTTTTACAGAAAGATTCTTTAATTTCTCTACAAATTCTTTTATATCGAAAAAGGTTGTTTTTAATACTTCTACTAAGCCATCTATATTATTAGCTAGTTTACCTAATTCATTCTTTTTATTTGAGCCTGTACTAATTCTAAAATCACCAGATGATAAGCCTTTATATTTATTAATAACCCGTACGATATCTTTAGAAGTACTTAAATAAACCCAACTAGCAAAAGAAATGATAAGTACAACTAATGTAATAGAGAATATGATAACTGTTAAAATGATGCTCTCAGCAAGCTTATCTAACTCTGTTTCAGTTTGTAAAAGATATTGGAAAGAGGCTCTGTCATGAGCTGAAAATGCTTGCATTAATGTAAGATAGCTATTCTTTTCTAAATCATAGTCTATTAAAAAGGTTTCTAAATCAAAATTTAGCATTTGCTCTTTTATAGATTTTAGACTGGATTCAAATAGACTGTAATTTTTCATAATACTATCTAAGTATGCTGTATCTTCCGCACTGTAATAATCCAATAACGGGTTTTCCGTAAATTGGTTTAGCAAACTATTAATCAGTTCCATTGATGTTTCTAAATCTGTAACCAAAGATTCATCATATGTTTTAGAAAAATCCACAACAATCCCATGGGCTTCATCAACTTTGCCAAGTATGAAATGTAAATCCTCAATGACAGCTAAGCGATTACTGTATTTTTCTTCAATGTGACCTTTATAACTGTTCATACTTACAATTGGACTGATGGCTAATGTGATGACGGTAATAGTAACAAAAACCATGAGTAAAATGAGCTTCATTCTTATTGTCATATCAAAGATTTTAGTAAAAAATGAACGCATAAATAATTTCTCCTCCTATAAATTATTGTGAGCAAACTAAATCAAGCATCATTCTCATGTAAGTGAGTGATGTATTATTCGCTATTAAATGAATACGTTTTCAATTGGTTATGTCGAAAAAATTCCTTGTCGTGTAGCTTTGGATATAGAAAAGAATTCGTAAAATATCGGAGATAGTGCAAGATATTTAGTTCCTTAGTACTAATCATTCATAAATATGTAAAAATCATCCATGTGTTTGTCACTATAATATTTTGCTGTACCGAAACAATTCGGCATAGTTTGATAAAATCCTCTATTCACGAAACTTTTATACTAATTTATTTTACCATTTTGTAAAACACATAAGGAAAAAATATTTAATTTATAATAGTTTTCACTAAATTGACAAGATGTCCCATAAGTAATACTACAATCAAACTTTTGTCCTATAAAGTTGAAGAGAACTTATAGAAAATAAAATATTTAGCCATCATTTATTATTTTTTGACTAGTTTTGGGAAAATTCATGAAACTTCTTCTGGGTTCTATTCGTATAATAGGCTAAAGGAGATGATGTCTTTGTGGATTTAAATAAATTATTGTCTTCATTAAGCTATTTCAGCGTATTTTTTGCACCATTTTTATTTCCGATTGTTGCATATTTTGTATCAGATAGTAATGAAGTTAAATCACATGCGAAGAGTGCTTTTGTTTCACACCTATTACCGTTCGTATCTATCATATTTGCTTTCTTCATTGCATTTGTAGATATATTTTCTGGCGGTGTAGCATTCACAACAGTATTTTGGCCAGTAGTTATTATTATAATTGTAAATGTAGGTGTAGTTATTTGGAATATTATTAGAGGCATCCAAGTACTGATTCAATAAACTGTAAGTAACGTAGAGTGAATGGAGTATTGTTAACAAGTCCAATCCTCTACTGTAAAACTAGCTAAATAAAAAAACTGTAATTTAAAAAACTGAAAAGAAAAGTGAGGGTGTTTTAAATGATTGAAGAACGTAAGCGGATATTGAAGATGGTAGAAGAAGGAAAGCTTTCAACTGATGAAGCATTAACACTTTTAGAAGCATTAAATGACCAGAAAGAAAAGGATAAAGCGGATCAAGTAGTAAATACGGACTTATCGACAGAAATTGACTATGAGAATGCTCAACAACGTCCGTACAGTAGTGAAACTAAGCATACATCAACGAAAGATAAATTCATTGATTTCATGAATACAGCAGTAAAGAAAGTGAAGAATTTAGATTTAGACTTTAATTTTGGACCTTCGGTTGACGTGCATCATATATTTCAAAATTCAAATGTTTTCATTGATAAGGTTGATTTAGATGTGTATAACGGGAGTATTGAGTTAATACCTTGGAATGAAAATGATGTTCGTATTGAATGTGAGGCGAAAGTGTACAAAGTCGAAAATAATGAAGAAGCAAGAAGAGTATTTTTACAAGACGTGTTATTTTCCACTGATAACAGTCTAATGCGTTTTGCTGTTCAGAAAAAACAAATGAAGGTTCATACAAAAATTTATATTCCTGAGAAGGATTATAGCCAGATCAGAATTCGGGTATTCAATGGGCCAGTTATTAGTACAGGGTTTAAGGTGAAAGACTTTAAAGCAAAAACATCAAATGGATCAGTGACATTAGAACGCATGCATGTTGATGAGATGGAAATTGAGACTACAAATGGTGCTGTTGATGTGTTTGATAGCTATAGTCGTGACTGTGAGGCCGAAGTAGTTAATGGTGGTATTAATGTTAGAGGTAGCTTTGAAAGAGTAGACCTACAAAGTGTTACTGGTAGTATCAAATGTAAGATAAACAATGAAAGGGCACATACCGTTTTTGCTAAAACAACAACGGGTAGTATAGATATTACTGTCCCTGACGGCATGACAATGGAAGGTGATTTAAAGTCAAGTGTAGGGAAAGTAAAATGTTATGTGCCAAATATTAATATTATTGAGGAAAAAGACGAAATTGTTCAAAAAATATTAAGGTTTACTGTTAATGATAAGGCAACTGAACCGCTTCATTTATTTGCTGATTCAAAAAGTGGCTCAGTACACGTTACTACACATAGTAACGATTAACAGAAATTATTTTTCTTCACTCCATTTTGCAAAGGGAATTACCTTTGTGAAGTGGAGTTTTTATCATTTTCCGATCACTTAATGTCACCGTTTCAAAAAGTGCCTTCAAAAGAAAAGGATTCATTACCGTTTTGGGTTTTTATGGCACTTAGGCATTTCTTCTTGTCTAGCTTCGCCTCCTGTCCTTCGAGGTTACTCCATCATTTCATTCGAAGTCAAAAACGCTTCAAATGAAGTGCTTCCAATGCTAGTAGGGACAAATCTATAGGCAAAGGCATTTCTTCTTTGTTAGTAGGGAAAAAAACTGATAAAATAAAGAAAGTGTTTGTGAGTGTTCAAAAAGGAGGATTTCTATGCCTAAGGTTAGAACGATAGACATTATAGATAAGTTTCAGTTAGAGTTGATAAGTGGGGAAGATGGGGTAAATAGACCGATTATTACGAGTGATTTATCTAGACCTGGGATTGAAATGGCGGGATACTTTACTTATTATCCAGCAGAACGAATACAACTATTAGGTAAAACAGAGCTTTCATTTTATGATAAGTTAACAAAATCGGAAAAACAGCTTCGTATGAATAAATTATGTACTGATATTACTCCAGGAATTATTATTTCAAGAGATTTGGACATTCCTGAAGAGTTAATTGAAGCTTCTGAGCGTGAGGTAGTACCTGTTATGCGTTCATCAATGAAGACAACACGCTTAACGAGTCGTCTCACAAACTATTTAGAAAGTAAGCTTGCACCTACAACTGCAGTTCATGGCGTGTTAGTAGACATATATGGTATAGGTGTATTAATTACTGGGAAAAGCGGTGTTGGAAAAAGTGAAACTGCTCTTGAATTAGTGAAGAGAGGGCATAGACTAGTTGCTGATGATTTAGTTGAGATTCGTGAAGAAGACCAAAACACGTTAATAGGAAACGCACCAGATCTGTTGGAACACTTACTAGAAATTCGTGGCTTAGGAATTATAAATGTCATGACATTGTTTGGTGCGGGAGCAGTTCGGAATTTCAAAAGAATTTCTTTAGTGATCACTTTAGAGCTTTGGGATCAAGCTAAACAATATGACCGTGTAGGCCTAGATGAAGATAAAATGAAAATTATTAATTCAGAAATAACACATTTAACAGTTCCTGTTCGTCCAGGAAGAAATTTAGCAGTCATTATTGAAGTAGCAGCAATGAATTTTCGATTAAAGAGAATGGGTATGGACGCTGCAGAACAATTTTCAAATAGATTGGCGGATGTTATTGAAGATAGTGAAGAGCTGTAAGGTGTACATATTATATGTAGAAATATATGTTAGGAGTTGAGAGGATGGAAGAGCAAATACAGCCGTTAGACCGTGTTTTTATTGAACTTGGTCCATTGTCGATTCAATGGTATGGTGCAATCATCGGTATCGGTGTCATTTTAGGTTTATATTTAGCAGTCAAGGAATCTGAAAAGAGAGGTCTTCATAAAGACACGTTTGTAGACTTAGTATTATTTGCAGTACCAATTGCTATTATTTCAGCACGACTTTATTATGTCATTTTTAAATGGGATTATTATTCAGAAAATCTCTTAGAAATTGTTATGATTAATCAAGGTGGCTTAGCCATTCACGGTGGTTTAATTGGGGCGGTATTAACGGCTATCGTCTTTGCGAGGAAAAAAGGTATTTCTTTTTGGAAGCTTGCAGATATAGCTGCACCAAGTATCATTTTAGGACAAGCTATCGGTAGGTGGGGGAACTTTGTCAATCAAGAAGCACACGGTGGTGTAGTGACAAGGGAATTTTTGGAGAACCTACAATTACCAAATTTTATTATAAATCAGATGTATATTAACGGGGAGTATTATCACCCAACATTTTTATATGAGTCAATTTGGAGTCTCACTGGATTTATTATCTTACTACTGCTAAGAAAAGTTAATTTAAAACGTGGTGAGATATTCTTAACGTATGTCATTTGGTATTCATTTGGCCGCTTTTTCATTGAAGGAATGCGAACAGACAGCTTAATGCTAACTGAAAGCTTACGTGTTGCTCAGTTTATCTCGTTGTTATTAATTGGTTTTGCAATTGCCATGATTGTAGTCCGACGCGTAAAAGGGTATGCAGATAAAAGGTATAAAGATTCATAGAAGCTAAACAGTATAATAAGTGACGTTCAAAGTGAACAAATGTAAAGCAATTGGGTATTTACCAATTGCTTTACATTTTGTTATTATTCTAATTAAAAAGCTAGGAGTGGGAATTTGGTTGGGTCAGTTAAAAAGGGGTTTATTGTAGGGTTACAGACGACATGGACATTAGGGAAAATCATTTTTCCAGTTACATTAATAGTGACTATTTTACAATACACTGTTATTCTACAATGGATTATGGAAGGCATATCACCTTTGATGGGCTTGTTTGGACTATCTGGAGATGCAGCAATCCCGTTGGTTCTCGGGAATTTCCTCAATCTGTATGCTGCTATCGGTGCGATTTTAACACTTGATTTGACTGTAAAAGAAGTATTTATTTTAGCTGTGATGTTATCGTTTTCTCATAACTTGTTAATAGAGTCAAGCGTTGCTGCAAGAGTAGGGGTAAAGCTCTGGATAATGATGGTTACTCGTATAGGATTAGCAGTTATATCAGCATTCTTGATTAATATTCTGTGGGCAGGCGGAAATGAGTTAGCTCAATATGGATTTATATCTAAAAAAGAAGAAGTTGTTTCAGGCTGGGGAAGTATCATCATGGCTGGGGTAGAAAAGGGCTTAATAGGTATTTTACAACTTGCACTTATCGTTATTCCACTTATGATCGGTATACAAATATTAAAAGATCTTAAATGGTTAGAGACGTTCTCCAAGTGGATGTCACCCTTGACGAAATTATTAGGTATGAAGGAGAATACGTCAACCACATTAGCAGCTGGACTTTTATTTGGACTTGCATATGGATCTGGTGTCATGATTCAAGCAGTAAAGGAAGACGGTGTGTCTAAAAAAGATACTGTACTTGCATTTATATTTCTCGTCTCATGCCATGCTGTTATTGAGGATACACTTGTATTTATACCTTTAGGAATTCCAATTTTACCATTGTTATTAATACGTGTATTCGTTGCGATACTATTAACGATGCTTGTCGCTTTTATATGGAAAAAAGCAGAGTTGCATAACAGAAAGGAAGCTAACTATGACCATTAAGACGATATTGTTTGATTTAGACGGAACATTGATTGACACGAATGAATTAATTATCCAATCGTTTATGCATACATTAGAGCAGTATTACCCTAATGATTATTCAAGGGAAGATGTGCTCGAATTCATTGGCCCACCGTTGTACGAATCATTACACTCAGTAGATAAAGACCGTGTTGAGGATATGGTAAAAACCTATCGCGAGTTTAATTTAGCAAATCATGATTTACTCGTAAAGGAATATCATAGTGTGTTTGATACCGTTAAAGCACTCCACGAGCAAAAATTCAAGTTAGGAATTGTGACAACGAAAATGAGGTTAACGACAACAATGGGATTAAAACTCACAAACCTAGATCAGTTCTTTGATGTTGTCATTACTTTAGATGATGTTGAACGTGCAAAACCAGATCCTGAGCCAATTCATAAAGCATTACAGCAACTCAACGCTCTCCCACATGAAGCGATTATGGTCGGTGATAATCATCATGACATGTTGGCAGGTCAAAATGCTGGAACAAAAACTGCCGCCGTAGGGTGGGCGATCAAAGGTAGAGAACATTTAACACAATACAACCCAGATTATGTTTTAGATAAAATGAGTGATTTACTCTCCATTGTGAAGGCTGAGAATCAGTGAGAAAAACAACAAGATACCCTGTAAAGGGAGCAAATTCATTATGGCATGTTTATAAAACAGTCCCCTTTTGGAAAGTAGTAAAAAACTTTATTGTTATCCAAACAGCCCGTTATACGCCATTTTTAGGGATGAAAAACTGGTTATATCGTACATTTTTACGAATGAAAGTTGGCGAACAAACATCCTTTGCATTAATGGTAATGCTAGATGTCATGTTTCCAGAAAAAATTACTGTAGGACGAAATACTGTGATCGGCTACAATACAACAATATTAGCACATGAATACTTAATTGAAGAGTACCGTCTTGGCGATGTTATAATTGGAGATGAGGTGCTAATTGGGGCTAACACCACTATTTTACCTGGTGTAGTAATTGGTGATCGTGCGATAGTGTCTGCAGGGACGCTCGTACATAAAGACGTGCCTGCTGGAGCATTTGTAGGCGGGAACCCAATGCAAATGATTTACACGAAAGAAGAGATGGAAAAACGAATCGAAAATGGTGTTAAGGATAAAATCATGAGCTAATGCTTACATATAAAAGAACCTGTTTCAACAAACAGGTTCTTATTTATGATATAGGCTTTTCTCGAGTTGGTAGCTGTTATTAATGCTAGAATTATATTTCCTGGTAAATCTTTAACAATTCTCAAAGTTAGTAGAAATTGCCTTCAACCTAGTCCCTTCAGATCATCACTTCATTCTAAAGCATATTGTACCTTCAGTGCTTCAGAGAACCTCGGCTCGGCTTTTCAACTTTCACAACTTTTAGCTGCTTGGGGAAAATGTTCTCCAATCTTTGATGAGACTACCCAGTCGTCTCCACTTTATTGTTTTCATGCTTGTTTTCACTGAAAAACCACTTCATCATAGGTGGTGTAACGATTGTTGTAATTAGGACAACAACTACAATTACTGCAAATAATTCTTGGCTTAACAACGCGGCTTCTAGTCCAATCGCTGCAATAATTAATGCTACTTCACCTCTTGATACCATACCAGATCCGATACCCATTGAACTTCTCCAATTGAATCCAGCGGCTTTTGCACCAACTGCTGAACCAAGCAGTTTCGTAAGGATAGCTACGATACTAAGAATGACAATTAGACCAATGTTATCACCAATGCCGAATAATTCTACAGTAACACCAATTGATGTGAAAAATACAGGTACAAAGATCGAGTAGCTGATTGTTTCTACTTTTTCAAACACTTCATGTTTATGATTAGTTAAACTGATCGCAACACCAGCAATATAAGCACCAATAATTGCTGCAACTCCTGCATACTCAGCGATAAATGCATAGCTAAAGCAAATGATCAAGGCTGCAGAAATGACTGATTCAGTTACTTTTAATGGTGCAAACTTATTTAATACCCAAGGGACTACTTTCCAAGCTAAGCCTATAGCTACGGCGAAGAAGATAACTTTCTTTATAATCACTTCTCCTAAATGAACATCCCCACCTGCTAAGCTCATTAAAAAGGCCAATGATACGATAACGAGAATATCGTCAATAACAGCTGCTCCTAAAATCGTTGCACCTTCTTTAGACTTAAGCTTATTCATTTCTTTCAATGCTTGGACTGAAATACTTACGCTTGTAGCAGAAAGTAATAATCCAAGAAATATAGCTTCAAATGTCGGTAATCCAATAATTACTCCTGATAAATATCCGATAGATAAAGGTACAATGATTCCAAGTACACCTACATAGGTTGAAGCCTTTCCAGTACGTTTAAATTCATCAACATCGGTTTCTAAGCCTGCAATAAACATTAATAAAATGACTCCGATTTGACTAATTTCACTTAAGATTTCTGTATCGTTAACGATTCCTAAAACGGTAGGGCCTAATACAATCCCGATTAATAACTTACCTAGAACAGATGGCTGACCAAGCCTGACACTAATATCTCCAGCTATTTTTGAAGCAAATAAAATAGCGGCTAATTCAATAATAAGCACTGCTTATCTCCCCCTCTTTGTATACGTAATAATCAACTATCGTGCTTGTAGCCCCTTTTTTCCCCTAGTAAAAGACCATGATTTCTCAGTAAACACCTGTGTTTAGTGGTATTTTTGTCGATATGACTCCAATGTTTAATACGAGTCACTTCTTAAAAAGATTCAAAAATCAATGGTTTCTTTTGAAATATATTTTCAACTTGCTTAATAGTAGGCTATATTAGTATCTCTCCTTTCCATCATTTTTTATCTAGAATGAATGAAGTAACTTTTGGTACTCTATTCAATATTTTTCTCACAAAAAAACCCTTACCAATGATGGTAAAGGTTTTTTACATAAAAAGGCCTTTACCAACTGATAAAGGTCTCGCTAACAACGTATGTTGCCAACAAAGCCGAGAGTATAATACTCCGTAATGACGACTTTGCTGTAAAAGCTACTCCCCTTTAGGAGAAAATTTAATTATATAAATGATCATAAAATAAATATTATAATTTTGTCAATTAATTAGGCTCTGTTGGTAAAAATTGTTGCTGTAGCTTCTAAACTATTAGCTGGGATTTGTTTTATAGAAGAAAAGATGCCATGAATTTTAGTTGTATGCGTGTTTGTTTTTTAGTACGAGAAATAACAATCTTTAGGTAAACAGCTATTTTTATATGGTTATTCAACCATTATTTGTATATTTAATACTTGAGCTTCTCACAGAAACCTCATGAATACAGCTACCTGTAAGTCACTACAGTATAAGTAGAAGAAGGCTAAATTAAAAAGCTCTACATAATATTATTTCAAAATAATAAGGCCTTATTGTGAACAAATTAAATTATGAGCAAGATATTACAATTTGTATCTTGACGAATGTTAGAAGCCAAGTTACAATACTAAAAACTTTAACTTATTAGCAAATTAGCGAACTAAAGTATTTTAGTTCGATTTTGAAATAAATTTCAATGTAGCTAGCGCATCAATTAACATCTCCTCCAGGGATGCTTAATGCGCTGAAGCTTCACAAATTAATAACTAAAGGGCGGATTGAAATGCAGAAGCTTTTTATGTTTGAAAAGCCATTAGGTATGAGAGACACATTACCTTCATTGTATGAAACTAAAAAAGAACTTAGGAGTCAGTTACTAAAGGGGATTGAGCAATGGGGTTATCAGTTAATTGAGACGCCAACGCTAGAGTATTATGATACCGTAGGGTCATCATCAGCGATTGCGGATAGGCAGCTGTTCAAGCTTTTGGATCAGCAAGGTCATACGTTAGTATTACGGCCAGATATGACAGCCCCTATTGCTAGGGTAGCTGCATCAAAATTATTAGCAAACAAGAACCCGTTACGTCTTGCCTATTCTGCAAACGTTTATCGCGCTCAACAGCGCGAAGGGGGACGTCCAGCAGAGTTTGAACAAGTTGGAATTGAGTGTATAGGTGATCAGACACTAAGTGCAGACGCCGAAGTGATTGCTCTGCTAGTATCCCTATTACAAAATATTGGGTTAGAGACATTTGCAGTTACTGTTGGTCACATCGGATTTGTTAATGAGCTATTTTTAGAAACAGTTGGTAGTGAAGAGCGGGCTAACACGTTGCGACGGTTCTTATATGAAAAAAACTTTGTTGGATATAAAGAACATGTGAAAGGTTTGCCTCTATCATCTATTGATAAACAACGTTTATTACAATTATTACATTTACGTGGTGACGAAAATATTATAAATGATGCTATGCAGCTTGTTGACGGGGAGAGAGGTAAACAATTGCTTCTGGAACTGCAACTAGTATGTGAGCACCTACGATCATTTGGTGTATCCAAATTTATAAAATTAGATCTTACATTATTGAGCCATATGAGCTATTATACAGGTCTTTTATTTGAAGTATATGCAGATAAAGTAGGTTTCTTACTTGGAAACGGTGGACGCTATGATAATCTACTATCCAAATTTCATGTTGATGCACCAGCAACAGGGTTTGGAATACGGATAGACCGTCTACTAGAAGCGCTCGGGTATTGTGGTCAAGAACCTCTTATTCATAGTGTCATTTACAGTTCTGATAACTTAAAACGAGCAATCGAGTTTGCAGACGAACGTAGAAAGAATGGTGAGCGTGTCATACTCCAAGATATATCTGGCCTTACGAACGTCGATGCTTATACGAAATCTTTTGCACAGGTTTCTTTCTTTATAGGGGAACAAAGCCGAAGTTGAATATATTGTATCTCATCACAGAAGGGAGATGAATAGGCTTGCTTACTATTGCTATGCCAAAGGGACGCATATTTACGGAAGCAGTTGAATTACTGAGAAAGGCTGGCTATCGGTTGCCTAATAAATTTGAAGCTTCACGTAAATTGATTATAGATGTAGAGGAAGAACAAATTCAATTTATCCTTGCTAAGCCGATGGATGTGACAACGTATGTTGAATACGGTGTAGCTGATCTCGGTATCGCAGGTAAGGATGTCATGCTAGAAGAAGAGCGAGATGTATATGAGCTACTTGATCTTTATATTAGTCATTGTTACTTAGCAGTTGCTGGGTTGCCAGATGTAAAAACAACAGATGTCGCACCTAAAGTAGCGACCAAATATCCAAATATTGCATCTACTTATTTTAGAGAGCAGGGAGAGCAAGTTGAAATTATTAAATTGAATGGTTCTATAGAATTAGCACCACTCATCGGCTTAGCTGATCGCATCGTTGATATCGTTTCAACAGGTCAGACTTTGCGGGAAAATGGACTTGTTGAAATGGAGCATATAGGTCATGTAACTTCGAGACTAATTGTAAATCCAGTAAGCTATCGAATGAAGGAACAACAAATAGGTGAGCTTGTTGAGCGTCTTGCATCAATTATTGAGCAACTCGATTTTGCGATGGATGGTGAAAAAATGCTATGAACATAAAACGGGTATCAAAGGACATGACGTTGAAGCGAACAATTGATAGTGGAACAGAACAGCAGAGACAGTCAGTATTATCAATTATTGGGCAAGTTAAAGCAGATGGAGATGTAGCTCTTAGAGATTTAACAGCTCAGTATGATGGTGTTCAGCTATCCTCTTTTCGTGTGACTGATGAAGAAATCTCTACTGCTTACGAAAAAGTAGATCAAACACTCATACAAGTAATGAGAGAGGCAGCAGAAAATATCCGAGATTATCATCAACGTCAAGTACGTCAAACATGGATATCGATGAAAGAGGACGGGTCATTACTAGGTCAAAAGATTACGCCTATTGAGGCTGTAGGGGTATATGTTCCTGGGGGAACGGCGGCTTACCCATCTTCGGTTTTAATGAATGTCATACCCGCACAGGTTGCAGGCGTCGAACGCATTGTTATTGTTTCACCTCCTCAACATGATGGGGCATTACCTCCCGCCGTTATCGTAGCTGCACATGAGGCAGGAATTAAAGAAATATATAAAATTGGAGGAGCACAAGCAATAGCGGCGCTTGCGTATGGCACTGAATCAATTCGTTCAGTTGATAAAATAGTTGGTCCAGGAAATATTTATGTAGCACTTGCGAAACGCGAAGTGTTTGGGCATGTAGCTATTGATATGATAGCTGGCCCTAGTGAAATTGTTGTATTAGCAGATGATACAGCAAATGCAAATGAAATTGCTGCTGATTTATTATCGCAAGCTGAGCATGATGCATTAGCCTCAAGCATCGTTGTGACACCGTCTATAGAACTTGCCAAAAAAGTTCAGCATGAGATAGAAAAACAACTTGAAACATTACCTCGTAAAGAAATTGCTCATGCATCATTACGAGATTATGGAGCTATCTATGTCACAAATAATTTAGTGGAAGCCATTGATGTTGTAAATGAACTTGCACCAGAACATCTAGAAATTATGACCATAGACCCAATGTCTATTGTAGCAAGTATTCGTCATGCTGGTGCCATCTTTCTTGGAAGGTATAGTACTGAGCCAGTTGGTGATTATTTTGCTGGGCCAAACCATGTTCTTCCGACTAATGGGACAGCACGTTTTTCAAGTCCTCTTTCAGTGGATGACTACGTTAAAAAATCAAGCATCATTTCTTATAGTAAGGATGCGTTAATTACTAACGGAGCAAAGATTGCTTCTTTTGCGCGAGCTGAAGGATTAGAAGCACATGCCCGTGCCATAGAAGTGCGTTTATCGACAGCTGATAAGGAGGGATCATGATGAGAAATACGAGTGTAAATAGAGTGACGAATGAAACATCTATTCAGCTTTCATTTGAAATTGATGGGAAGGGAAATACTGACCTTGAGACGGGTGTTCCGTTTCTAACACATATGTTAGATTTGTTCACCAAACATGGACAATTTGATTTAGCAATACATGCAAATGGTGACACTGAAATCGATGATCATCATACGACAGAGGATATTGGTATTTGTTTAGGACAAGCGCTAAGAGAAGCTCTAGGTAATAAGAGTGGAATTAAAAGATACGGAAATGCTTTCGTACCTATGGATGAAGCACTAGCACAAGTTGTCGTTGACCTCAGTAATCGCCCTCACTTTGTATTGAAAGGTGACTTGCCTAGTAAACGGGTCGGTTCCTTTGATACTGAGCTCGTTCATGAATTTCTTTGGAAGCTAGCGCTTGAGGCTCGTATAAATTTACATGTGATTATTCATTATGGTCATAATACACATCATATGATTGAAGCGGTGTTTAAAGCATTAGGTCGAGCGCTTGATGAAGCTACTATGATCGATCCGAGAGTAAAAGGGGTACCATCTACGAAAGGGTTGTTATAAATGATCGGGATTGTTGATTATGGTATGGGGAATTTATATAGCGTGAGTAAAGCATTAGAACGGATGGATGTTGAATATGTGATAACGGACGACCAGCGTCGGCTAAAACAAGCAAAAGGGTTAATTCTCCCCGGCGTTGGAGCATTTAAAGACGCGATGGCAATTTTAAATGACAGTGGATTGACTCCATTTTTAAAGGATTGTGCCCAGCAAAGGAAACCACTCCTTGGTATATGCCTAGGTATGCAGTTATTGTTTGATGAAAGTGAAGAAAATGGACTTTCAGAGGGGCTTGGCTTAATTAAGGGACGTGTCGTCCACTTTCCTCAAAATGAAGCTTATAAAATACCACATATGGGATGGAATAAACTACATGTTCACCAACCTTCATCACTTCTAGAAGGTGTGAACAATGGATATGTATATTTCGTACATTCTTATTATGTTCAAGCAGGGGAGCAGTCAGATGTGATCGCAAGTAGTGAGTATGCTGTGAATGTTCCAGCTGTGGTTAGTAAGGGCAATGTCTTTGGAACGCAATTTCACCCGGAAAAAAGTAGTGATACAGGCTTAAGAATACTAGAAAACTTTGCAGCGGTTGTTGAAGGGAAGGTGTTGTCGTCATGAAGCAATTTATGATTTATCCAGCGATTGATATTAGAAATGGCAAATGCGTTAGATTATTACAAGGCGACTACGCTAAAGAAACAATTTATGGAGAATCGCCATTAGCAATGGCGCAGCTCTTCGGAAATCAAGGAGCAACTTGGATTCATACTGTCGATTTAGATGGAGCAAAAGAGGGAAGACCAGTGAATGACAGTGAAGTCATTGACATTGCTGAACAATTACAAGCAAATGTACAGGTTGGTGGTGGAATTCGAACAGAAGCTGACATCGTCTATTATCTAGAGAAAGGTATTAAGCGCATTATTTTAGGAAGTGCGGCAATTAACAATCCATCTTTTGTCAAAGAAATGCTTAAGAAATATCAGCAACACATTGCCATAGGTATCGATGCAAAAGATGGTTATGCAGCGATAGAAGGTTGGCTGGAGACGTCGACAATCAAAGCGACTGTAATTGGTAAGGAACTTGCAGAACATGGAGCCGAAACTTTTATCTTTACAGATATTAAGACGGATGGCATGCTGTCAGGTCCAAACACTAATGCCGTCATTGAAATGGCACAAGCAACGAATAAGCAGGTTATTGCATCAGGGGGAATTTCCGCACTTGATGATGTGAAGAGCTTAATGCAATATAAGCAAATAGGTGTAAGTGGTGCGATTATTGGAAAGGCGCTATACACGAATCAATTTACTGTAAGTGAGGCAGTGAGTGCGGTGAAAGACATATGATTACGAAGCGAATTATTCCGTGTTTAGATGTCAAGGAAGGAAGAGTTGTGAAGGGAATCCAGTTTGTTGAACTACGAGATGCAGGTGACCCTGTTGAATTAGCCTCCTTCTATGATCAAGAGGGTGCAGATGAATTAGTCTTTTTAGATATATCCGCTTCACATGAAGGAAGAAAAACGATGGTTGACGTCGTGCAAAATGTTGCTGGTCAGCTAGCGATTCCGTTCACAGTTGGAGGTGGCATTAATAGTTTAGCAGATATGAAAAAGATGTTGCGTGCAGGTGCTGACAAAGTTTCAATAAACACAGCGGCTGTTAACAACCCTCACCTTATCACTGAAGGGGCAAATTATTTTGGATCACAATGCATTGTCGTAGCGATTGACGCAAAATATGATCATACTATTCAAACATGGCGAGTGTTTACACACGGAGGAAGACAGGCAACTGACTGGCACGTTATTGACTGGGCGAAAGAGGTTGTTAGACGCGGGGCAGGAGAAATTTTATTAACGAGTATGGATAGTGATGGTGAAAAGAGTGGTTTTGATATTGATTTGACGAAAGAAGTAAGCATGGCGGTTTCTGTACCTGTAATCGCATCTGGGGGAGCGGGTCATGCAGATCATTTTGTCGAGGCATTTACTGAAGGGAAAGCTGATGCTGCATTAGCTGCATCAATTTTTCATTACAAGGAAACATCAGTTAGAGAGGTAAAAACCTTTTTACATGAGAAGGGGGTGCATGTAAGGTGACTGTACCACATCTTACATTTAATGACCAAGGATTAGTGCCTGCAATTGTTCAAGATATCGTCAGTAAGGAAGTATTAATGTTAGCATATATGAATAAGGATTCTTTAGAAAAGTCTATCGAGACGGGAGAGACATGGTTTTATAGTCGCTCTAGACAACAGTTGTGGCATAAAGGAGCAACATCAGGAAACACTCAAAAAATTATTGAAATGAAGTATGATTGTGATAAGGATGCCCTACTAGTACTTGTTGAACCAGCAGGTGTAGCTTGTCATAATGGCACATATACATGCTTCACAGAAGAAATCGTAAGTGCAAAAGAACAGCTTGGACATGAACGCTTTGCTATTATAAATCAGTTAGAGCAAATTATTGCAAAAAGAGAAACAGAACGTGAAGAAGGCTCTTATACTACGTATTTATTTGATAAAGGTGTAGATAAAATATTGAAAAAGGTAGGAGAAGAAGCCGCGGAGGTCATTATTGCAGCAAAAAATCGTAATAGTGATGAACTTACATGGGAAACAGCTGACTTACTTTATCACTTACTTGTATTGTTACGTGAGCAGAAGCTTCCATTAGATGATGTGCTAAATGTTCTAGAAAAAAGGCATAAGCAATAAATTGAACTTTCCAATCTCGATAGGCTTATTTAGAAGAGAGAAGAAGTTGTGTCAACGACGATAAAATTCCACCTAATACTTCTTGAGCATAGATCAGACTAGGTGGAATTTTGACGTTTTCAATTGAAATACTAGGCAGTATCTTTTTTTGGCAATAGCGCAATTAATATTAGACTAACAATTGCAAATCCGAGAACAACATAATATACAGAGTGAAGAGAGAAGGTTAGTCCATCTTGTAGTATTTGTTTTACACCTTCAGACAGCTGATTTCTTTCTTCTTCATTAAGTAATATATTTGCTGAATTAATCGTTAACCCTTCTGTGTTGGTTTCCTGTTCATGAATATATCGCTGAAACTGATTGTTTAAGATTCCTCCAAGTAGAGCCGCACCTATTGTATTACCAACATTTCGCATGAACATGTTTGCTGCTGTGGCGACCCCTCGTTGTTTCCAGTCAACTGTACTTTGAATAGAAACAATAAAAGAAGTAGTCGTTAATCCCATCCCTACACCGATAAAAAATGAGCCAGTAGCTGCAGTAATAGGTCCTGCATCAGGAGACATGAAAACAAATATCATACTTCCTAATATTAATGAAACCCCACCAAACAAGGATGTTGTTCTAAAGCCGATTTTCAATAATAACCTACCAGCAACTGTCGCTGCAATTGGCCAACCGATACTCATCGTCGTCAATGTAAAACCAGCAACAATAGGTGATTGTTCCATGACCCCTTGTACAAATGCAGGTAGGAAACTAGAAATTCCTATAAGCATGATGCCTGTTGTCAAAGAAGCCATATTGGCAATAAATATCGAGCGCTCTTTCCATAAATTAAAGGGCATCATCGGATCTACAGCACGTCTTTCTTGAAAAACGAATAACGTAATTGCAATGATTCCTATCATTAGTAGACCTAATGTAGGTAGTGAAGTCCACGACTGATTATTACCGCCTTCAACAAGAATAAACATAAAGGAAGCAATTGAAATGGTTAATAGTACAGCACCAAGATAGTCAATGTCATGTTTCTTTTTTTCAACGTCTTCATGAAGAAATGCCCATAAAGCGATAATGGCCAAAATACCAAGTGGTATATTAACCCAAAAGACATACCGCCAGCTAACGTACTCAACTAATAACCCACCTAAAGCAGGGCCGGTAATTGCAGAAATCCCCCAAACACTTGATAAATATCCTTGGATTTTAGCTCTTTCTTCTTTTGTATAAATATCACCGACTATGGTTGAAGCGATCGGCATAACAGCTCCTGCTCCAAATCCCTGAATGACACGAAAAAGAATTAACATGCCCATTGATTGAGCAAACCCACATAGTATAGAACCTAATAAGAAAATGATAATTCCAAAGGTAATAACTGGTTTGCGACCAAATAAATCAGACAGTTTACCATAAATAAGTACTGTAACAGCATTCATTAATAAGTATCCAGAAAAAACCCAGCTATATAAAGAAAAACCCCCTAATTCTCCAACAATGACTGGCATAGCTGTAGATACAATGGTAGCTTCGATAGCAGCCATAAACATAGCAAGCATCACAGCAGCCAAGACTAACGGCTTTTTTGTTTGCTTTTTCATGGGGACATTTGCAATATCATCTGCAGCTTGTCTCATTGGGTTGCTCCTTTCTCTTTAACGCATATTATTATAGTATTATAACCTAAAACTTACACTGTTTTTGGACAACATATGTATGTTATACTACCATCGGTGAAATGAACTTAATTTTAAGTATTTAATTTAATCAGTAGCAGAGATTACTTTAAGGCTGTTTTCTCTTAAAATGTTGTTTTTCGTGCTAAGAGTTAAATCTGTATACTACTAGGCTTGTCACTGTAACTATTTTCATCATAACTGGTTTTAGGTTTTAAATTAGTACGAACAGCAACAAATTTTCTGAAAATAGCCAGTATAAATATTAAGAAAGTATTGTATGTTTACCTCAATCGCCATCAACACGAGGTCAGAAAGTCAAAATGCAAGAAGATTAACAAGCAGTCTTCCTGTCACTTCATCTAATTTAGCAGAATAGCTAGGGGTAGTATTGTCCACAAGGTGTGGACTAATTTTGGTGGATCGAGCACTTTATGTTTAACAGGAAATAAACTAGGCAGGAAGATATTTTTACGGAGGCATGAATGGGGAAAAACTCAAAACAATCAGCGATTATTATTCCATTTCAAGATGATGAGAAACTTTTCATGAAAGGAAAAAAAGCTTATCGAAATAACGATTTATATAAAGCAAAGAAGTATTTATCTCGTGCAATACAACTGAAACCAAATGAGTCGGAGTATTTATGTCAAATGGCGATCGTTCTTATGGAGAATGGAGAGTTTCAGCAATCAAATATTATACTAGCTAATATATTAGAAAATGTAGACCCAACGATGGTGGAATGTTCGTATTTTATGGCAAATAATTATGCTCACCTAGGGCTTTTTCAAATGTCACGCAAATATGCGCTTGAGTATCTTAAACAAGCTCCAAATGGAGAATTTAGTGAAGATACTGAGGATCTACTCGAGCTGTTAAGTATTGAATATGATATAAGCACAGAAGCACATGATAGTGAGGAAGATACGCTCATCTTAAATCAAGAAAGAGCGAGAAGCTTGTTAGAAGATGGTCAGTTTTCAGAAGCTATACAATTATTAAACTCAATGATTAAGGAAAACCCTGAATTTTGGTCAGCATATAATAATTTAGCATTGGCGCATTTCTACTTAGGTGATTTAAATCGTGCTATACAGATCCTTGACGAGGTTTTTGATAAAAATCCTGGAAATCTACACGCGCTTTGCAATATGGTTATCTTCTTTTATTACCATAAAGAAGATGAGCTTGTTAAGCCACTAATCAATAAACTTGAAAAGGTATACCCAATAACGGTCGAACATCGCTACAAGCTTGGAGCAACCTTTGCGCTCGTAGGAGAATCTGAGCTAGCGTACAAATGGTTAAAGCAGCTTTATAAACAAGGATTTGAAGGTGATGGCACGTATTATTATTGGCTAGCAAATGCTGCGTATTACTCAAACCACGAAAGCTTTGCAAAAAATATATGGAAAAAAGTTATTGAACTCAGTCCAGAAAGGAACGGCACAGAGCCATGGAAAATGCATGTGGCTCATGAGGTTGTTAAAGGCGCAAACTCACTTTTGAAGAGTGACAATAAATATGAACGATTGTATGGTTTGTTTTTAGTTAGTCAAGGAAATAGTGTTGAACCAACTGGCATTTATCAAGAAAATGTTCAAACAAAATATACATCATTTGAAAGTGAGTTTGCTCATTATATGATTGATAGAATTAGCCAAAAGGGATTAAATAGTCATACAGGCTACATTAAGAATTCATACATGATATTGGATCATATTTTTAAAAGTAATAAACTGAGTCATGTAGAAATGGCTGACCTTTTCAACAAGGCATGCTTAGTATTTGATAACGGAATAAATATGAAATATGAACTTTTGAATACACAAGCTTGGGCTGCAGCAATTGAATATAAATGGAAAAAGTTATTACGTAAAAAAGTAACTCAACGAGAGGTTGCCCTAAAATATGATGTTTCGGTAAAAACTGTTTCAAAATATGGTGAATTTGTGAATGTTCTCCTTCAGTGAGCAGATTATTGGACGATTCATTCAGTGTCTTATAGGATACAATTAAGGAAAGGCGCTTTTCGTAAACTTTGTTGCTATTTTAAAAATAAGAACTGCACATATGGGATTATTATCGTTTATAAAGATAAAAAGATACCATGAACTTTACGTGCTTATATCTTAGTTTAAAAAGTAGCAATTAATGCGAAAGCAGCCAAAGGAAAAGGTATTATATTTTCATTAACTTATAGAGATGTTCTAAGACGAAAGAGTATTTTATAACATTCTTATGAGTGAATCAGTTAATAATGAAGGAGTGAATAAAATGGCAGAAGATACAATTTACGATGTAGTAATTATTGGAGCAGGACCTGCTGGAATGACAGCAGCGGTATATACATCAAGAGCTAATTTGTCAACAATTATGGTGGAACGTGGTGTTCCTGGTGGTCAAATGGCGAACACTGAGGACGTTGAGAACTTTCCGGGATTTGAATCAATCTTAGGGCCAGAGCTATCAAATAAAATGTTCGAGCATTCGAAGAAATTTGGTGCTGAATATGCATATGGCGATATTAAGGAAATTATAGATGGTGAAGAGTATAAAACTGTGGTCACTAGTAGTAAGGAATTAAAAGCAAGAGCAGTTATTATTGCCACTGGTGCAGAATATAAAAAACTAGGAGTGCCTGGTGAAAATGAACTAGGTGGTCGAGGTGTATCATATTGCGCAGTTTGTGATGGAGCGTTTTTTAAAGGAAAAGAACTGGTTGTTGTAGGTGGTGGAGATTCTGCAGTAGAGGAAGGGGTATACCTAACTCGTTATGCATCTAAAGTAACAATTGTTCATCGTCGTGATCAGCTTAGAGCGCAACAAATTCTACAACAGCGCGCATTTGATAATGAGAAGATTGATTTTATTTGGAACCACACGGTGAAACAGGTTAATGAAAAAGACGGAAAAGTGGGTAGTGTGACACTAGTTGATACTCAGACAGGTGAGGAACAAGAATTTAATACTGATGGTGTGTTCATATACATCGGTTTAAATCCATTATCAAAACCGTTCGCAAACCTTGGTATTACGAATGAAAATGGATATATCGAAACGAATGAGCAAATGGAGACGAAAATCCCTGGTATTTTTGCATCAGGAGATATTAGAGAAAAAACAGTTCGACAAATCGTTACAGCTACTGGTGATGGAAGTGTTGCCGCCCAAAGTGCAGCGCATTATATTGAAGAGTTAAAAGAGAAATCAAAATAATTATAACAAAACCGTAATAACGTTTTAACCGAGTTGTAACACAGGTGCAACAATTATTAGGTACTATAAATATAAGTAATTGACCCCCTTTTATAAATATATCCTTGGCACGGGAAATGACCCCGTGTCCTTTTTTTATATAGGCTCATTTCGTGAGGTTCTTCTACCCCTTGAGGACGTTAGATGTAAACGTACTTACATCTAAGAACGAAAAGCAAATAATTAATGCGAAAACAGTCTGTATATATGTGAAAAAAGACCATGAAAACATGTGTAAGTAATGCGAAAACTCCATTATATAGATATGTTATGAGCTAAATTCTCTGTTTGTCATTTATTACAATATTACAATACAACGGTCTGAACGTAATGTCCTTTGCTTGTCTTCGAAAACGGATAATGCCAATCGTTAGCTATAGGACGGTTGATATTAGGTGGAAATGGGTGCCTTCCGCATTTCTTTTATACCATTTATTGTGACGAGCTAGTAGAAATAGTATAATTAATGGTATAAATACAACGAGGTGAAAGGCGTGCAAAGAGTAACTAATTGCGTCTTAGTTCATGAAGGTCAAGTATTACTTTTACAAAAGCCTAGTAGAGGCTGGTGGGTAGCACCTGGTGGCAAAATGGAACAGGGAGAATCCATTAGAGAATCTTGCATACGTGAATTCCGTGAAGAAACAGGTATATTTATAAAAGATCCAAGCATCAAAGGTATTTTCACAATATTGATAAAAGAGCAAAATCAAATCATTTCGGAATGGATGATGTTTACTTTTCTATCCACAGAATTTGATGGTAGCAATGTGAAGGAGTCAGAGGAAGGGAAGGTTGCATGGCAGAAAGTGGAGCAAATATCCAAGCTACCTATGGCGCCAGGTGACTACCACATTATTGACTATATGGTTAATGGAAAAGGTATTATTTATGGTACTTTCACATATACGCCGAACTTTGAGTTGCTTTCTTATCGATTAGATCCTAGTTAAACGTGTTTGAGGGGGTAATAGTATGAGTACTGGCTCAACGAGTGATATCCAAATGGTCATTATTACAGGAATGTCTGGTGCAGGGAAAACAGTAGCCATACAAAGCTTTGAAGATTTAGGATATTTTTGTGTTGATAATCTACCGCCTTCTTTACTTCCGAAATTTCTAGAACTTATGAAGGATTCCGGTAATAAGATGAATAAAGTAGCACTTGGAATGGACTTAAGAGGAAGAGAATTTTTTGAAAGCCTATTTGAAGCACTAGATGATATGGCAGAGAAATCGTGGATTACACCTCAAATCTTATTTTTAGATGCCAAGGATGCCACTTTAGTTAGTCGTTATAAAGAAACGAGGAGATCTCACCCGCTGTCCCAAGAAGGACTTCCTCTTGAAGGTATTCAGCTAGAAAGAAAAATGTTGGAAGAGTTAAAGGGAAGAGCACAGCTGATTTATGATACATCTGATCTAAAACCTCGTGACTTGAGAGAAAAAATATTACAGCAATTTGCAACCCAGGGTAAACAAATTTTTACTGTTAATGTTGTATCTTTTGGTTTTAAATACGGCTTGCCGATAGATGCTGATTTAGTCTTTGATGTTCGATTTTTACCGAACCCACATTATATTGATCATATGAGACCTAAAACTGGTCTCAATGAAGAAGTTTCATCATATGTTTTAAAATGGAACGATACGCAAAAGTTTTTAACAAAAGTTGTTGATTTATTGACTTTTATGCTACCGCATTATAAAAGAGAAGGTAAGAGCCAGCTCATCGTTGCAATTGGATGTACTGGTGGCCAGCACCGCTCCGTAACACTAGCGGAGTATTTAGGTCAATATTTTGAAAATAGCTATAAAACTCGTATATCTCACCGAGATATTGACAAGCGAAAGGAAAAATAATACATGGAAAGAAAAAAACAGCCTAATATTGTAATTATAGGCGGAGGTACAGGCTTACCTGTCTTATTGCGGGGCTTAAAACAATACCCTGTGAATATCACCGCTATCGTTACAGTGGCTGATGATGGTGGGAGCTCAGGAAGACTTAGAAATGAGCTTGACATTCCACCACCTGGTGATATTAGAAATGTGTTAGTAGCTTTATCAGATGTTGAGCCATTAGTTGAAGAGTTGTTCCAGTATAGGTTCGAGGATGGCAATGGTTTATCTGGACATTCACTGGGAAATATTATCTTAGCCGCAATGACAAATATAACAGGCGATTTTGTTCATGCAATTGGAGAAATGAGCAAAGTGTTAAACGTGAGAGGTCAGGTGTTACCAGCTGCTAATAGAAGCGTTAATTTGCATGCTGAAATGGCAGATGGAACATTAGTATCTGGAGAATCAAAAATACCTGAGTATGGAAAGAAGATCGAACGTGTCTTTTTGACACCTGAAGATGTCAAGCCGCTTTCTGAGACAATAGCAGCAATACGTGAAGCAGATTTAATTGTTATTGGCCCCGGAAGTTTATATACAAGTATTTTACCTAACCTATTAGTTTCTAATATAGGAAAAGAGGTTTGTGCTGCAACAGCAAAAAAAGTCTATATGTGTAATGTGATGACTCAGTTTGGAGAAACATCAAACTATACAGCAAGTGACCATGTTAGAGCACTTTATGATCATATGAAATGCGATTTTCTTGATGTGATTATGGTGAATGAAGAGGAAATTCCTGCGTACATTATGGATAGATATGCAAAAGAAATGGCTCAACCAGTCATCTATGATATCGACCGATTAAAGGATTTAGGGTTAGATATTATTCACGATAACATTATTAGCTTTGAAGATGGGGTCATTCGACATGACACAAAAAAAGTAGCATCTCTCTTATACTCACTTTTACAAAATGTTCACAAATTCCATGGAATATAACGATTGCATACAAAGTACTCATTTACCTTTTATGTACGAGTGTGATAGCATTTAATGAAACTACTTAATTTTTGAATGCAAAATACAATTTTATTTGTATCTGCATATACTAGTTATATTGGAAGGAGTCAAGGAGGTTGCTCAATGTAAGTAACCTCAGAGGTGACAGATACTATACCGCCTTATTCTGCGTCGACCTTTTTGTCCTCCTATTTTAACTCGCATATAGATAAAAGGGGCTGAGAGGTATGTCATATGCATCAGAGACCAAAAAGGAACTAACAAATATTGAAATTAAAGATTGCTGTGCAAAGTCAGAGCTCTCTGCATTAATAAGAATGAATGGGTCATTAACTTTTTCAAATCGTAAACTCATTGTAACTATCCAAACTGAAAATGCAGCAATTGCAAGACGTATCTATACATTGCTAAAAAGATTGTATGATGTCTCAGTTGAACTATTAGTTAGAAAAAAAATGCGTTTGAAAAAGAATAATGTATATATTGTTCGCTTAATTGAAAGCGCTAAAGGTATTCTTGAAGACTTAAAAATCATCGATGAAGGTTTCTCGTTTCTTGGAAGGATTTCAGATGACTTAATTAAGAAAAAATGTTGTAAAAGATCTTATTTACGTGGAGCTTTTTTAGCAGGCGGATCGATTAATAATCCGGAAACGTCTTCATACCACCTAGAGATATTTTCGTTATATCGGGAACATAGCCAAGCACTTTGTGAATTAATGAACACCAGCTTTCAATTAAATTGTAAAATGATTGAAAGAAAAAAAGGCTTTGTAACGTATTTAAAAGAAGCTGAAAAGATTGCTGAATTTCTAAATATTATCGGTGCCCATAGTGCATTGTTAAGATTTGAAGATGTCCGTATTGTTAGAGACATGAGGAATTCAGTTAATCGCTTAGTGAACTGTGAGACTGCCAATTTAAATAAAACAGTTGGTGCAGCAATTAGGCAAGTAGAAAACATTCGGTTTATTGATGAAACAGTAGGACTTAGTTCACTTCCCGACAAGCTTCGAGTTATTGCAGAGCTAAGAATTACTTATCAAGATGTTACATTAAAAGAACTAGGTGAAATGCTACCTGGTGGGAGCATAAGTAAGTCAGGGATTAATCATCGCCTTCGAAAAATAGATGAAATCGCAGAAAAGCTGCGATCAGGTCATTCTATTAAAACAAAATAATAGCTTTTGAAAAAGGGAGGAACATTAAATGGTTGAAAAAAAAGTAGAGGTACAATTGAAAACAGGATTACAGGCTCGACCAGCAGCTTTATTTGTTCAAGAGGCGAATCGTTACGCTTCAGATATTTTTTTAGAGAAGAATGGCAAAAAGGTAAATGCTAAAAGCATTATGGGCTTAATGAGCTTAGCGGTTAGCAATGGTTCAACAATTACATTGTATGCTGATGGGCAAGATGAAGAAGAAGCACTTGAAGCATTATGTAATTTTGTTATTCAAAATGGCTAAAAAAACCCTCTCACAGCAGTGAGAGGGTTTTTTGTGTTTTTAGTAAGAAAGTGATTATTTCGCTGGGTGTAGAACTTTATCGATTAAGCCGTATTCTGTAGCTTTTTCAGCAGTCATAAAGTTATCACGCTCTGTATCACGTTCGATCACTTCTAATGGCTGACCAGTACGATCAGAAAGGATGCCATTTAATTTATCACGTAAGAATAAAATGCGCTTCGCAGCAATTTCTATTTCAGTTGCTTGACCTTGAGCACCACCTAGTGGTTGGTGAATCATCACTTCACTATTTGGTAATGCAAAACGCTTGCCTTTCGTACCAGCAGCTAATAAAAATGCACCCATTGATGCTGCCATTCCTATACACATAGTTGAAACATTCGGTTTAATAAACTGCATTGTATCATAAATTGCCATCCCTGCAGTAATTGACCCTCCAGGACTGTTTATATACAAAGAAATATCCTTTTCTGGGTCCTCTGCTGCAAGAAATAGAAACTGGGATACAATTGAGTTTGCTACATTATCATCTATAGCGCTACCTAACATAATAATACGATCCTTTAATAATCGTGAATAAATGTCATATGCTCTTTCTCCGCGGTTTGTCTGTTCGATAACAGTAGGAATTAGATTCAATTTAATTATCCTCCTTTTTAAACTTTATTTAGATATTTATGTAATTTTTATCATACACCTATGGTCAATAAAGGTCAAACGAAAAGTACTAACAATACTATCTTATTCATGTTTTTTTAAATCCATACCTGCTATACCTAAATACTACTGAATTCTGCTTGCATTGTACATCAATCTAACATATAATATTGAAAGCAATCTGTTATATGCCCTCGTAGTGTAGTGGATAGCACGAGAGATTCCGGTTCTCTTAGGGTGGGTTCGAATCCTGTCGAGGGCGTTACGTAAGAGAAAAAACCTTCTTTTCAAAAGAAGGTTTTTTTGTTCAAGAAACCTCGAAGGCGAAGAGCGCCTTCAAATGATAGAGTTAAGGTGTTTGTCGAGGTGAGTCATGAATGCCGACATTGCTAAGGAGCCCACAGGACTTGGGCTGATGTTAGACGGAATTGAGTTCTCAGCATTTCTAGCTGCCCAACTCCAGTATCGATCCCCTCGAATCGCTTCACCATTACACCGAAAGGCAAAAAGCACCTTTATGTGTAATGATTTCTGGTGCTTGTCGAGGCTGTGCAAGTCGTCTCCACTTTTCTGGTTGTCTAACTCCAGCACCTATCCCCTCGAGTCGCTTCACCATTCCACCGAAAGGCAAAAAGCGCCTTTATGTGTAATGGTTCCAGCGCTTGTCGGGGATGACCAAGGTGCTTCCGTTTTTCTAGATGTCTAGCTTTGCCTCCTAGCCTCTCGAGTCGTTTCGCCGATGACCAAAAGGCAAAGAGCGCCTTCAAATGAAAAGCTTCCAGTGCTTGTCGAGGCTGTTCAGTCGGCGCAGCTTTTCTACTGTCCAGCTGCAGCACCAATCCCCTCGAGTCACTTCACCAATACACCCAAAGGCAAAAAGCGCCTTTACGTGTATTGGTTCCAGTGCTTGTCGAGTCTGGTTCAGTCGGCACCGCTTTTCTAACTTCCATTGTTTTACCATACACCTATTATCTCATATATTGTAAAATAGATATGGGGTGGAGAGCATGGAAATGAGACCGGGGTTATTTCAAGAACAAACGATAAAGCTTACGATGACTAAGGAACTATCTCAAGCAATTGAGCTTCTTCAATATTCCTCTCAAGAACTACTTACCTTTTTACATGATATAGCTATAGAAAATCCTCTTGTTGAGATACAGGAAAGTACACCATTTGACATACCTAGAAAAAAAACTTCCAACACATCCTCTCAAAGTAAGCAACATAATTGGTTGGAGAATATCGGAGGAGAGCCTGAAAAATTATTCGATCATCTTCGTTCACAAATATTACTATTACCAATAAGTAATATAGAAAGAAATGTTGTTGATCATCTAATAGAAAACATAGATAATAACGGCTATCTTCACTTTGAGGCTCAAGATGTCATTAATCGCTTTGGGGTTACTGAGCAGGATATAACTAAATGTGTAGAAATTATTCAAAACCTTGATCCAGTTGGAGTTGGGGCAAGGAATGTCCAAGAGTGCCTGCTTATACAGCTACAAAGGGAGCAGCATAGGAACGAACTAGCCGAAATTATTATTAAAGATTACTTTGAATTGTTTACACAAAAATCGTGGAAGGCTTTGGCGAAAATTTTGAATGTAAAGCCTAAGGAGATTCAACAAATATTTGATCATATACAATTGTTAGAGCCTCGTCCTGGACATATTTTTCATCATGAACAGACAACCTATATTATTCCTGATATAATTATTGAACGGAAAAATGGACATTTTGAAGCTTCTATTAACGAAGATTATTTTCCAAAGCTATCTTTTAACGTTCAATATGAGCAAGACCTATCTAATGTAGACGATGAGAAAGTGAGCGCTTTTGTAAGAGAAAAAGGTTTACAATGGGGATGGATTATGAAAAGCCTCGAACAAAGAAAGCAGACTTTATTAAGCGTTACAAAACAAATCATATTGAGGCAGACAGATTTTTTTGTTAATGGATTATCATCTTTGAAACCCCTTACAATGAGAGAAGTCGCAGAAGTAGTAGGATGTCATGAATCTACTGTCAGTAGAGCGGTTAAAGGAAAATATGTGCAGACTCCTTTTGGTTTAGTTGAAATGAAGGTATTTTTCAGTAGTAGTCTAAATACGTCTTCTAATGAAGATGCTTCCTCAACTAGAGTTAAAGAGTTAATCCAGCAAATGATTAATGAAGAAGACAAAGCTAGCCCTTTGTCTGACCAAAAACTAGTTAATCTGTTAAATAGAGATTTCAAAATTATTGTGTCACGAAGAACAATTGCAAAGTATAGAGATCAATTAGGTATCTTGTCTTCTTCAAAAAGAAAAAGATATGATTGAAGAAGATGTTTTTGTTTTGAAAGGATGAAAGATATGAGCAAAACAGTAATCATGTATACGAAGGAAAACTGCCCTTTATGTGACAAAGCTCAAAAAATATTAGTTGAACTACAAGGGGAAATTCCTTTTCAACTTGAATTAATTGATATTTACAAGGATGATCTGCTATTAGAGAAATATCAGTTAATGATACCTGTAGTTGAGATAGCGGACGAAGAAATTGCGTATGGAGTTATTCACAAAAATGTAATAAAAAAGCGCTTACAGCAAGGATTAAATGGTTGATTAAAGTAGTCAGTCCTGTTAGAATAAGAGTTGTAACAGGGGTGATTTTTTTTACCACATGCGGGACATAATATGTCATAGGTGGACTTAAAAAGTCCCGGATGGTAATTTCACCAATTTTAAGGAGAACTGCAATGCGTTCATTAATTGAAGTTCAACAAAAATTATTACCTAACCTTCTAGAGGTTATGCAAAGGCGCTATCAAGTTTTACAATATGTAAGGTTAATGCAGCCTATAGGCAGAAGAAGTTTATCACTTAGCCTAGGTATGAGTGAAAGGGTCTTACGTGCTGAAGTACAATTTTTAAAGGATCAAGATTTACTTTCTGTACAAGCGTCTGGTATGACAATTACGAAAGATGGTGTCTACGTTCTTCGGCAGCTTGAGGAGATGATGAAGGAAATCTCTGGACTAAAGCTACTTGAAGAGAAGGTTAAGAAAAAATTAGGCTTACACGAAGTAATTGTAGTATCAGGTGATAGTGATCAATCAGCTTGGGTTCAGAAAGAAATGGGCAGAGCGAGTGTTGCATGTATTAAAAAACGCTTGAAAGATAACAGCATCGTTGCGGTAACTGGAGGTACAACTTTAGCTGCTGTAGCAGAGATGATGACTCCCAATACCGAAAGTAAGGAAACCTTATTTGTTCCTGCACGAGGTGGCTTAGGAGAGAATGTAAAAAATCAAGCGAATACGATATGTGCAAAAATGGCTGAAAAAGCAATGGGTAACTATCAATTGCTTCATGTTCCAGATCAAGTTAGTACTGAAGCTTACCAATCGATTATAGAAGAACCAGCGATTAAAGAGGTACTCACGCTTATAAAATCATCCAGTATAGTTATACATGGTATCGGAGACGCTAAAACTATGGCTATACGCCGAAAAACTTCTGATGAAGATATGAAGAAAATCGAATTGGCGAATGCTGTAGCAGAAGCTTTTGGATATTACTTTAATAAGCATGGAGAAGTCGTATATAAAGCTCAAACGATTGGCTTACAACTTGAAGACCTAAAACATATTAAATCAGTAATAGCAATTGCTGGTGGTGGCTCAAAGGCTAAAGCAATTAAGGCCTATTTTAAACAAACTAGTAACGCCTTGCTAATTACCGATGAAGGTGCTGCAAAAGAGTTAGTTAAGGGTTAATCCCTACCTAAATATATTTAAGCTTTTTATTTTAAGGAGGAAATTATCATGACTGTAAAAGTTGGTATTAATGGATTTGGCCGTATTGGTCGTATCGTATTTCGTGCTGCATTAAAAAACCCTAATATTGAAGTAGTTGCTGTTAATGATTTAACAGATGCAAATATGCTTGCTCACCTTTTAAAATATGACTCGGTTCATGGAAAATTAGATGTTGATGTAACTGTTAATGGTAACAATTTAGTAGTTGACGGTAAGGAAATCCTTGTAAAAGCAGAACGTGATCCAGCACAACTTGGTTGGGGAGACCTTGGAGTTGATGTTGTAGTTGAGTCAACTGGTCGTTTCACTAAGCGCGTTGATGCTGCTAAACATATTGAAGCTGGTGCTAAAAAAGTAATTATTTCTGCTCCTGCTTCAGATGAAGATATTACAATCGTTATGGGTGTAAACGAAGATCAATATGATGCTGCAAACCATCACGTAGTTTCAAATGCATCTTGTACTACAAACTGTCTAGCACCATTTGCTAAAGTATTAAATGATAACTTTGGTATCCGTCGTGGTATGATGACGACAGTTCACTCATATACAAATGATCAACAAATCTTAGATTTACCACATAAAGATTACAGACGTGCTCGTGCAGCTGCTGAAAATATTATTCCAACGACTACAGGTGCTGCAAAAGCTGTGTCATTAGTATTACCTGAATTAAAAGGAAAATTAAATGGTATGGCAATGCGTGTACCTACTCCAAACGTTTCTTTAGTTGACTTAGTTGCTGAGGTTGACAAAGAAGTAACTGCTGAAGAAATTAATGCAGCTTTCAAACAAGCTTCTGAAGGCGATCTAAAAGGCATCTTAAACTACAGCGAAGAGCCTTTAGTATCTGGGGATTACAACGGTGATCCTGCTTCATCTACAATTGATTCACTTTCAACAATGGTTATGGAAGGAAACCTTGTGAAAGTTGTATCTTGGTATGACAATGAAAGTGGATATTCTAATCGAGTTGTTGATTTAATTGACTACATGGTTGCAAAAGGCTTGTAAAAGATAACATAAATACATTGTAATAGGGGAGAGGGGAAGTATTCCCCCTCCCTTTACTTAAGAAAAGAAAATTTGATATAAATACTTCGCTTATCATGATTTAGTAATGATTATGAAGAATCAGAAATGGAGGCCTTTTGCAAATGAACAAAAAGACTGTAAAAGATGTTGATGTAAAAGGAAAGCGAGTTTTTTGTCGTGTCGATTTTAATGTACCTATGAAAGATGGAGTTATCACTGATGACACCCGTATTCGTGCAGCGCTACCTACAATTCAGTATTTAATGGATCAAGGTGCAAAAGTAATTTTAGCAAGTCACCTTGGACGTCCTAAAGGAAACGTTATGGAAGAATTACGCCTAACAGCGGTTGCAGAACGTTTAAGTGAGCATCTTGGGAAACAAGTAGTTAAGACAAATGTTGCATACGGTGAAGAAGTAAATAATGCAATTGCTAGTTTATCAGAAGGTGATGTACTTTTACTTGAAAACGTTCGTTTCTATCCAGGAGAAGAAAAAAATGATCCTGAATTAGCAAAAGCTTTTGCAGAACTTGCTGACATATATGTAAATGATGCTTTTGGTGCTGCACATCGCGCGCATGCAACAACAGCTGGTATAGCAGAACATTTACCTGCAGTATCAGGATTTTTAATGGAAAAAGAGCTTGAAGTGCTAGGTAAAGCTTTATCTAATCCTGAGCGCCCATTTACAGCAGTTATTGGAGGAGCAAAAGTAAAAGATAAAATTGGTGTAATAGATAACCTTCTTGATAATGTTGATAATCTCATTATCGGTGGGGGATTAGCGTACACATTTATCAAAGCATTAGGACATGATGTTGGTAAATCTTTATTAGAAGAAGATAAAATCGATCTTGCAAAGTCATTTATTGATAAGGCAAAAGCAAAAGGTGTGAACTTTTATATGCCTGTTGATACGGTTGTTGCAGACGATTTTTCAAATGAGGCTAACATAAAACATGTAAGTATCGAGAACATTCCGAGTGATTGGGAAGGTTTAGATATTGGTCCAAAAACAAGAGAAATATACCGAGATGTGATTGCAAAATCTAAGCTTGTTATTTGGAATGGACCGATGGGTGTTTTTGAAATGGACTCTTTTGCGAATGGAACTAAAGCAGTTGCAGAAGCACTTGCTGATGCAAATGATACGTATTCTGTCATCGGTGGCGGAGATTCAGCTGCAGCGGTCGAGAAATTTGATTTAGCTGATAAGATGAGTCATATTTCTACAGGCGGTGGAGCTTCACTTGAATTTATGGAAGGTAAGGCTTTACCAGGTGTTGTAGCATTACAAGATAAATAATTAACGAAATTGTTTAAAAGGTAAGGGATAAATGACGGTCGAATTACTCAGTTGTCCATTCTTTTTGAACACCTTATAGAAATTTCCCAATAAATGCTTGTTCAAGAAAGAATGAAATTTCTTGAACATCCTCTAGAATGAAAGGAATGTTGTACGATGCGTAAACCAATCATCGCTGGGAACTGGAAAATGAATAAAGTACTTTCAGAAGCAGTAAGCTTTGTAGATGAAGTGAAAGGGCTTGTGCCTGCTCCTAGCAAAGTTGACTCAGTCGTTTGTGCTCCAGCATTATTCTTAGAAAAGTTAGTGGCAAGTACTACAAGTACGGATTTAAAAATCGGTGCACAAAATATGCACTTCGAAAACAGTGGTGCTTTTACTGGAGAAATTAGCCCAGTTGCACTTGAAGATTTGCGAGTAAGCTATGTAATTATTGGACATTCTGAACGTAGAGAGATGTTTGCTGAAACTGACGAAACTGTAAACAAAAAAACAAAAGCAGCTTTTGATCATCAACTTACTCCTATTGTTTGCTGTGGTGAAACATTAGAGCAACGTGAAGCTGGTCAAACGAATGACCTTGTAGCTGATCAAGTGAGAAAAGCGTTGGATGGTTTAACATCTGAACAAGCAAAACAAACTGTTATAGCATATGAACCAATTTGGGCAATCGGTACTGGTAAGTCATCTACATCAGCAGATGCTAATGCAGTTTGTGAACATATTCGTTCAGTTATTGCTGAGCAATTTTCTCAAGATGTGGCAGATGCAACACGTATTCAATATGGTGGAAGTGTAAAGCCTGAGAACATTAACGAGTATATGGCACAACCTCATATTGACGGTGCACTCGTCGGTGGAGCAAGTCTAGATCCAAAGTCTTTCCTACAGCTCTTGGGGGCAGCAAATCATGAGTAAAAAACCAGTAGCACTTATTATTTTAGATGGCTTTGCATTTCGTGATGAAACGAAAGGGAATGCTGTAGCCCATGCAAAGAAGCCTAATTTTGATCGATATTGGAGTAGCTATCCTCATGCAACATTAACAGCAAGTGGGGAAGCAGTAGGACTTCCAGAGGGTCAAATGGGTAACTCAGAAGTTGGACATTTAAATATTGGTGCTGGTCGAATTGTTTACCAAAGCTTAACACGTGTCAACGTAGCCATTCGCGAAGGTGAATTTGAGAGTAACGATACTTTCTTAAATGCCATGGATCATGCGAAGAAAAAAGGTTCAAACCTCCATATTTTTGGCTTATTATCTGATGGGGGTGTTCATAGCCATATACAACATTTGTACGCGTTGTTAAAACTAGCTGCAAGTGAAGGTGTAGAAAAGGTTTATGTTCATGGTTTCCTAGATGGTCGCGATGTTGGTCCGCAAACAGCGAAAACCTACATTCGTAGTCTTAATGAAAAAATTGCTGAGATTGGTGTAGGAGAAATTGCTACAATTTCAGGACGTTATTATTCAATGGACAGGGACAAACGATGGGACCGTGTAGAAAAATCTTATCGCTCCATGGTTTATGGGGAGGGACCGACGTATCAAAGTGCGATTGAATGTGTAGACGATTCTTATGTGAACGGCATTTATGATGAATTCGTGTTACCTTCAGTTATTGTCAAAGATGATGGCTCACCAGTAGCAACCATCCAAGATGATGATGCGGTAATCTTCTATAATTTCAGGCCAGACAGAGCAATACAAATTTCAAATACTTTCACGAATGAAGACTTTCGTTCATTTGACAGAGGACCAAAGCATCCGAAAAACTTACATTTTGTTTGTCTAACACATTTTAGTGAAACGGTAAAAGGATACGTAGCCTTTAAACCAGTAAATTTAGACAACACAATTGGTGAAGTCCTATCACAAAATGGCTTAAAGCAATTAAGGATTGCAGAAACTGAAAAGTATCCGCATGTCACCTTCTTTATGAGCGGTGGTCGTGAAGAAGAATTCCCTGGTGAAGAACGGATTTTAATTGATTCACCTAAGGTAGCAACGTATGATTTAAAGCCAGAAATGAGTGCATATGAAGTGACTGATGCGTTGTTAAAGGAAATTGACGCAGATAAGCACGATGCAATTATTCTAAACTTTGCCAATCCTGATATGGTTGGGCATTCCGGAATGCTAGAACCAACCATTAAGGCGATAGAAGTAGTGGATGAATGTTTAGGAAAAATAGTTGATGCAATTGAAGCCAAAGGCGGAACAGCTATTATTACCGCTGACCATGGAAATTCAGATGAAGTGGTAACTTTAGAAGGAAAGCCAATGACTGCACATACGACAAACCCGGTTCCAGTAATCGTAACAAAAAACGGAATTGAGTTAAGAGATAGCGGTAAATTAGGTGATTTAGCACCTACAATGCTACAATTATTAAATGTAAAGCAACCAAGTGAAATGACTGGAAAATCATTAATTAACGAATAAGGAGAGATAATTATGTCAATCATTGTAGACGTTTATGGTCGTGAAGTATTAGATTCTCGTGGAAACCCAACAGTTGAAGTAGAAGTATATACTGAATCTGGTGCATTTGGACGTGCATTAGTACCAAGTGGTGCATCAACTGGAGAATATGAAGCTGTAGAATTACGTGATGGTGATAAAGATCGTTATTTAGGTAAAGGAGTTATCCAAGCAGTAAATAATGTAAATGAAATCATCGCTCCAAAAATGGTAGGCTTTGACGTGACTGATCAAGTAGCAATTGACAAAGCGTTAATGGCATTAGATGGGACAGAAAACAAAGGAAATTTAGGTGCAAATGCAATTTTAGGTGTATCAATGGCAGTTGCACGTGCTGCGGCTGATTTCTTAGAGATTCCACTATACCAATATTTAGGTGGATTTAACGCGAAAACATTACCTGTTCCTATGATGAATATCGTAAACGGTGGAGAGCATGCAGATAATAATGTAGATATTCAAGAATTCATGGTTATGCCTGTAGGTGCACAAAACTTCAAGGAAGCACTTCGTATGGGTGCAGAAATATTCCATAGTTTAAAATCTGTTCTTAAAGCAAAAGGCTATAATACAGCTGTAGGTGATGAAGGTGGATTTGCACCAAACCTAAGCTCAAATGAAGAAGCGTTACAAACAATTATTGAAGCTATTGAAAAAGCAGGCTATAAACCAGGCGAACAAATTATGTTAGCAATGGATGTAGCTTCATCTGAGTTATACAACAAAGATGATGGCAAATACCATTTAGAAGGTGAAGGCGTTGTGAAAACGTCTGAAGAAATGGTTTCATTCTATGAGGAGCTTGTTGAAAAGTATCCTATCATCTCAATTGAAGATGGATTAGATGAAAATGACTGGGAAGGTCATAAGCTACTAACAGAACGTATCGGACACAAAGTTCAATTAGTAGGTGACGATTTATTTGTAACAAATACGAAAAAACTTGAAGAAGGAATTGAAAAAGGAATTAGTAATTCAATCCTGATTAAAGTGAACCAAATTGGTACGTTAACTGAAACATTTGATGCAATTGAAATGGCAAAACGTGCGGGCTATACGGCTGTAATTTCTCACCGTTCAGGTGAAACTGAAGATAGCACGATTGCTGATATCGCTGTTGCAACAAATGCAGGACAAATCAAAACTGGTGCACCATCACGTACAGATCGTGTTGCGAAGTATAATCAATTGTTACGCATCGAAGATCAATTACAAGAAACAGCACGCTTTGATGGTTTAGCATCATTCTATAACTTAAAGAAATAACATTATTGAAGACCTCACGTAATGTGAGGTCTTTTTAGTTTTTGTTTAGTATTTCTTAAGGGATTATTATTATCTTTCTGTAACTCTTAATTAGACTATTAGTGATATGATACTATAACTTTTTCCTTCTATACCCATAGCTTTGTATTTTGAATCACGGCTTATTACGTAAAGGAATCAACAGAGATATACTTCTGCTCTAAATATTCTTCTATTCCAAAGTACCCGCCTTCTCTACCTAATCCACTTTCTTTATAACCGCCAAAAGGAGCTTGCGCAGCTGATGGGAGTCCATCATTTACACCTATTACTCCATACTCTAAATTGTTCATGAAAAATGTAGCTTCATCCAAACTAGTTGTGAATACATATGCAGCAAGACCATATTGACTGCTATTTGCCCTTGTCACTACTTCATCAATCGTTTTAAAAGAGGTAATGGGGGCTAACGGTCCAAACGTTTCATCCTGCATACAGACCATATCATCTGTCACATTTCCAATGACAGTAGGCTGAAAATAATGACCTTTTTCTTCCAAGATCTTTTTCCCCCCTGTTAAAATAGACGCACCTTTCTCTACAGCATCTTCAATATGATACATAACTTTTGTTATAGCATTCTCATTAACTAGGGGTCCTATATCAATGTTATCTTTCAACCCATTTCCCATGGTTAAACGTGAAGTACGTTCTACTAATCTAGCTGTAAAGCTTTCTATGACATCTTCATGAATATAGAAACGGTTAGATGCAACACACGCTTGACCTGCATTACGGAATTTAGATTGAATGGCTCCTTCAACAGCTCTATCGATGTCTGCCTGTGCTGTGACAATGAATGGTGCATGTCCCCCTAGTTCGAGAGATAATTTTTTTACAGAATCAGCTGCTCCTTTCATTAGAAGTTTTCCTACAGGTGTTGATCCAGTAAAACTTAATTTTCTAACCCGCTTATCTCGTAACCAAGCATCGCCAATTTGTTTAGCATTACCTGTTACGATATTTATTACGCCTCTAGGGAAATTAGCTTTTTCTGCTAATTGTATTAACTTTAAAGCGGTAAAAGGCGTTTCTTCTGAAGGCTTTACAACGACGGTACATCCAGCTGCTAATGCTGGGGCAAGTTTCCTAGTAATCATTGCAGCAGGGAAATTCCAAGGTGTAATAGCAGCAACTACACCTACTGGCTCTTTTTTTACTATAATATGTTTATTAGTTGTAGAAGCTGGAATCGTATTACCATAATTTCGTTTCGCTTCCTCTGCATACCATAACACATACTCATTTGCATATTCGATCTCTGCTAAAGCTTCCTTTAATGGTTTTCCTTGCTCAATCGTTATGATCCGAGCTAGTTCATCTTGATTCTCTTTAATTAATTGATACCATTGATAAAGAAGTTGACTTCTATACCTTGCAGTCTTTTTCGACCAGAAAGCAAAGGCTTTTGATGCTGCTTCAATAGCTAGAACTGCTTCTGTATGCCCACCATTTGAAACTTCTCCTATTATTGCTTTCGTTGCTGGGTTTTTGATAGCAATAACATCTTCTGAAGCTACCCACTGACCGTTTATAAAATTTTGCTTAATAAACATCTGTCCCACCCTTTTATTTGTTTAACTTAGTCTGTTATTAAATGTGAAAGTATACTTAAATAAGTTTACCTTTCGAACAGACTTGCATATTTCCGTAGTCAAATCTTCAGAAAAGAAAACAGCTGAAACACAAATTGAAATTCTTCATGTGCCAGCTGTCAATATAATTAATCTTTCTTTAATGCTTTTACAATTTCTTGAGCAATACTTTTCGATGATGCCGGGTCACGGCTCGTAAGAATTTGATCATCTGCCCAGATCGCTAATGCTGGCTGATCTAACTTGTCGACATATGTGCCTACTTTCGCCAGCTCTTGCTCTACACTATATGGTAGAAACTCTATTACTTCCTTAGGTTCATAGGCATCTGGAAAAGCAGTAACCTTTTTCCCATCGATGATTGATTTACCGTCTTCTCTATAAGTGAAAGCTAGCACAGAAGGTGCATGACACTCTGCTGCAACGATGCCCTTATTATCATAAATTTCATTTATTAAACGATGAGCATGTGGATCGTAGGAAACATCGAACATAGGTCCATGTCCTCCTACAAATAATATGACATCGTAATCTTTTCCTTGTAAGTCAGCTAAACGTAGCGTATCCTTCCAACGTCCAAGCTTTTCAAATTCTCTTGATTTCCCGTCTGGGTCTGTTTCATCATTTAAAGAAAACTGATCAACCATCCCATCTCCGCCTTTTGGTGAAGCAATTGACACAGTATGACCTGCTGCTTCTAATACATTTAATGGAACATGAAATTCCTCAGACCAATAACCTGTTCGATATGATTTTACTGCTATTCCATTTGATATAACCATTAATATATTTGCCAATGTATATACCTCCTAATTTTAATAATTATTGATGTAGTATTGTTCTTATTGGAAAATTGTCTTCGTTACTTCTATAGGTTATCATCAATATATAAGATTATGTACTTCCATTATGTTAGATGGGAATAACAGAAAGTTATAAAGGTGAAAAACATGAAAATTGAATGGTTAGAAGCATTTCACATAACTGCAGAAACGAAAAGTTTGACTAAATCCAGTGAATTATTACACATGAGTCAACCTGCTTTAAGTAAACAAATAAGAAACCTTGAGATAGATTTAGGAGCTAGTTTATTTATTCGCTCTTCTACGGGTGTTCGATTAACTCAAGCTGGTGAAATATTATTAAAGAGCAGTAAAAATATCTTAAAGGAAGTCAATTCTGTACGTAAAGAAATTAATCTTAGTCAAGGAATAGGTGATATTACAATAGGATCTTGGCCGAGTATAGCAACGTCTTATCTGCCATACAAATTTGCTAAGCATAAGTTCAATGATCAATTCAGAGTAAAAATTTCTCATAGCTTTTTGGAATTATTATCTGGACTAGAGAAGGGGTTAATAGACGTTGCATTATTTGATGATCGAGAAATTAAACATTCTTATTACTCTAAGTTTTTATTTTCAGAACGCTTTTTCTTATTTATAAATGCCAATCATCCGATTTATGCTAATCAAACTTCTATTTCCTTTCATGAAATAAAGGATGAATCATTTGTTGTACTTCCCCCTACTTGCGATGCTAGAATGCTCGTTGACAAAGAATTTACGTCAAAGGGCTCTACTTTAAAGGTTGCCTCAGAAATTGAATTTGGTCAAAGTATATTAGGTTTTGTTGAAGCAAACCTTGGTATGTCCATTCTTCCAGAAATATTTATACAAAATAGTTCAGAGAATGTTAAAGCTATCAAAATTCAAGATTTTAATATATCACGTCATGTTTCTCTAATAGCAAATGACGAAGCCATCGGGGAAAAATTAGTTTCAATGCTAAGATAACGCTACTCGAATACTATGAATGCCATAGTGCAAGAGACACTGGGTGCCAGCGAAAGATCATTAAATATCTCCTCATATAAATAAGTATAGGTACAGCTGGAATAACAAATAGTACAAATAATCTGTTACGGTAGTGCTTGAAATACTGTCACTACCTGAAAAGGACTTGTCTGTAGTTTTAAGATATGCTAAATTATAATAAGTGAATAGTATGATTTTCTGGAGGTGTATCATATGAACACATTTCTTGTGACATTATTAGTGATAGATTGCTTAGCTCTTATTACGGTAGTTGTTTTACAATCAGGGAAAAGCGCAGGATTATCAGGTGCCATTTCTGGTGGAGCTGAGCAGCTTTTCGGAAAGCAAAAGGCAAGAGGATTAGATGCTGTTTTACAAAACTTAACGATTATTTTGTCTGTATTGTTTTTCTTGTTAACAATTGTATTAGCATATAGAGGCCTTTAAAGGTTAACAGAGCTGAATAAAAAATAAGCTTACAAGCAATATTATTATTTCATTAATGTTCTATCATGCTCAGAGGTTTTCTCTAGGCGGTTCAGATAACCAGGTGAAATAAATATAAACGTATATTAAACGGCAACGTAATAATCGTATATAAGATGACACAAAAAACGCTTGGATTAATATTCAAGCGTTTTTCATTATGAGTATTGTCTTATTCAATTTCATCCCTATTTGTAGATTGAAAATTTCCCCTAGAAAAGCCACTTCGAACGTGAGAGAGACGAGTAGTTTTGCTAAATCATTCACCTTTGACCTTGGTCCTAGTAAATTTCAAATAGAAGGGTTCGATTTTATTAAAAAGCCACTGAATCACTAACCCGTGAATTACAACTCCGACTATTGAATTAAAAGTTACACATATATAACTAACAGTGTGACTTACCTCGTATATATCTCGTCCAAAAAACATCAATTGTCCTATCACAAAATAAAAAGAATGCCAAAAAGATATAATATTGTTCTCTAGTTGCCATAATAGCAGTGCTTCTACAGAAAATATTATCAATAAGGCTAAGATAATTAGTAATTTTGATAAATTAGATATTCGCTGAACTAATGGCTGTACATAATATTTTGTAATGGTCTTAATCCTAAATAAATAAATGATTCTTACAAGACGGGCTAATTGAAAAAATTGATCAAATGGAATAATTGCAACAATGAGTAATGGATTATTTTTTATGAATTCCCATTTATTTTTCACAAAAATTAATCTGCCTATGAAATCTAAGAAAAACACAACCCAAACTATCCAACTTATAATGGGATTAAAAGAATTTTCTATCCAAAAAGTAAGTATGATTAAAATTACTAAGCTTATCATAATTAACTCATATAAAATCTTCACAATTCATTTACCCCTTTTATTCCTTTATCAATCAAAAAACTGCTTGATATGTCTAATAACGACGAACAGTTTGTAATTGAAGAAATTATTCAATATCTATCGTAACATCTTACAAGTTACCATGTGGTGGAATTGTGGGTTTCCAAACATTTATGATATAGTAATATCTGCATAAAATAAGAAAGACCGTAAGTGTCTTTAGAACTCACGGTCTCACACAATAGACAATTACCTAAGAGCTGATCCCCCTTAGAAAAACCATTTTAATGAATTTAAGAAAAGTTGGGTTATTTTGATTAGCACCCAGTTCTTCTTGTTTGCACAGGTTCTTCCTTTTCAATTTTCTCAATTGATCTTGTAATATGCTATGAATCTCGCTATAAAAAAATGACCCTATGAATGGTCTTTTTCTCTCTTCGTCCTTTCGCGAAAAAAATTTACTATTTTCCTCTATACTGGTAGAATTATCTGTACGTAACTCCAAAATTTAATCGTAGATTTTTTGTGGGCTTTATAACTATATCCACATGTCCGAATCTATTATTAGTATCTACATCTTATGTGTATTACATTTTACTAGCCAAGAGAGATTTATTTTACGGTCAGACTACCCCCACTTGAATCAAGACGGTGAAATCTGATGAGTGAAGGGGAGTTTAACAACCTACTTTAAGTGGACCATGTCACTGTAGTTTTTCGGTATTTAAAGACAATTTGAATTGTTAATATTGCACTTACTAACATAGCTATTATTAGTAAAATCCGTTCATGATAAGACAAATTAAAGCCGAAGCTTAAACTAAACCAAAGAAGACAACTTAGAAGATTCGAACTGAATAATAACCCCCAAATAAATCCTTTAATTTTTATGTATAACGCACTACCTATTAGATATTTGATATATATAAAGCTAACTATGCCTACTACTAATACAAAGATTAATGATTTCATAAATGGCAATAAAATAGGCTCTTCCCAAGGCATATCAATCAAAATTATATTAGCGTAATATATCATATTGAACATAAAGACAAAAATTAGTATATACAAAAATAATACCCATTCACTTACATAAATCACTGGGAGTAAAATCTTTTTAATAGTTTTTCACCAACCTTATCACTCTAAAGTCTTAAACATAACTTTGTTTCGTTAATTTAGAACAGCCCTTCACAATCTCTATAATTATTTTAACATAAAATTACAATTATGCTTTATCCTTATTAAAGAAACATAACGAATAGCAACCTATCACATAATGTTTAGCTGAGTGACAAAAGATATTATCATTTTTTACGGTTCTGTATACAACGATAAAAAGTTGTTAATAAAAAAGGGAATTGTACATATAGTATTTAAAAGTATTGATATATTATTTATACAATAAATAGGTGAATTTAATGGATGAGATATGCTCCTTTGATCATTGTCGAATGGTTCTAGTTCTAGGTCAAAGCAATTTAATTAGCTTTAGATTATAATTGGGATTATTTCTCCATTCCTAATACTTATTTAAAATAAGTAATCAGGAGTGTTACTTAATACTACTTACAGTTGTAAATAACAATTCTCTAGTCTGTTCCCCAGCTTTTTTCCATGAAAATTGTCTAGCCCATTTTTTTAATGCTGTTGCTTCTTTTGGATTATTTATTTTAAATAGTGTCTCCTCTAGCGCATTAACGATAGAATCAACTTTATAGGGATCACAATAAACAGCTAGTTCACCGCCTACTTCACATAATGAAGATACATTTGATGTCACGACTGGAGTACCACAAGCCATTGCTTCGATAACTGGAAATCCAAAACCTTCATATAATGAAGGATAAATAAAAGTTTCAGCATTTTTATAAAGGGTTGGGAGGTGTTCATCAGGAATGTAACCTGTAATAACGATGTCATTAAAATATTTACTGCGTTTTATATTAGTGAATAATTGTCCATAAGGCCACAACCCTCCTCCAACTAACACTAATCCAATATTATCGTTATGAGCTTCTCTTAGTTGTTCATATGCATTCAAAACTCGTTGAAGATTCTTTCTAAATTCAAACGAACAGACTGATAATATAAATGGTTTATTTATATTGTACTTATTCAGTATAGCTTGGCTTTTAGATGTGCTTACGACCTCCTGTTCTGACAAAAAAATATTGTCTAGTCCTGGATATATAACAGTAATTAGTTCTTCATCAACAGAAAATAACTCCATAATATCATTTTTAGTATGATTTGACACTGCAATGATATGTTCTACATGTTCCGCTGTTTTACGAATATAATTATCCATTAATTGGTGAATTAACGTATTTTTATAAAACTCTTCTAGCTTTAATGGAACTAAATCATGGATTGTTAATACTGCCTTGAAATTTCGTCGTTCAGGAATTGGATAAAAAGGAGAAAATATTAGATCTAAATCAGATGAATTCCCTGTTAATTCTATGATTTTATTTGCATACTCAAAATCAAAGTTGGGAAATTCGACACCAATCCTATTTAAGTTAGTAAAATTATCAATAGATCCACCCAGCATATAAAACTGGTCCTCATAATTTTTTACTATTTCCTTCATCACATTATAAGTGTACCTTCCTACACCGGTTCTATGTTCACATTCTAACACCCTTATGTCTAATCCAATTTTTAGCAATAGTTAATCACTCCTTTATCCCATTTGTAAATATCAACTTAGATTATAAAAATAATTAAAGTTAAAGAATCAATATGAACAATTAACACAAATAAGAACATTATTCATTAAATCCATTTAACACTACAGGCTGTTATTCATTTCTAAGCATGATATGCATCTTTTCCATTGTGGTTTATATCAAATAAAGCTCGAATTTCTCAGGGGGGATTTTAGAAGTCTTATTAAAGAAGCAAATATGCAGGGGATCTAATGTTATGTATGCTTATTGGTGGTTCTACAACATCGAAAGACGTACATATACTATATTAAGAGCAAAATTAAGGATGGGTAGGGGGTATTAACGAAGAGTTTTTTTGGAAAAATTTTTTATGTGTACTCGAAAGCGGTACATGTATTTTTACACGTCAAGTAGAGTAGGAAATCATTCTCCATCAAACATAGTAAGTTTAAGTTTTATGGTATCTGAGATATGAATACTATTTATAGTAATTAAATTATGTTTAATTCACAGCATTCGACCAAATCGTTTTGGTGCTCAATTATTCGAAAGAAGGTGTTTATGTATGACGCTTGCTTATGTCGCGAATCAAGGATCTGGAACTGTGTCGGTCATCGATACTAAGACTCACAGTGTGATAACTACTGTGACTGTGGGACTAAATCCATTTGATGTAGCGATAACACCGGATGGGAAACTCGCTTATGTCACAAACAATGGTTCAAGGGATGTGTCGGTTATCGATACGAAAACCCACAGTGTGCTTGCTACCGTGGATAGCGCTGGCACTCCTGCTAATGTCATCTTTACTCCCGATGGAAAGCTCGCTTATGTTACGAACGCCGAGATAGTTGGCACAGGTCCATTGCTAGGTATGTTCACGACGGTTATTGATACAAAGACACACTCCGTACTTGCTACCGTACCTGTGGGAATGGGTCCATTGGATATCGCGATAACACCGGATGGGAAACTCGCATATGTCACAAACAATGGCTCAAGGAACGTATCAGTTATCGATACGAAGACCCATAGTGTGTTTGCTATTGTGGATACGGGTGGCTCTGCTGCTGCAGTTACCTTTACTCCAAATGGAAAATTAGCTTATGTTACGAACACAGAGATTTTTGGTACAGGTCCAATGCTAGGTATGTTCACGACAGTCATCGATACGAAAACGCACTCAGTAATCGCTAGGATACCTGTAGGAATGGGTCCAGTGGATATAGCGATAACATCGAATGGGAAACTCGCATATGTCACAAACAATGAATCGAGGAACGTGTCAGTTATCGATACGAAGACCCATAGTGTGCTTGCTACTGTGGATACGGGTGGTGCACCTGCATCAGTCACCTTTACACCAGATGGAAAACTGGCTTATGTTACGAACACAGAGATTTTTGGTACGGGTCCTATGCTAGGTATGTTCATCACAGTTATCGATACAAAGACGCACTCAGTAATCGCTACGGAACCTGTAGGAATGGGTCCAGTTGATGTAGCGATAACACCAGATGGAAAACTGGCTTATGTAATAAACAATGGATCAGGGGACGTATCCGCTATCGATACGAAGACGCACAGTGTGCTTTGTACTGTGCAAGTGGGTATAACTCCTATAGCTGTCGCATTTACGCCTAAATAACTTTCAATTTTCAAAGATGTTAGTTATTTGAATAAGCATGTATTACAACTTATTCATTATTATATGACACAATGAACAAGTAGAAAATATTATTCATGAAATGACGCTGTTTAGTAATGATGCTAAATACGTCTTTCTTTATGTTTAAGCAATAATTTAGTAACCTTTATATAAATGCTTGTTATTAATCTACAAAGCCGAATTCTAGAGGGAATCGGCTTTGTCAACATCATCTGTTTTTTAAAATTCTACCTTTTTAAACTAAGATCCTAATTAGTTCCAGCGCTTTTTCCAGGGTGACAAGGTGCTTAATCAATTCTAGATGTTCAGCTTAAAATGATGTAGTCTTGAGTCGAAGGGAGAAACACCTCCATCTGTTAAGATTCCAGTATTTGTAATCCTGCTTTTTTTTACCCATTAACTATTTTTCCACCGTTTATATGTAGTATTTGACCAGTCATATATGATGAATCATCACTAGCTAAATATACATACGCTGGGGCAACTTCACATGGTTGTCCAGGGCGTTTCATTGGTGTGTTTTTCCCAAATGTTGCTACCTTTCCACTTGAAAAGGTGGAAGGGATTAAAGGGGTCCAAATCGGGCCAGGCGCCACACCATTAACACGAATGCCTTTTCCAACTACTGATTTTGCTAATGATCTTGTAAATGCTACAATGGCCCCCTTCGTTGCTGAATAATCGATGAGCTGTTCATTTCCTTCATAAGCTGTAATAGAAGTAGTATTAATAATGGCACTTCCTTGCTGTAAATAGGGTAATGCAAACTTTGTAAGATAAAAGAAGGAGAAGATATTTGTTTTAAACGTTCGTTCTAGTTGTGCTGAGGTAATATTAAGTAACCCACTTTGTGGGTGCTGTTCAGCAGCGTTATTTACAATGATGTCAATCTTTCCAAAAAGCTCTATGGTTTGTTTTATCGCTTGCATACAAAAAGATTCGTCACCAATATCCCCATCAATTAACAGACATTTGCTACCTTCTTGTTCAACAAGTTCTTTTGTTTCGGTCGCATCTTCATGTTCATTCAAATAAATGATAACAATATGTGATCCTTCTTTTGCATAATGTATAGCGACTGACCTTCCTATCCCACTATCCCCACCGCTAATAATCGCAACTTTATCTTTTAGTTTACCACTCGCCTTATAGGAAGGCAGAGCTGAAACTGGTTTTGGATCCATCATGTTTTCCAGGCCAGGTTGCTGATTTTGATGCTGTGCAGGTATTTTACTTTGGTTCATATGGAAATCCTCCTTCGTCATAATGCTATTAATAGTATGGAAGTGACGATAGAGAATTATTTATGGGAAGGTGTAATATTATAAGTACCTAGCTATCTTTTTTAAGGCTGTTTGTATAGAATGTTGTTTTTCATATGAAAACATAAACACACTAAATATACGTAAAGAGCTTATTTATATAGAATCCTATGTTAATTCTACTGCAGCTTCACTCCAGTTCCATAACCTATGCGCAGCTTCGTTATCTTGAGCTCGTTTTGAAACTGGAGTGATCTTCTTTTTATAAAAATACTCTCCAGTTATACCTTTAACTTCAGGGCTTGTAGCGAGATAAACAGCAGTAGCTGCCCCTTCGGCAGGTGTTAGGAAAAAGTATTTCAACAATCCAACGACGGTCTTACCGAACCCGGTGTTGCGGTCGACACCAATATTTGTAGCTACAGCGCCAGGGTGGAGAGTGTTTACCGTAATAGAGGATTCTCTTAATCTTTCAGCTAGCACTTTAGTGAATAAAATATTTGCTAGTTTAGATTGTGAATAGCTTTTAAAAGTCCTATATCTTTTCGTTAGGTTAATATCGTTAAAATGAATTTTTCCCATTTTATGAGCACCAGAAGATACATTAACAATTCGAGCTTCCATAGAGTTTTTCATCACATCTAGCAATAAGTTAGTTAACAGAAAATGTCCAAGATGGTTAACACCTATTTGTGCCTCATAACCATCTACTGTTTCTTGCCTCTTTAAAGAGATAACCCCAGCGTTATTCACTAAAATATGCAAAGCATTATATTTTTCTTTAAATTGTTTGACGAATGAACGGATACTTTCAAAGGAACCTAAATCACAGAGCATTAAATCGATTTTGTTTGATTTGCTTTGTTTAATCGCATCCTGTAAAGCTTTGTTTCCACGTTCTTTATTTCTACAAAGCATGATAACTGTAGCCCCAGTTTTGGCTATTTCAACTGTTGTTGCCAACCCCATCCCCGAGTTAGCTCCTGTTACAATCGCGATTTTGTCATCCATTTATTTTCACTCCCCAAGAAATAGTAGTATTATAGATAACGCCTATATTGATAAGGAAATCTAAATGTCATTATATCGTATATTTTACAATTATATGAGATTTGTAGCACGCGTATCACATAGGGATACAATTAGGGTTGATTGAAAATTCGATGTCTATTAGCACGATAATCCCAACTTAAGTTTGAAAACAGGCTATATAAGTCTCCCATGACAGCAACCGGGTCTCTCGAAAATAAAGATTAGGGTCGAGATGGAGAAGGGACAAAGCTGACATAAAGTTATATTGATGTGTTTTTTGCAGCAGTTTCTAAACTTTGTTGCTTTGTTATATTAGACCAAAAAAATGATTTGATAAGATGGCACGAACTCTAGTTGTACACTTGTATACGAAAAAAACTTAATAAGCGAGGTATTACTTCCTCCAAGAATTATTTCTTACAATCTGAAAGTAAATACGCTTTTAAATACATCCATGCTCAGTTAATATTAGGTGTACTTTTTGTTAGAATTAGTTAGTAAATTTTTCGTGGTTATTATCCGAGTATAAAGGTTCTTTCATTAATGTAGAGATATATAAAGCTTCAACACAACGATTTTTTAGTGTAGTAGCAAAATAATTGTTTTTCATTTGGATCGCAGATTAGACAATAATTTTATTAATATGGGGGAAATCTCTAACTTTAGTTACAAAAATGGTGTTGTTTTTCCATACTACATGAATGAATGTTTAAGTCCGATATACATACTATGAATACAGATTTATTAAGTGAGAAAATGGTGAATTTGATCTATAATAACGTTTATATGGTTTTGAGCAAACTATAACAGTATTTTGCATCGTGAAAAGGAGAATATACTAATGAAACAAGTCGTCCCAAAGCCGTTTACTTTTGAAGCAGGAGAACGTGCGGTGTTATTATTGCATGGCTTTACAGGTAATTCTGCTGATGTAAGAATGCTAGGAAGATTTTTAGAAAAGAAAGGCTATACGTGTCATGCACCTATTTATAAAGGGCATGGTGTTCCTCCAGAGGAGCTCGTTCATACTGGGCCAGAGGACTGGTGGCAGGACGTCATGGAAGCCTATCAACACTTAAAAGATAGAGGACATGAAGAAATAGCCGTAGCAGGTCTATCACTTGGGGGGGTATTTTCGTTAAAATTAGGTTACACTGTACCTATAAAAGCAATTGTTCCTATGTGTGCACCGATGTATATTAAAAGTGAAGAGGTCATGTACGAAGGTGTACTTGATTATGCAAGAGAATATAAGAAGTTTGAAGGGAAATCTGTTGAGCAAATTGACATAGAAATGCAGCAGTTTCAGCAAACGCCAATGACGACCTTAAAAGCACTACAGCAGTTAATTGCTGGTGTTAGAGATCAAGTTGATTTAATTTATGCACCAACATTTGTCGTTCAAGCAAGACATGACAACATGATTAATACAGACAGCGCTAATATTATTTATAACCGTGTGGAATCACCAATTAAGGAATTGAAATGGTATGAGGAATCTGGCCATGTGATTACGCTTGATCAAGAGCGGGAGCAGTTGCATGAAGATGTTTATGCCTTTTTAGAAAGCTTAGATTGGAATAGCTAATTATTATTATATAATCGATGAAACAAGCGTGCTCAAAAAAGGAAGGATAGAAGAAATTATTGTATTTCTATGATTTTTACCCATTGCCATGGAGTGTTTAGTATAATATTCCAAACAGGCTGTGTGAAAAATGTTTTAAAAAAGGAGGGGAGATACAATGGATGAAATTCAGCAACATACCGATAAATTGTTATCTTTTATGAAAGAAGAAGCGTATAAGCCATTAACAGTACAAGAATTAGAGGAAGCGTTTGGCATAGAAGATTCATCTGATTTTAAGCAATTTGTCAAAGCGCTTGTCTTAATGGAGGAGCAAGGGCAAGTTGTTAGAACAAGAAGCAATCGCTATGGGCTACCAGAAAAAATGAATCTAGTTCGAGGCACGTTAACAGGTCATGCAAAAGGGTTTGCATTTGTCGTTCCTGATGACAAATCAATAGATGACGTCTTTATTCCACCAAACGAGTTAAAAAATGCAATGCATGGCGATGTCGTGCTTGTTCGCATTAACCCTCATTCTTCTGGCTCAAGAAAAGAAGGGTCAATCGTAAGAATATTAGATCGTGGTATTAAGGAAGCTGTCGGGACATTTGTGGAAAGTAAATATTTTGGGTTTGTTATTCCTGATAATAAAAAAATAGCAAATGACATTTTTATTCCTAAAGGGAAGACTGGTGGTGCAGTTGAAGGACATAAAGTTGTCGTTCGCTTAACTAGCTATCCAGAAGGTAGAATGAGTGCCGAAGGAGAAGTTATAGAAATATTAGGTCATAAGAATGACCCGGGTGTTGATATTCTTTCCATTATTCATAAACATGGACTACCTCAAGAGTTCCCATCTGCAGTAATAGAAGCAGCAAATTCAGTTCCTGATACTATATCAGAAGATGACATTAAAGATAGACGTGATTTACGTGACCAAGTTATTGTGACGATAGATGGAGCGGATGCTAAGGACTTAGATGATGCTGTTATGGTAACTAAACTATCGAATGGTAACTTTAAATTGGGAGTACATATTGCCGATGTCAGTCATTATGTCCAAGAGGGGGCAGACATTGATATTGAGGCGCATGAAAGAGGAACGAGTGTTTATTTAGTTGATCGTGTGATTCCGATGATTCCACATCGACTGTCAAATGGGATTTGTTCCTTGAATCCTCAAGTAGATCGATTGACCTTATCATGTGAAATGGAAATAAATGAAGCTGGTGATGTCGTTCATCATGAAATATTTCAAAGTGTCATAAAAACGACTGAACGAATGACGTATACGGATGTAAACAAAATTTTAACCGATAAGGATGAAGAGTTAAGAGACAAGTATGATTCTTTAGTGCCTATGTTTGAGGATATGGCTGACCTTGCTGAATTGTTACGTAACAAAAGGATGCAACGTGGCGCAATTGATTTTGATTTTAAAGAGGCAAAAGTTCTTGTAAATCGAGAAGGTGCCCCTTATGATGTCGTACTTCGAGAGCGTTCAGTAGCAGAAAGGCTTATTGAAGAGTTTATGTTACTTGCAAATGAAACTGTCGCTGAACATTTTCATTGGATGAATGTACCTTTTATATACCGTATTCACGAGGATCCTAATCCAGAGAAGTTAAATCGCTTTTTAGAGTTCATTACAAACTTTGGCTATGTAGTAAAAGGTACAGCAAATGAAATCCATCCTCGTGCTTTACAGGAGATCATTGAGGCAGTTCAGGGACAGCCAGAAGAGGTTGTTGTATCAACAGTTATGCTACGGTCTATGAAGCAAGCTAAATACGATCCAGAAAGCCTTGGTCATTTTGGGTTATCGACTGATTTTTATACTCATTTTACGTCACCAATTCGTCGTTATCCGGATTTGATCGTTCATAGGTTAATACGTACATATTTAATTAATCGTCAATTAGATGAAAAGGTTCAACAAAATTGGCAGGAGAAACTACCAGAAATTGCTGAGCATTCATCAAGTATGGAACGACGTGCGGTCGACGCTGAACGTGAAACAGATGAACTTAAAAAGACGGAGTTTATGGAAGATAAAATTGGTGAAGAGTTTGATGGAATTATAAGCTCAGTTACTAATTTTGGTGTATTTGTTGAACTACCAAATACAATTGAGGGGCTTGTTCATGTTAGCTATTTAACAGATGACTATTACCGCTATGATGAACGCCATTATGCCATGATTGGTGAACGAACTGGAAATGTATTTCGTATTGGGGATGAAATAGCTGTAAGAGTTATTAACGTAAATAAAGATGAACGTTCAGTAGATTTTGAAGTAGTAGGTATGAAAGGTCGCCGCAAAACTTCAAAAGACGTACCAAAGGTCATCCATGCTGGCAAAGGACGCAAAAAAACGCATTCTTCTCGGAACAAACAGCATGAAAAGAGCGAGCATGATGTAAAGAAAACCAAAAAGAAAAAGAAGTTTTACGAAAATGTCCCTAACGCTAAGCGTAAAAAGAAAAAGAAAAAGCGCTAGTACTTCATAGCTATGAGTAAATTCGTAGCTATGAATTTTTTAGTATTAATAATTAATTGCACAATACGTATAAATATTTGAAAGTTGTATAGAGGAGTTGTTAATATAGTTGCAATCTGAATTGAGCCTCTGTTAAAATATAATATACGTTTATATAGGGGGAACAATTGATGCCACGCGGTCAAGGAAAAGTTATATCACAAAATAAAAAAGCATATCATGATTATTTTATTGAAGAAACATATGAGACTGGCATCGTTCTGCAAGGTACAGAAATAAAATCGATCCGAGCTGGTAGAGTTAATTTAAAGGATGCATTTGCGAGAGTGCAAAATGGAGAGGTATTTCTTCATAATATGCATGTAAGCCCGTATGAGCAGGGGAATCGTTATAATCATGATCCACTTCGTACAAGAAAGCTGTTATTGCATAAGAAAGAAATTAGCAAGCTGATCGGATATACAAAGGAAAATGGTTATGCTATCGTTCCACTTAAGTTATATTTGAAGAATGGCTTTGCAAAAGTATTACTCGGCCTAGGAAAAGGTAAAAAGAAGTACGATAAACGAGAGGATTTAAAGAAGAAAGAAGCAAAACGAGAGGTCGAAAGGGCATTCCGCGATCGTCAGAAGTCATTTTGATTATCCATAAATTGTCAATTGAAAAATAATGAGTATGTGCTATAATAATAAATGTAGTCACGATAACAACATTAATTAACATAACTTAATATATATTGTAGCTTATCTATCCGTTTGTTACTTCCTTAAAGTTGTTCATCCTAAATATTGAACAACATTTTATAATGGGGACGTTACGGATTCGACAGGGATAGTTCGAGCTTAAGTTGCGAGTCGAGGGGATCGGCCTCGTTAAAACGTCAACGCCTATAACTGGCAAAGAAAACAATAACTTCGCTTTAGCTGCTTAAGTCAGCTAGCGGTTCCTCCCTCCATCGCCCATGTGGTAGGGTAAGGAACTCACTTTAAGTGGGCTACGCCGGATTCCACCGTCTGAGGATGAAGGAAGAGAAAAATCAGACTAGCAACTTGGAAGCCTGTCGATAGGCTGAAGAGTCTGTGAAATACTAATATATCGACTACACTCGTAGAAGCTTAAGTGACGATGTTTCTGGACGTGGGTTCGACTCCCACCGTCTCCACCAAATACATACATTTGGTGGTTTTATTTATTTTGTGACATAAAGCATAAGATTTCCTTTTGGAAGCTTTATGCTTTATTTTTTTTTTAGGAAATTTTATGCTTTATTTTTTGTAGAGTGATAAAAAAACTCTGTGTGTGATAAATAATTTAGTATATTTTTCAGTAGTTGCTGTTGATTTTATATCATCAAAAATCCAACAACTACTTTTTTGTTAAGCATAATATACACTCCCATTTTCACTTTATTGTTGTATATATTGGAAGCTGTTCCTAGTTTGAGTCTAGTCATTCAGTGTTTATCATATTTAAACTCCTTGTTTCTACGGAAAAAAATTATTAAATATGATAGTAATGTTATTCAACACAAAGGGCCATATTGTGGAATAACAAGTATTTTTGATTTATCTATTTTATGAATCCATAGTTGTAGACATTTTAGTAGATACAATAATAGAGATAAATAATGCCCTGACTCAAGGTTTTTTTATGGAAAGAACTATAATAGGGTGTCACAATCTAGGAGTGGTGTCTTATCATGTAGGAGGTTTAAAACAACACGCAATTGGTATTTACCTTGTGGGTGCCTTCTCGATCTCCCTCACAAAGAAGAAAAGATCAAGATGAAGGAAAAACCACCGTATAGGTCAAAAAAATTTGACTTGTTTTCTCATCTTTATACACTATTTATAATTTATTGTAGAAGGAGGGGAGGTGTTGAAAAATATTTTTTAATATTCAAACAACTAAGAACCTCTCATACAATAGAATTAATTTATTAGATAATGATAGCATATGTAAACTAAATCTTTCACACTGGATTACCTGTGTTCTCAAAGAGATTAAACAGAATTGAGCATAGGAGATGAGATTCTATGAAATAGTAAAGGGAATAATTATTTAAAACAAATTTATAATGCTTGGTATCCAAGTTGATTAGTGGATAATAACTGAGGACTGTAAGGAACTATTTCAAATCACTAGAACAGCAAAATGATAGTAACGAATTGTTCCAAATGATGACCGTATTTCTTTGAAAATATTGAAGATTAATGGAAGATAACTTATTTTCACAGGGTAACTTAATAATTTGCAAATATTTTTATTCTACACCTATTGAATGTACTATTGATGTAGGAAGGTTTAATTAAAATTCTTAGTATAACTATCTTAATACTCTGTTATTTGATAATTTCAAAGTGTAAACAAGGTAATAAAATGTACTTATTTGTTAACGGTGGTGATTATCAGGTGAACCATTATAACTACCTTAATTCCAATACAATTATATTGTTATTATAAATATAAATATATTAATAATGACATGGGAAGAATGTCGAAAATAGAAGATATATAGTATTTTCTTTCAAAAAAACGCTCCAAAAGTCTTCTTTTTGAAGGTTGAATAAATGGTTCAATATTAATATATTAAATGTAGCTAACCGGATAGCAAAACTTAGTTCTAATACCTGTTTATGGAAAAATATCTAACTATATTACGGAGGGATGTAACATGAACAAGTTTTTTAGAGTTTTATCAACAACAGCATTAGCAGCTACACTCGTATCAAGTGGATTACAACCAATTACTTCCTATGCAGAAGAACAAGAACCGGTAATTAATCAAGAGAACAGTGTGTTCGTTACACCTCTTGCAAAAAATCCCAGTGGTGTTACAAATAAATCACTGATATCTCAACCATCAGCTCCAGTACCGGATTTAGTAGAGATTTTCAAAGGATTCAATGCAATAGAAGAAACATTACCACCAGATACCAAAGGACTACAAAGAGGGGTTACGACTATATCTGGTTCATTGCTAGACTATATTCCTGTAGATGTTTATAATGACGACTTAGTGGCTCACCTGATGACTATCATTTATCCAGACTATGATTTGTTAAATCCTAACTTTAGTGGTGATTTATTCTTTGGGTATATTGATAATGATGGGAATTATAACAGTCTTATATCCAATTTAGGGAATGAGTTACCTGATAAAGATGGAAAAATAGCAACTTTAATGTTAAATCCCGATGTACTTCCTGCAGATGATGATTCCTCTATCATTTTAGATGCTTATTATGAACGCGTCTATGACTCTAAAGTTGACTATAATGGTGGAACCAATGAAATTACTGATTCGAAAACAGCTGGTATAACTAAAGAAAAATCCAAGGAATTTAGTAATACAATTGGTTGGAGCTATGGTTTTGAAGCGGGTTTTGGGGATGTTCTGACGGTATCCACAGAGTTAAGTCAAGAATTGACATCAAGCTTCGGTAGTTCCGTTGCAATTGAGAATTCACATACTGTCGAATACAGTCACACGTTTGGAGAGAGATTTGATGATCCATATGCTTATAATGTATATCACCTAGTTGGTGATTATTGGCTTAGTCCATCAAGTCAATTAGAAAAAATTATTGACTCCATGACAGTAATGGCATTCCATCCAGGAACAGGTGATCTTAAACAGGAATTTTTCAAATTAGGTGGTAGAGTTGGAGAAACAAAATTTTCATATCCAACTGATGATTACCGAGCAATTGAAATTTATGAAAATGGTGTTAGAATTCCAGAACAAAATCTATTAGACCAATTTTCAATAGAAGATTTTACAAATTCAAATTGGAGCAAAAATAACATTGCCATAGGATATAGCTCTGAAACTACTCCTGATGGTGACTCTGCACAAAAATTAACTCAAACTGAGGTTAACGGTGCGGTACAACAGTATGTAGACCTTACTTCAGATGGAAAGAATTTCACATTTGGCGTATGGATGAAAGCTGATGAGCCTCATCAAGCACAGTTAAAGATTCAAAATCGTAATAATACAGAATCAACAGGAGTTAAAGTTGATGTTACAACTGAGTGGCAATATTTCTCAGTGATAACTGATCAACCGTTTTCAACTAATGATGGTGTAACTGTTGTCCTTTGGCCAAGTGCCTATAATGGACCATCAGATTCTGTATATGTTTGGGAACCAAAGTTGATTGAAGAATAATGAAACTACTATTAAATATCATAAAATGGTAGGTAATTTGTAAGATATTTTCTCCCTATTATTGAATAATATATTTTAGTATCCTGAAGGAGTTTCTTCTAAAAGAATAAACACAACCCCGTCAGTGACGGGGTTAATTGTGTTTAAAAAATGTAAACTAGATGGGGTACTAGCAAACAAAAGTGATAATGTGTTTCTCACACTTATAGATACAGAAAAAACCACAGAACCAATCTGTGGTTTTACTTTTTTGGGCCATATTGTTTAATAACAAGTTTTTTCGATTAATTATTTATTAGGTTATAAAAATCGTAGGTAGATTAATTGTTTGCTAACAATATAATGAAAAATAATTAATTCCCATCTACATATAGAAGTTGGATTAGATGAAATCAAAAATAAATGAACATTCTGTTACAAATTTTGAACTCCATAAATTATTCAATAATTTAGATTATTATATTTGAGAAATAGGACATTCACACAATAGTGGATTTCGTTAGCAATATGAGTCTTCCTTGTCCAACGTAATACAATAGCGACAATGAAGGAATTACTTTTAAGTTTTGTAATCTGAGTAAGAATATGAGGTAATAATTAAATCGTTTTGAGAAGAATATAACAAGTATATGAAAAACGTACACATGATTACACCATCTAAGCCGAATTATTAACAAATGACAAATATAATATAGACTGCTAAGGGCTACGTAATAGTTGGGGTGAAGCAATGAAAAACGGATTGATATTTATAATATTACTGGAGGCAGAGATAGAGATAAGAAAGCTTCAGCAAATGATTCTTCAGCATGAGGATGATATTGAAGGGTTTTTTAAACATATAAGAATAATTCAATACAATCTGAACACTGTTACTGCAAATTTGATAGAAAATCATATTAAAGAGTATATTACTGATGCTGTTAAATCTAAGAACAGTGATAATGTTGTTAAAGAAATTTTACATGTTGTGAAACACATAAAATATTCAAACTTCGAAGATAAAATCGGCAAATAAGCCTTGAGCTAAATAGGTGAAGATGCCAAAAACAAACCTTCAAGAAGCTCTATTCATTTCTGCTATACTCCAGCACAACAAAGTTTATCACAGAGTTTATAAATAATTTCATCAGTATATGGTGAAAGGTGTTCCACCGATTTTGTCAAAACAACACAATATGTATAGGAAACTGAGGTTTCGTATTCGTGTGAGATTTTTTGATAATATTATTGATGTCGCTATTAAGTAATGGTCGAGATAAACAATGAGTCGATACCCAAGTAAACTCGTATAAATGTTAACAATTAGAAAAAATTATTTGAGTTATTGACATTTATCGTTTACAATTGTAAACTAACATTATTAACGTTTACAATTGTAAACGATAAGGATGTGAAATATATGTTAACAGAAGATAAATCAAAAATAACTGACGCAGAATGGGAAGTAATGCGGGTAGTTTGGACACTTAATCATGCGACTAGCAAAAATATTAGCGAAGTTTTAGAAGCTAAAAGAGAATGGGCACAAGCTACAACAAAAACATTAATTGGTCGCCTCGTAAAAAAAGGGATGTTAAATACAAAATCTGATGGAAAGCGATATATCTATACGGCTGCCGTTTCAGAAAATGAAAGTCTCAAAACTGTTAGGGAGAGCTTTTTTGAAAATATTTGTAGTAAACAAGTTGGTAATGAACTGGCTTCTATGATCTCAGAGGCAACCTTAAGTTTTGATGACATTGATTTATTAGAAGAAACTTTAGCAAAGAAGAAAGAGGAAGCAGTAGAGGAAGTTGAGTGTAATTGTATTCCAGGTCAATGTCAATGTAAAGGATGTGGATCAAGAGCAAAAAACGCTAATGGGAATTATTGATAGTGAATTTAATAAATCATTTTGTAGAAGAGAAACAAAATAGTTTTGTTAGTTTGGAGAATTCGGTGTTTAGGTAATTAAATGAATATTGTTTAGAAAGGGTGAAACAAATGACTGCAAGAACAATGAACATTGAAGGAATGACTTGTGCATCTTGCGCACAAAGGATTGAAAAAGTAACACAAAAGCTAGACGGTGTTAAAGAATCGAATGTAAACTTAGCTACAGAAAAATTAACAATTGATTTTGATGAGAATTCAATTTCGGTAGAAGACATACAAAACTCTGTCGAGAAGGCAGGGTATAAAGCACTAATAGAAACAGAAAATAAGATTTTTTCAATTACAGGAATGACTTGTGCATCTTGCTCTCAAAGAATCGAAAAAGCAACAAAAAAATTGAATGGTGTTTTAGTATCTAACGTAAATTTAGCAACAGAGAAAATGAGTGTTCAATATGATTCTTCAGTTGTGTCTGCTTCTGACATCATAGATGCAGTCTCTACAGCAGGTTATGAAGCGCATGAAGAACGAGGGTCTTCTGATACTGTTGATGAAGACAAAGAAAAGAAAGAGAAGGAAATTAAAAGTCTTTGGAAGCGTTTTTGGATTTCTGCAAGTTTTGCAGCACCATTACTATACATTGCGATGGGTCATTTAGTAGGAGCACCTCTACCAAAATCCATAGATCCGGCATATAATCCAGAAGCCTTTGCAATAATTCAATTAGTTCTGACGATACCTGTTGTTATAGTAAACAGAAATATTTATCGGGTGGGCTTCAAAACATTGATAGGAAGGCACCCTAATATGGATTCATTAATTGCCATAGGAACGAGTGCAGCAGTGGTATATGGAATTTTTGCTACAGCTATGATTTTTGCAGGAAATGAAAGTTTTGCTAAAGACTTATACTTTGAAACTGCGGCAGTTATTCTAGCATTGATAACATTGGGTAAGTACCTTGAAACATTAACAAAGGGCAAAACATCAGAGGCAATTAAAAAATTAATGGGGCTTGCGCCTAAGACAGCTATTGTCATTAGGAATGGAAAAGAAGTAGAAATATCAATAGATGAAGTGATTGTTGATGATATTGTTATCGTTAAACCAGGTGAAAAGTTACCTGTAGATGGTGTAGTCGTAGAAGGGATGACAGCCATTGATGAGTCAATGTTAACTGGTGAGAGTATACCTGTTGAAAAGAATGTTGGCGATAAAGTCATTGGTGCAAGTATTAATAAAAATGGAACAATACAATATAGAGCAACAAAAGTTGGAAAGGATACAGCACTCGCTCAGATTATTAAGTTAGTAGAAGAAGCACAAGGTTCCAAAGCACCAATTGCTAAAATGGCCGATCTTATTTCTGGATATTTCGTACCTATTGTTATAGGTCTTGCGATTTTATCTGGGCTTGCTTGGTACATCGGTGGTCAAACAGCGCTTTTCGCTTTAACAATCTTTATTTCAGTCCTTGTAATCGCATGTCCTTGTGCTCTAGGGTTAGCCACCCCAACAGCTATTATGATTGGTACAGGTAAAGGTGCAGAAAATGGAGTATTAATTAAGAGTGGAGTAGCTCTTGAATCAACGCATAAATTACAAACTATAGTATTTGACAAAACTGGAACAATCACCGAAGGGAAACCAAAAGTGACGGACATAGTTGTATCGAATGGCATAACAGAGGAAGAACTGTTAGTTTTAGCAGCATCTGCTGAAAAAGGATCGGAACATCCATTAGGTGAAGCTATTGTCAAAGGTGCAGAAGAAAAAGGATTGAGCTTAAAGAAAACAAGTTCTTTTAGTGCGATTCCAGGGCATGGTATAGAGGTTACGGTAGACAATAATAAATTATTACTAGGAAATAGAAAGCTGATGGATGATCGAAAAATTACTTTAGGTTCACTAGCTGATACTTCTGATCATTTAGCTAATGAAGGAAAAACACCTATGTATATTGCCATGAATGATGAAATTGCCGGAATCATTGCTGTAGCAGATACAGTTAAAGAAAATAGTGTAAAAGCTATTGAAAAGCTTCATGAAAAAGGTATTGAAGTAGCTATGATTACTGGTGATAATAAACGAACAGCTGAAGCAATTGCGAAACAAGTAGGCATTGATCGAGTATTAAGTGAAGTATTGCCTGAAGATAAAGCGAGTGAAGTAAAAAAACTTCAGGAAGAAGGAAAGAAAGTGGCAATGGTCGGAGATGGTATAAACGATGCACCAGCTTTAGCTCAGGCTGATGTTGGAATTGCAATAGGCTCAGGTACAGATGTAGCGATGGAATCAGCAGATATTGTTTTAATGCGAAGTGATTTAATGGATGTACCTACAGCGGTTGAATTAAGTCATTCTACCATTAGAAATATTAAACAAAATTTATTCTGGGCTTTCGCCTATAATACAGCAGGTATTCCAGTTGCGATGGGGATTTTATTCCTATTTGGAGGGCCGTTGTTAAGCCCAATGTTTGCAGCAGCTGCAATGAGCTTTAGCTCTGTTTCTGTATTGTTGAATGCTTTACGCTTAAAGAGATTTAAGCCAGCTGTAAGCTGAATTCTTAGTTGAGGGTTAGACATTCTTTTCTTCATTCAGAACGTCCAGTGCGTCTTGAATTTTATATATAAAAAATTATCAATATACAAGGAGAGAGTTATATGAAAACTATTATTTTTAATGTTGAAGGTATGTCATGTAATCATTGTGTAAATTCAATTGAAGGTGGATTTGATGGAATAGCAGGAGTGTGTCATGCAGAAGTGAATTTATCTGGTAAAACGGTGGAAGTTAAGTATGAACCGACAACAGTGGGTGTTGAAAAATTAAAAGAAATAATTGAGGAAGCTGGTTATGAGGTCGTAGCGTAATTAAAAAAGTATATGACTAAATATGGGGAGGTGTTGCATTTTTAACTGGATGTTGCTTCTAATTCTCCTTATATGTCCGCTTATGATGCTATTTATGCATGGTAGTCATAAAGATCATAAACATGGAGATAAAAATCATGGACACCATAAGAATCATAACCATGTAAATGAACATAGTGATAACTTTAATGGAGATAATAGACTAGAAAGCTATAAAGTTAAGCAGTTAGAAGGAGAGATTCAGTATTTAAAAGATCAAAATAAATTACTACAAAAAAAGTAGAGAATTATAATAAAGAAGTTGCCGTACAGGAATAAATAGTTATACCCCCTTGTCCAAAGGGGGTAAATTTTATGGTGATAATAGTATTTATCTATCATAGGTGTATGTTCTGTTAAATTTTCACATTATAATAAAAGAATTAACACTAGGAAGAAATATATATCTAATATTAGGAAATGGCGGGGCTGTGGGAATCCATAAATCTGGTCCCTCAACGGGATATTGAAAATCATTTAGAAAGTCCCCAAAAGCTCCTCTTGAATAGAAAGGATCTTAGTCCAAACATATAAAGGACTACAGAGTCTTTTCTCTAAAAACTATTCATCATGTCCTCGTTATAGTTTTCCATAGCCCCATCTTCTCCATGGCAGCTATCAAACATATCTTTTTGCTCTTGTGTAGACAACTCAGGGTGCATTTCTTGTATATAAGGCTTCATTTGTCCAAAGTTAAAGTTGTCATTACCTTCATCATTTGATTGAGCGAATACATAAGATACGGTTCCTCCTAAGATAATGGTGCTACCTAACAAACTAAATAAAATTTTTTTCATTTTTTCCAACTCCTTTCTTAGATATTTTCATTGTAGATACTGAATATGGAGTTTATATGTTCAAGTTGTGTGGAAGTTATGGAGATTATGTTTTTTCGTAAAGAAGATGATAATATTCATATGAGAGGTGGATTTAATGACTAAAATTCTCGTAGTTGATGATGAACAAGTAATACTAGAAGTGCTGGAAGCTTATTTTGAAAAAGAAGGATGGGATATTTCCTTTGCTTCTAATGGTATCGATGCATTAAAAAAGGTGAAGGAACAGAGTCCAGACCTTATAGTATTAGATTTGATGTTACCTGATATTTCTGGTGAAGAAGTATGTAGGTTGATAAGAAAGGATAGCCATATGCCCATTATCATGCTTACTGCTAAATCAGCTGAAGAAGATTTGATTAATGGAATCGTGATTGGTGCTGATGATTATGTAAAAAAGCCATTTAGTCCTAGAGAAGTTGTTGTAAGAGTTAAAGCGTTATTAAGAAGAACACAGCAAATGACAGATGTGAAGCAAATTAGTTTTAATGATCAAAAGTTGATAATTGATCATGTGAAAAAGGAAGTAAAGCTTAATGCTGACATACTCGCTCTAACTCCAAATGAATATAAAATTCTAATTACGATGGCGAGCTATCCTGGAAGAGTGTACAGTAGGGCAGATTTATTGGAAAAAATACAAGAAGATGGTATCTATTTTGAAGGCTACGAAAGAAGTATTGATACCCATATAAAAAATTTGCGCAAAAAAATTGAAACCGATTCTCGTCACCCTGAATTTATCGTTACTGTGTTCGGAATGGGGTATAAATTTGGAGGAGAAAAGGATGAGATTAACACTTAGGTCAAGGATATTAATGTATCTTTTAGTTGTCTCTTTAAGTGGTGTTTTCATTACAAGCTTTACTATCTTTTTTGGCGTTGAAAATCAATTTGCTGATTATCTTAAAAGAAACAGAGAGGAACGGATAGAAGCGATTAAAAAGGAAGTGCTTCAACAATATGATGAGACGGGTGAGTTAACTAGCGAGCAACTAGGTAATATTATGCATGAGCATGCAATGACGGAAAATTTATACTATAAACTCTTTGATATTAACGGTGATTTATTAATTGATACAACATCAATGCAATCAATGATGAGCATGATGAGTGGGATGAAGTCTTCAATTGATTCTAGTGATTATCGATCAGCTTCATACCAGCTAAAAAAAGATAATAAACTAATTGGTAATTTAACAGTATTCTATCCAGAAAAATTAATGGGTGAGGATTTTATCTTTTTGAAATCAATAAAAAGAAATATTATCTTAGCATTATTAGTTATTGTTGTTCTATCGATTTTATTTAGTTTATTATTTTCAAATCGTTTCACATTAGGGTTTATAAAGTTAAAAGATGCAATTATAGAGTTGCGTAATCATCAATGGCGAACGCGAGTGCCTATTCAGGAATTGACAGATGAAATGAAGCCTCTAGGAGAGTCTTTTAATCAGCTTGCAGAATCTTTAGCAAAAGAGGAATCACTAAGAAAACAATTTACAGCTAATTTTGCACATGAACTAAGAACACCACTAGCAACGTTAAGAAGTCATATCGAAGCCTTTCAAGATGGTATATGGGTACCTGACTCAAAGAGGTTAGAGCAATGTCATGAGGAACTTATGAGGTTAGTTCGTCTAGTTAATGAATTAGAAACATTAATAGCGGCAGAAAATCCACAAATTAGATTAGATAAAACAAAGATTGAGATTGAAAATCTCTTATCTTCTATAAAACATCAATTTAGTCCATTGTTTATGAAAAAAGGGGTGGATTTAAAAATTGAATACCCTGCTGAATCTTTATGGTTTTCAGGAGACCGTGATAAAATCATTCAAATTTTAACTAATATAGTGAATAATGCTCTACAATATACACCACAAGGGAAAACAGTTTCTATTCATTTAGAAGTAAATCATGATCAAATTGTTTTCATAGTTAAAGATGAAGGTGAAGGAATAAGTGAGGAAGACCTCCCTTTCTTATTTGAAAGATTCTATCGAGGTGATAAATCCCGTGACCGAAAAACTGGAGGAGTGGGAATTGGGTTATCAATCGTCAAGGCATTAGTAGAAGCACATCAAGGAGATATTAAAATAACCAGTCAATTAAACGTTGGGACAACTGTAGAAGTACAGTTCCCAATAAAGTAAGTTCAATACCGTCAAGTTTACTTCTTTTGTCTTAAGTGGCCTTTAATTTTCCATCTTTTAAAATAAAAAAGTTAAACCAATATGTCCTAGGAGAGATTTGATATGGATCAAAAATTAACCGAAAAGATTAAGAAGCGTTATAATCGGGTGTCAAGGATATTCGATTCCATGGATAGGATGATAAAGGAGAGTTGGAGGAAAGATTTACTCAAAAATGTAAAAGGAAATGTTCTAGAAGTAGGTGTCGGTACCGGTGCAAATTTTCTATTTTATCCAGACGATATTCATTTGACAGGTATCGATTTTAGTCCAGGTATGCTGAAGCATGCAAGGAATAAGGTTAATACCCTTTCTCTACCTTATCAAGTAACTCTAAATGAAATGGATGCGCAACAGATGGATTTTCCTGACAATACTTTTAATTATGTTATAGCGACTTGTGTTTATTGCTCTGTACCTGATCCTGTAAAAGGGCTAAAAGAGATGGGCAGAGTCTGTAAAAAAGATGGAAAAATTATTATGTTGGAACATATGAGAAGTGAGAATGAAATAGTAGGAAAAATGATGGATATATTAAACCCTATAACAGTTAATACGTGGGGAGCAAATGTTAACCGTAAAACATTAGATAATATAAATAGTGCGGGCTTGTTGATTGAAGAGAAAGATGACTTATTTTATAGCATCATTAGAAAGTTAATAGTAGCACCTATCAAATAAAAGGTAACTTCACGATAAATATTTTTGGTGATTATTCTCTTTTTATTTATGTATAGTGAGTTCATTAAACAGTTAATTAAATATATGTACTAATACAGAAATAGGAGATTAAGCCACTGGACTTAGTCTTTTTTTATTTGTCCTCCTTTCGTTTTTGGTATTAGTGAGTAAACCTACATAACTTCCACATAAGTTGCTCACAAGATCTTTACAAGTATTGCTTATGATAAGAGCAAGTAAAGAAAACAAATTCAAAGATCACACAAAAAAATAGGAGGCGATTAGATGTTTCACTTTACCGTTAATACCGAAAAACCAGTAAGTCAAATACTCAAAGATTTGGAGGAGAATTTATCTAAAGAACAGTTTAGTATTTTATGGAGTTTCAATATTAAAGATAAACTAAATGCTAAAGGTTTAGAATATAATCAAGATTTTTATGTCTTAGAAGTATGCAATCCTTTTGATGCAAAAGAAGTTTTATCAATTACAAATCAAGTAGGATATTTTTTACCATGCAAAATCGTGGTGTACGGGGAGCAAGAAACCAACAAAATAGGGATGGTTAAACCAACCACATTAATGAGTATCTTAGACGATGCCAATCTAGATAGTAAAGCTAATGAAATTGAACAACGTCTAGTTAAGTGTATTGATCGCAGTAAATAAAGAAATGGATTGAGATTTATTAATAAGACAACGATGAGCTCGCGACATGATTTTGTAATTTTGGACTCGGAGGTGGATCATTCATGATGATATTGGGTTTTTTAATCATTGGTTATCTTATTTATTTAGTGGTTAATAATCAACATCCAGTTGCCGAAAATAGAACTCAGTCAGCAACAAACTCAAATGCAATAGAAATTGCAAAGTCTAGGCTGGCAAAAGGAGAAATTTCCTTTGAAGAATTTGAGGAAATCAAGAAAAAGATTCTTTAAGTAAAACCAAAAATAACTTATAAAAGGAATTGATTAGAAATGAATATACTTAATAGTGTTATTACAGCAGCTATTGTATTTACAGGTGGAGCAGGACTATCTCTAATTTCTGAAAAAGATACACTAGATGAAAATTCGGTGAATCGAAAACAGGATGTAAGTTATGATCAAATGACGGATTGGATGGTCACAGGCAATTTTGAAAGTATGCAACAATTCATGGAAGAAGGAATTGTGAAATTTGAACAAATGGAACCATACATGAGTGATATGCATCCCAATCTGGACTATCAAGAACAAGAAGAATTATATAAGAGAATGCATGGGGGTGGTGGTTCATCTCAGAGCAGTAATTTGAGAGGAATGAGTATGTATTAAAAATTGCAGGCTAATTACTCAGGAACCCTACAAAAGTTCAAAAAATATAAATGTTGGAGGAATGAAACTATGTTGTTAATACTTATTCTGGCTATTAGTCTTTATCTGTATAAAACTGGTGAACTACAAAAATTATTAAGGAATCTACAATCTAAAGAAACCAACAGCACAAACGATCTTAAAGATGTAATCGATTATAGATATGCATCAGGTCAAATTTCTATAGAAGAATATCAAAAATTAATAGCATTATTATAATAAAAACAAATAGGAAAGGAGAATATATATGATGAATGGAGGACATATGGGATCCTTTGGAGGTAATGGAGGATTTTACGGATATAATGGAATGCCATTAGGATTCAACAATTTTGATATGATGTTTAATGGTTCTTTTATGACAATTATTGTGATTGGCCTTATCACGGTAGGTTTAATATTAATATTTAAAAATCAAAAGATACATCGAACTAGTGCTTCATCATATAACAAGCAGGGTACAACAGTCATTGAAGCAGAAGAGGTTGCGAAGTTGCGTTATGCTCGTGGTGAGATTACACATGATGAACTTCAAGCCATTCTAAAAACTATTAAGATGTAAAGAGGTGAAATAGAGGTGTTAAATCTAGTTCTATCCATTATAATATTTTACTATCTTTTGAAAACAGGTGATTTATTCAAATTAATAAAAATAGCCAAAAATTTAACTTTTGACTTGCTAACTGTCTTTAAAACAGGGAAACAAAATAATAGAGGTGACAATAATACATTAGATATATTAAAGCTACGTTATGTTCAAGGAGAAATTGATAAAGAAGAATATAAACAGATTTTAAAGAACTTATAAGTAGGGTAAAAAAGCCGTCTGAAATAGAATATGCGGCTTTTTTATAGCTTTAGATGATTTTCTAAGGTATGTATTAAATAGTTATAAACCCGCTCACTACATTGATTGGTTGATCTAATGGTGAAATAATTACAAGAAATATTTTCAAGTAGATACAACTGTGTGTGTTTACGTTTAATATTACTATTTCTAAAAAGCGGTATAATTATAATACCATTTTACTTTTGTGCATTTTAAATATACTCACTCAACAATCCCTGATCCCACAAATGGACCTCAATGTCATTTTTTAAATTCCTACTGCAAATAAAACATCGGTTTTTTCATGACATAGTGACCAATATTTTGTAAATATCAGATCGACTATGATAAGAGATAATAGCATAATGCTCTCAAACACCTTTTCCTTTTAAGAAGCAGTCCTTCACTTAATCCCTTTACTATGAATAAACAAATAATATTCTCCTTATGTCCCGTCATAAAGAACATCACAAGCATGGGCTTAACATTATACCATTAAAATAATATACAAAAGGGGGGGAGTTGCCTCCTTTTTGTTGTGCTGATCCTCAACGATTTGGCGCAAGAATGTAGTTAAGGCTATCCCTACTATCTTATGAGTAATACCAATTAAAAAAGGTCCGTCAGAAATGTTACTGACTGACCTCATAATACGATATGGCGCATATCTGAAATATAGATATGTGCCATTATTCATTTTAGGGCCATATTGTTGAATAATAAAATTAATAAATGATGTTAAAATTTAGAAAGGAGTTATTAGGTAAGATACAAGAATTTTGGAAAAAGGGGATTTGTATGAAGAAATGGGAAAGGGAACATCTTTTAACAGAGCGTGGTGTATTTGAAATATATAAAAAGGGTAATGGGGAACCTCTTTGTGTTACTCACCATTACTCTGAATTTAATGAAACAGGAGATTATTTTGCAGAAACCTTTACCCAATTTAATAAAGTAATCTTAGTAAATTTAAGAGAGGTAGGTAATTCAGAAAAGGCAAACGAACCCTATCAGTTAAGCTTATTGGAAACTGTTTTTGACTTAGAAGCAATCCGTGAATCACTAGGTTTTGAAAGGTGGGGATTTGCAGGCCATTCAACGGGAGGTATGTTGGGTATTATTTATGGTATTTATTTTTCCAACCATTTAAATTTCAATGTTATAGTTGGGGCAGCAGCAAGGGAATATATGACGTTCTCCATGGATTGCATTTATAATTCAGCACACCCACAATTTCAACGAATGCAAGAACTAAGTGAATTATTAAAGAAGCCAAACTTATCAATAGAAGAAAGAAATGAACTAAAAGTTGCGAGAACAAAACTATCTTTATTTGAACCTGCAAGGTATGATGAATATTTTTCATTAAATATTAGTAAAGAAATGTCAGCAATTAGGTTGAACTACTTTAGTAGAGAAGTGCAAGTATATGATGTAACAAAAAAATTGAAACTTATAACAACACCCACATTAATAATTTGTGGTAGATATGATGTACAATGTCCGATAAAGTACTCTCTTGAAATGAGTAAGAATATACCTAACTCAGTATTGATAATATTTGAAAAAAGTAATCATTATCCATTCTTAGAAGAGGCTCAATTATTTATTGAAGAATATAGTTCGTTTTTAAATGCAAAGATTACACTTTGAACTTTAAGGGTTGTTAGTTAAAGAAGATTATACCTGATACAAAATCATTTAATTGGTATTTAATTGTTAAAAATTAATTAACTTGGGGGAAATATAAAGAATAGAGGATCAGTAGTTTTAATTGAAAATAAAAGAGTATGTCTTATTCATAGAGTTGTGGGAGATTCAGTTTATTATGTATTCCCCGGATGAGGAATACATAATGGATAGACAACTGAAGAGGGAGCAATAAGATAAGCCCTAGAGGAGTTGGATGTAACGGTTAAGATAAATGAATGTTTTGCAAAAGTTCAATATAATGGTACACAATATTTTTTCCTCGCTGAGATAATAGGGGGGAATTTTGGCACAGGAAAAGGTGTAGAATATACAGATAAGAATAGAAATCGAGGAACCTATCTTTTTATGTGGATTAAAAAAACCAGTTACCATCTGTTGATGTTAAACCAAAAGAAGTAGCTTTTAAAATTCAATCGTTATTCTACTAAATGGAGCTTTGATTATGGAAGAATATATATAGAAAATGATTCATTTCTAATAAAAACGATATAAACTCTATAGGGGAAGAAGCCATTTTAATCAATCTTGTTTCAAAATGACTTCTATCCTGCATATTGACCAGTTGAGCACAGAAAGCCGAGAGTTTATCAGTATATCGTATTACTATGAGCTTGAACATCAAATACCAATTGGTGAAAAGCGGCTTGAATATTATACAATCTTTTACACAAAAGAGCTAACTGAAGACTTGGTACCATTGACTATAGAATTTATAACAGGTAATTCCAAATAATAGTATATAGTGATAGCGTGTGACAGGAATTAAATTACAAATAAAATAATAATTACTACAGAAAAAATAACTCTTATTGTATGATGAAATAAATTAAGCCTATGGTGCATGTATAGTCCATTATATATTGCTAATAAATGTAGCGTTATCAAACAGATGGATAAAACATAAAAGAATATCGAGTTCGCTGTAACTAAAATAGCTGTACCGATTAATACTAAACCAGTGATTACCATACTCAGAGCTGCCCAAGTTGGAATTAATTTTTTCGGAAATTGTATAATTCCACTTAAGATACACGTTCCACCATAAAAACTTGCTAAACAAATTGCCAAAGCTAAAGATATCATATGTCAGTCACCTCCATTTTCTAGTATTCATAGTGATTTAACCATGTGTGGTTTACCACGCGTCAATACAAAAATGAGGAGAGAGTAAAATGAAGATAGGGGAATTTATATCATCCGTAAATACAACTAAGGAAACAGTCCGTCATTACGAAGATATGAATCTCTTACAACCATCATGGGATCATAATCGTAAAGTGTACACAAAAAAAGAAATAGATGATTTCCAAATGATTATGGATTTAAAGTCAATGGGATTTAGTCTTAAAGATATTCAATTAATGTTTGATTTGAAAAAGGCTTATGGATGTGGAAATGAAAAATTGATTACTGATGTGATGAAGCAACTTAATAATCATATTGATGTGCTTAAGAAAGAAGAAAAAGAAATTTTGCAGAGGAGATTAAAGCTCGAAAAAGAAATTAAAATGATCAATTCTTATATGAGTAATAAAAATTAATATCACTTAATCGCTATACGAAAGCGGGGAAATGCTCTGCCTATTTTTGTTTACTTGATGTTCCACGTCGCCATTTTCAGAATCTTTTTCATAGTTAAATACTATGGGAGTTCTGGTGTATCACTAATGTATAGATTCTAAAAGAAAGTCGTACAATCATGGAATTGAAATTGAAATTGAAATTGAAGTTGTCACACATCCATTGCATAAAAGAAAAGGCTTAGCATCAATAGCAGCATCTGCATTGATTAGATTGTCTTGAGAATGAGATGTACCCTTTTTGGGATGCAGCTAACATTGAATCTACAAACTTTAAAAAATAAGCTTAAATATTAATCCCATTATTCATTTTAGGGCCATATTGTGGTGCGAAACGTTTCTAACTTAAATTGAGGATGGGATACATTACTCGGGTAAAGGTTAGACAACTCCTTTCGGAATTGAAGGATTATATTGAAGAGTCAAATGATAGAGTAACGTCTAGAAGGGCTTTCTCTTAGTCGAATAGCACTTGATTTAGTAAGAATAATAGTGTTATAAGCTCGGCAAAAAGGCATAAGAATTTACCGTATCAATTCGGTTGACGAAAACCTACCCTAGGGGGAGGCGTAAATCATCATGCTTGAGTTGGATGAATATGGTGAGAATGCAAACGAACCCAAAAGAAAGGGTTAAGCTGACGAACTTCTGAATGTACGGGTCTAAACTGGCTATACATAGAAATGTGTATATCACTTAATGTGAGGTTAGCAGTGGATGAGTAAGACTCGCAATTATGAAAGTCCATGGTGTGTTACAGGCATATGAACGGCTAACAGGCTCACAGGAAGTACCTAAGTCCATCCTATATTAGATATAATTCAACGTTGTAATCTGATAACAGAGGCAACTGTCCAACTTGAACAGTAGAGATAACCGAATGAGCTTTGACATCAATGACAGAAACAGTTCCATCAACACTATTAGTGACGTAAGCTAGCTTTCCATCAGGAGTAAACGTAACCAAAAAAGGACTATTTTCAACCTGAATTGTAGTAACAACTGAATGAGTTTTGGTATCAATGACAGAAACAGTGCTATTTCCACCATTTGTAATATACACAACAGACATATAATTAACTCCTTTATAGAAAGATTAAGTATTTATTATCTTATGATGAGCTCTGGAGAATGAGAATAAATTTTCGTTAAAAGATTATGAAACATAATAAGCATTGTGGATCATAATTCTAACAATCAAAAAAACACCTCTATCATTTAAAGAAAGGTGCTGATAATAGTTACTATTTTTCATTTATTTCATCTAATATTCTTCTTTCGATTTTCATTTTATTAGTATTAGATTCATCCAAATTATAAGTAATAACAATGCGAGGTGAAATTAGAATAAAAATAAGGATTAATATAATAACGATACCAGTGATAAAACTAATTATTGTAAAAATTTTACTTTCTTTGTTGATTATTGGAACAAAACAATTAATAAGGCTCCAACCCCAAGAGCTATAAGGGCAGACATAATTGATTGAAACGGAAGGAATAATTGTTAGGGAGAGTTATAGAGCATTATATGCAATGGTTTATAAGACCTAGCATTAACAAATTGACAGAAATAAAATGGCTTACAATAAAAGATTGATTTAAATGCAACGCTGTTTTCACAAAGTTAGTTGTTTTTACCGAAACTTTAATAGAATTGGTTTAATTTAAATAAAGATAGAAGGATTGAGGGACGGAATATGGATAAGAATGAATTTTTTGTTTATCATATTGTTACTAGAAGCAAAATGAACCTTGGACAGATAATTAATTTTGATAACAACCAAAATAATACATTATACCGTTTCTTTTTTGAGAGGGAACAATTAAATTCTAAAGGTGAAGACTTTATACAGATGGCATATAGTAACTATACAAATGAAGGTTTGAACTTAGATAAAGAAAATGCAGAAGTAGCTATTAGGTATATTGACCAAACAATCAGAGCTATTAGAGAAGTAATAGTTGAAATGGTCAGACTGCAAGAGTATCCTCATTACCCTTCAAGATTGTCATGCCTTTATGCTGCTAAAAGCTATGAAGACGTTCTGAAATGGAAAGAATTATTTGACTCATACAACAGAAAGGTTTTACAAATAGTTAAACTTCGAGTAATAGGGAATTCTTTTGAAGGTGACGGAAACCTTTTGCCAAAAGAAGATGGAGCTACGTTCTCTAAAAAAATTAAACAAGCGAGAGAATATTGGAATGGTAATGTTATTAATGAACTTCCAGAGCTTTTGATTAATGGTAAGATTGAAGTGGTAGAGATTATTGATGATGCTACTGACAACAGTTTGCATTAATAATGTCATAAGTAAACACAATGAATAATGAGTCTAGAAGTTTATTAGACTAATCACTTTTCTGAATCTGTTATTCCACAATATGGCGCTGTAATAGAGCAATGATTATAGATTTCTTTTAAATTGTAAATCTTTATATTTTCGATAAAACTCAATTTAGCCGGTTATTCTTTATTTAACATGGCTTATTATGAATAAATGATTAATCAGTACCTTTTGTTGTTTAAAAAGGAATGTAAAGGTCCACTGGCGAATTACATACTAGCTTTTTTATAGTGAAAGGAGCATGGAAAAAATGACAATTAACAAGTGCCATTGCTTTAGTGCTATTAGGAAAAGATATTTTCTCATCTAAGTTCAATAAAACTCATGGGAGGATATCAGTAATGGAAAAAGAGATAAAAGATTTAATAAATCAAAAAGTCGTTAATTTAGGTGCTACAAAATTTGGTGTAACAATTCAAGCATTAACTTTTATAGGTACCTCGCAAAATATCATTTATGGATATCAGAAAAACGGATTTTCTTATATCTTGAGATTCACCCCAAGTTTGCATAGGAATGAGGACTTGGTTAAAGGAGAACTTGATTGGATTTTATTTCTAGCCAATAACGGTGTTTTAGTTTCAAAACCTATAAGATCACAAACTGGGTCACTTACTGAAATAATAGAGATTAATGAGGATGTTTATCTCACAGTTACATCATTCATCAGAGCTGAAGGAAGAAAAATGGGGTACCCAGAGTGCCTAAATGATCATCATTTGTATCAAGAACTTGGAAAAATAACAGGTAAAATTCATAAATTATCAAAAAAGTACATCCTCCCTCGGGAAAATATAAAGAGGCATGAATGGAGTAATAATTATTATCTTCAAAATATGAAACAGTTTATTCCGTTAGAACAAACATTGGTTTACGACCAAAGTATTCAGCTTATTAATAAAATAAACAATGTACTAATTAAAGACAATGATTCTTACGGCTTAATTCATGGAGATATCAATGTAAATAACTTTTTAGTGAACGAAAATGGAATTACTCTTTTTGATTTTGATGAAGCACAATATAGTTGGTTTGTTGAGGATGTCGCGATTACATTGTATTACTTTGTTTATGTACATGGTGGAGAAGAGGGGAAAGAGAAGAGGATATTACAAGCAAGACATTTTATGGAATACTATTTAAAAGGCTACCAGGAATATAATTTAATAGAAGATTATTGGTTAAATCAAATTCCACTGTTTTTACAATTAAGAGAGGTAATAGCATATGTAGGAATGTACAAACATTGTGATGTAACCCAGCTTAATCAATGGGGAATGGATTATTTATCACAAAGTAGAATAAGGATTGAGACAGGAATGTCGATTGTAGATATTTGGGGATAATTATATTATTGGTTTCTTAAGAAAAATAATCCCCAATTAAGAAAAGTAATATGCATTAGTTATTCCACAATAAGGCGCAAGAATATAGTAAAGGTTATCTTGACTACTTTAAGGATTATACTTATCTAAAATAGGTCAGCCAGAAAAATTACTGGCTGACCTCATAATACAAAATGGGGCTAATTTGTAATATAGATTAGTATCTTTTTCATTTTAGGCCATATCCTAGAACAATACTTTTAAAGAAAATTCGATTTGCAGGTTAAAATATAGAAGAAATTGTGAAATTCTGCGCTAAAAGTAACGGCAGATTAATTAAAGGAACAATCAAATATAGTGTATAGATTCAATACCATAGAAAAAGAAAGAGATTATAAATTTGACTACTCAATAGTTGATAATTTGAAGAGATATTTGGCTGGTATTCACTTTATCTATTTAGTTATAATTATAAAAAAACTTGATTGGTGTGTAGAATGGACGAATATATTAGATTAATTAACAAATCTGAAGACTATATTGAGAAAAATCTAAGCGAAAAAATTTCACTAGATGATTTAGCGATTAACGCAAATATGTCCAAGTATCACTTCCATCGTATATTTAGTAAGTATAGTTCTGAGACTGTCAAACAGTTTGTTACGAGGATAAAGATAGAGCGGTCTGGAATATTCCTCGCTGTTCGCACCGATTTAAGTATTACTGATATTGCTTTTCGATATGGCTACAATGATGTAAGTACCTATAATAAAGCATTCAAAAAGCATCTAGGGATGTCTCCGTTAGAATTTAGAAAAGCAAGAAACGACAAGAATTCATAAGTATTCTTCGCTAAACTAATGTCAAAGGAGTTGATTTTGTGGAAAAGCCAATGATTACAGTGGAGAATTATGAAGTGGAAGTCATATATATACGCTTCAAGGGTACTTACACAGAGTTTAGAAAAAACAGTAGTAAGATGTTTAATGAACTCTTCAAATTCGCAAAGAAATACGATTTAATCAAGGAAAATTTCACAAAAGTAATGACTATATACCATGACAATCCATTCGTAACTGACCCTAATAATTTGCGAACTAGTGTCGCAATGACGGTTCCCTCAAATACTAAAATAGTAGAAGAAGGTATAATTGGTACTATGAAGTTTGGCGGGAAATATGCTGTATTACATTATGAGCTAAGTTTAGGTGAGTATGAACAGGCTTGGAAGTATGCTTATTCAGACTGGTTACTGAAAAGTGATAAATATACACCTAGAGATTCTTTTCCATTTGAATTATATGTTACCGAGCCACCTAAAGATTTTAAAAAGAAGAGTAAGACAGACATCTATATACCAATAGAATAAGAGCATAAATTATCTTTCACTTACAGGTGGTAGAGTTCAATAAGTGTGCGAGCAAGTTTTAATAACTTTGGATGTTATGGTGCATATCTAAAATATAGATATGTACCATTATTCATTTTAGGGCCATATTGTGGAATAATGAACTTCCTAAATAATTGAATTTAATAATAAATGTAAATTTAATACCTTGTTATATAGAGTATTATTTATTATTATTAAATGAGGAGGTGAAATTTTTGGAAATTAATAAAGAGGTTTTGAAAGGACACATAGATACGTTAATCCTATCGTTATTACATAACAGCGATATGTACGGATATGAGTTAGCAAAATTGGTTCGAGAAAAAAGTGAAAATCAATTTGAATTAAAAGAAGGTACACTCTATTTATCTTTAAAACGATTAGAGAAAAATAAATGGGTTGAATCCTATTGGGGAGATGAACAAGGGCCAGGAGGTAGAAGAAAATATTATAAACTCACTCCATTAGGTGAAGAAGGTTTTGAACAGAAACGTTCGGAATGGGAATTTGTAAAAAAATTAATTGATTCGTTTTTGAAAGGAGAAAAAAAATATGAAACAAATTGAATTATTTGTTGATTCAGTTTATAAAAACGCAGGAGGAAATAAAAAGGAAATACAAGAATTAAAAACAGAAATGAAAAGCCATTTATTAGAGGCAATTCACGAACTGAAAACAGAAGGTAAGTCTGAACAAGAATCAATTGAAATTGCAATTGAACGATTTGGTGGAGAAAAAGAAATGCGTTTAGTTGTAAGCCAATTATTTAAAGCTCAAAAAATATTTGCTAAATGGGTACTGTATACAGCGATTGCATTTCTTTTAATTTCTACTCTCATTTTTAGTATTGTAATTCCTATCGAAAAAGTTAATTTGGATCAAAATAACCAGGTTGCTTCTCAAATTCTTAACAGTTTAGGCGATATTGAAAGAATACCAACACAACTCGAAACTGATATTCAGAAAATTGTAAAAAACAGTGAAAGAATTATTGGAATTAGCTTATATGATTATGAAAAATTATTTTCTTCCGCTGAAGACCCCGAACCAATATATAGTTCTCGAGAGGAAGGCTTATTCAATTTTTGGAATAATATAGGATTTTTAAGTTACAATGGATATGGCGAAAGTAACAATACCTGGCATGTTAGTATTGAATCAAAAAGTTACGAAGGAACAGCAATTATTTTACTTTTAGTAGGTATCGTTGTTTATTGGACATTGTTTACGATATGGGCAACAATTAACGCATATAATCATAAACGTCTAAATGTTGGATGGGTTATTGTATTTACTTTATTAAATATCTTAGGCTATTTGATTTACAAATTGGTTAGAAAGTCGCACCGTTAATAATAAGTTAAACCGTTTTAGATGAAAATGTTGCTGTGAAAGGTTTCTGCAAACTGTTGATTAAACTTTTTTATAAATATTAAGTGATCAAATTTAAGAGAATCCCCCATTTTAATCAATCTTTTTTCAAAACAGGTGGGTTTCTTTTATTTAAAATCCACATTTTCAGTACAATTTTGATCAAAATTTATGCAAAGCGCAGCTGACTTGTTATTCAATTAACTGGAGCTTTTCAGAAATGATACTGAAAAGCGACTTTCTCTATGTTTTGAGCAATATTGCATAAATCAGATAATGTAGTAACCTCAATGGACATTGTGGTTACCATCTAACTACTGACCCCTTTCTTCAACTAAGCAAGTTTGCCATCTGGCGTGAAGATAGACCTTACAAATATAAAAGTCTCTCCGATTGGTAACTAAATAATCACGCTATGGTTTTTACATCAATCACAGTCATTGTCAAATAAATCCACATCTTTTTTGAAATTGTTATAATATATATGGATAAATGGAATGATTAATTTAATTCACTTAATATGCAACAAAAGTGATATCTTGATTGTCCTCATTCTTAATCGACTAATAAAATTTACTTTGTCCCATGTTGAATTTATATATAATTTTACAATTGTTTAGGGGAATTACTTATTGATCAGCAACTTTCTATTTGGATATACATACTTTGAAAAGTATTATTGTAATATCTTAAATTGTAGGCAAGGAGTGATGATGTGAAAATAGGGCAATTTGCGAATGAAAATAAAATAAGTATTGATACAGTACGACATTATATGGATATGGGATTGATTACACCTGAAAAAACTACAGGTCAATATCAATTTGGTGATAAATGTCATGAGGATTTGAAGGGAATTATTCACTTGAAAAATTTAGGATTCTCATTAAATGAAATCAAAACTATTAATCAATATAGAAGGATAGGGAAACTTTCTTCTCTTCAAAATAATCAGTATTATAAAAGGTTATTCGATGAAAAATATGTTGAAATTGATAATAAAATAATAGAATATCAAAATATAAAAAATAATTTACAGGTTGAAATTGACCGTTTTAATGCTACAAAGAACCAAGTAATAAAGAAAATGGGTATGAAGTTGTGCTCAGCATCAATATTAGAATGTAAAAAATGCCAACAAGAATTAAATATAATTGACGGAGATATACAGAACAACCAAATCTTAAACGGAGTATTACAATGTAAATGTAATGAACAACATTTAATAAAGGATGGTATATTATTTACTTCCAATACAATCAAAGATTCTTACAAAGTTCGAGATCAAAAAAAAGTAATTAATGAATTTAGTGATTTTATGTATGATTACATAAAGGAAACAGATGAGCAATTTATTGATAACGTTTATAAATCTCTAGATTGGTCTTATAGTAGGCTCGATTTTGAACAACTTCAATTTAATAACATTTTACATCTTGGAACTGGTATAGGGACTTCGTTGAGATTTATATACGAATCACTACCACAGAATTGTTTATATATAGCATTAGAGCCA